>DYKX01000012.1:5201-31754 GCA_020722375.1 Anaerolinea thermophila
TACTGGAGCGATCCACGCTTCGGCATTGCCCGACGCACTGTTCCCGTCGTTGGAATTACGTGGTGGGAGGCCAATGCCTTCTGCAAATGGCTGACAGAACATTGGATGGACATTCCCGAATACGCCGCGCAAAAGAAACTCCTTCAAGGAAAGATGTTCCGCCTGCCCACAGAAAATGAATGGATTCTCGCCGCAGGCGGTTTGGGAAAACCCGGTGTGACAGGCAAAGGAAAAGAAAAGGAGGAGTACTATCGCTTCCCATGGGACGAGGAAGGCAAGGTAACACCTAATCCAAAATCGAATGATGACCCTGTTCTGGCTGATGTTTTGCGCCGCGCCAATATCAGCGAAAGCGGAATCAACCGTACCACGCCAGTAGGCATGTACCCGCTTGGACGAACGAAAAGCGGAATTTGGGATATGGCAGGCAATGTTTGGGAGTGGCAAGCGAATCTTTACGGTAAGGGATCACCTTGGCCTGAAGCGCGAAGTCTGCGCGGCGGCTCGTGGCTCCACCATCAGTACTTCGCCCGCGTGGATGTTCGCGGCTGCGATTCCCCGGACTCTCAATGGAGCCGCTACGGTTTTCGTTTGGTGGTTGTTTCCCCGCCCAAGTAGGGTCTTGTTTTCTGTATTCTGTTTCCTGTGTTCTGTGTTCGCAGCCCTCCCGCCGTAAGGCGGGAATTTTAAAGAAAATTTCAGATTCAAAAGGAGATGCAATGAAAACATATAAACATCTGTACCCGCAAGTGTATAGTTTTGAAAACCTGTTAATTGCCTATTACAAAGCAAGAAAGGGCAAGCGTGGCAAAACACAAGTGGCAGGGTTTGAACGCAATTTCGAGGAGCAGTTGTTCGTAATACAGGATGAACTGCTCAACAAAACCTACAAGCCTGAGGAATATGCCGGTTTCTTCGTGCATGAGCCTAAAAAGCGGCTCATTTCTGCCGCGCCGTTCCGCGATCGCGTGGTGCATCATGCGCTATGCAATGTAATCGTTCCAATTTGGGAGCCGCGTTTCATTGACACCAGTTATGCCAACCGCGTTGGCAAAGGCACGCACCGCGCTTTGGCAAAAACCACCGAATACGCCCGCAAATATCGCTGGTTCCTGCAATGCGATGTGAAGCAATTCTTCCCGTCCATTGACCACGCCATCCTGCGCGCCGAACTTGCCCGCCTGATCGCCGATAAAGATGTTCTCTGGCTTTGCGACCAGATTTTGAAAAGCGGCGTGGGCGTCCTGTCAGAGCAATATGACATGACCTACTTTCCCAATGACGACATTTTTGCGGCCAATCGTCCGCGTGGTCTTCCCATCGGCAATCTCACCAGCCAGTTCCTTGCCAATGTCTATCTCAATTCGCTCGATCACTTTGCGAAGCGCGACTTGAAATGCAACGGCTATATTCGATACGTGGATGATTTTCTGTTGTTTGGAAACGATCTGCGGCAACTCTACCGATGGCGTGAGATGATTTTTCAAAAGATGGCAACTTTGCGTTTGACGTTGCACGAAGAAAGCGCGCTGGTTTTCTCAACCCAAAGTGGAATTCCCTTTTTGGGTTTTCGTATCTTTCCCGACCATCGCCGCGTGAAGAGCCGCAAGGTGATTGCCTTTCGCCGCCGCTTGAAAAAGACTCTGGCAGGTAATTTCACATACGACGGGTTGGCCTCCAGTATACGCGGCTGGATCAATCATGTCCGTTATGGCGACACGCATGGATTGACGCGCTCCATGCTTCGACAACCTATTCCGCGAGTCTCCGTATGAACGAATCGCCCCTCTTTGTCCGCACGCATGATTTCCTCTTGTGGTTGTTGCCCCAGGTGCAGAAGTTTCCACGCGCCTATCGGTTTACGCTGGCCGAGCGCATTCAACGAACCGCCATGGATTTTCAGGACTGGATTGTTTCAGCAGGCAAATCCAAAGGCGAAGAGCGGCTGGCCTTTCTCAAAAAAGCCGATATTGGTTTGGAACAAATCCGTTTTTGGTTGCGGTTCTCGAAAGAACTTGACTTGTTCAAGATCGGTCAATATGAACACGCCTCCCGCATGATGGTGGAAATGGGCAGGCTGTTGGGAGCATGGATTAAGCAGGCCGCATAGCCTGTTTGATTGGGCAGGAGCCTTGGGGTCTGCGCGGCGGCTCGTGGAACAACAATCAGAACAACGCCCGCGTGGATGTTCGCAACAACAATCACCCGAACAATCAATGGAACAACAACGGTTTTCGTTTGGTGGTTGTTTCCCCGCACAACTTTGCGCTCTGCCGGTAGTATTGTCAGTTCATGAACTGGCATCGAGGCAAATCTGGCTGGCTCCCTGCCCGGCGAACCCGTTTAAAAACGGGAGCCAAATATACAAAAGTCCCGCATGCTCCAGTACTCGAAATGATGACCGTTCATGCGGGACAAATCATTTTCTTCGTGTTAAACTCTGCCCATGCCCTCCTCCAAACTCTCCTCCCGCCTCTTGCGTTTTACGTTTTTCGTTTTCATCCTCCTCTCCTCCTGCACCCCCGCCTCCACTGCCGCGCAGACCTCCACTCCACCCCCGTCACTTGAAACGCGGAACGTGGAACTTGAAACTCCCACGCTCACACCTGAAACGTGGAACGTGGAACTTGAAACTCCCACGCCCACACCTGAAACATGGAACGTGGAACTTGAAACTCCCGCCCCCACCGAACTTCCCGACACCGACATCCTCACCCTCGCCCAAAAAGACCGCCTGAATCAAATCGCCCAAACCTTCCTCGCCTCCACGCAGGAAGAAGCCCGGCAGGTGGCCGAGCGCATCAACTACATGATCTATCCCGACCCATCCAACATGTGCGGGCCGCTTGCCATTGCCGAACTGCGCGAGGCGGGCCTCCTCAGCCGTTACGTGGACCCGCACGATTTCTGGCTCATGCGTCCCGATGCCAACGCGGAATTGCTCCTCAAAACCTTTCCCGAAGACCGCTTCGAGCATTACCGGTTCAAACAGCCCACGAACGAATTCGATTTCAAGGAATTTCCCCTCAAGGCGGGCGATTTCCTCTACCTCTACGCGGGGAAGGGCGGCACCTTCGAGCACATCCTCACCGTCACCCGCGTGGACGAACAGGGACGCGCCTACACCATCACCAACCTCAACACCCAGCCCTTCCCCAACTACTATTACATCATCCGCGAAGTGATGCTCTACGATCCCAGCCAGCCGGGCGTCGGTCAATTCTACGAGTGGACGGACGGATCCAAAAACAACTGGATCGGTCTCACCGGCTACGGCGGATTCGAAGTCTGGCGCTTCAAAACCCCCGTGCAGGATTTCTCCTCCGCTGAACTTCAACTCGCCGATAAATTGGACTCCATCTTCGCGGACGCGGGCGGCGAATGGCATTCGGTCATTCTGGACCTCGAGGCGGGGCGCGTCGTCTACTCGCGTCTCGGCGCCGACGCGGTCCACATCGCCTCGGTGGTCAAAGTCCCCATCGCGATGCTGCTGTTCAAGAGCCTCGAAGCCAAAGGCATCCCCGCGGACGAATTGCCCTCCTACCTCGAATCCCACGGAAACGGATTCCTCCTCTCCGAAGCCCTCCACGACATGCTTGTCAACTCGGACGAGAAAGCCGCCGAAAGCCTGCTCGAATACGTCCGTCAATCGGGCTTGAACATTGCAAACACCCTGTCCGAATGGGGCGCGCCCAACGTCAACGTTTTCCGCCGCGCCGCGCCATTGGACGAGATCGCGCGTCTCTTCGCGGGTTTATATCAAGGCGAGTTCATCCAACCAGAAGCGCGGCAGATGATCCTCGATTGGATGTCGGAATACACGCCCAACGACGACACGCGCCTCGGCGTCTTGCGCTCCCTGCTCCCTGCGGACGGGAAAATCTACAACAAGCGCGGCACCATCACCGACGAGCGCCTCGTCATTGGCGACGCCGCCATCGTGACGTGGGACTCGCACACCTACCTCATCCTCATCTTCGGCTACCCTGGGGAGACTCCCACCAACGACCTGAAACTGGCCGCGGCCATCGAACAATCTGCCCTCGCGTTTTGGGACTTCGCGAAATGAAAACCTGTACACGGACTACGCGGATTTTACGGACGAACACGGATTTTTAAAAAAATAAAAAATCCGTGCGATTCCGTCCAATCCGTGAAATCCGTGTACAAGGCATTAAATGAAAAACTTCTCCTCCAGCGCGGGCCACTCGTCCGATTGCTCGGCGCGTTCGTTCCAGTTCTCTTTTCCGCTCCACGATTCGATCTTCATTTCATAGACCGACGTCCGCTTCAATTCCTTGTCCGTGATGGGACGATATTCGCGCCCCGCTTCCATTTTTGGGAAATATTTCTGGAGCAGGCCAGCCAACGCGACGCGTTTCTCCTCGTCCGCTTCGAGGATGCGAACCGTCCCGAAGACCATCACGCTCCGATATTGCACCGAAAACTCCAGCGCCACATTCGAGGGGAGCAGGCGTCCCATCTCGCTGGCTTCGAGACAGGCTTTCGGATTCCGCTCGAGGTTGGCGCGGATGCGTCCCGCCAGGTTGGAGTGGAAGATGACGCGCTGATTCGCCTCGTCATACCAGAACATCGTCGGCGTGACGAACGGCTGGTCGTCCCACGCGGAGGCGACGCGTCCGATCTGGGCGACGCGTAAGAATCCCCGAATCCACTCCTCGTCACGCGTGGTTTCGGGCAGGCGTTGATTCGCCGTCGGCGGCTGGGATGTCAAGTTGTAGCCGCGCGTCATTCGTCGGTCTTCTTTTCCACGACAACGGTCACCTCTGCCGCCAGCGCGGCGATCGCGCCGATGGCCGCCAACAGAGGGGCGAGGATCGCGCCCACCACCCCCAGCGTGAGCGGGACTTCGATCAGCGTGCGCCCTTCCTTATCCTTGATGATGATGCGGCGGACGTTGCCTTCGTGCAAGAGTTGTTCGATTTTCGCAACAAGTTCCTCGCCGTTAACGCGGAACTCTTCCGTGCCTGTGTGATATTTGCTCATGGGTGCCTCTTTTGGAAAAATTATACCCGCCTCATGGAACGCCTTCCCAGATCAATCGCCTCCATCACTGATCGAGAAAACTGTATCCGCCCGGTCGGGTCTGGATGAGGGACGTCTCGCCGGTCTCCTCCTCCAGTTTTCGACGCAGGCGATACACCACGTTTTTCAGCAGGCCCAGGTCTGCTTTTTCCATGCCCCATACTGCCTGCATGATCTCGTCTGCTTTGAAGATGGCGCCCGGGCGACTCATCAGTAGGTGGAGCAGACGAAATTCGAGGTTGGTCAATCGCACTTCCTGTCCCGTCGCTGCCACCGCGGACCGATGGGCGGGGTCCAGTTTCAACGGTCCGGTGCGAAGCGGACTCATCGGCTGCGACCAACTGCGTTTGGCCCAGGCCAGAATCTTTGCCAGAAAGATCGCCGGGCTGACGGGTTTCACCACGCACTCGTCCACGCCAGCCTGATAGGCTTCCAGGATTTCGTTCTCATTGTTGGCCGGCAGAAAGAGCAGGATGGGGCTGGAACTGAGAGCGCGGTAGCGTTTACATAATTCGATGCGTTGCGCGTGAGGCGCGTTGATGTCAATGACGATCAGGTCGGGGATATCTTCCAGCGTATGGTCCAGGGCGCGCGTCACCACCGTCTCGAGAATGGCGACCAATCCCTTTTCACGGATCAGGTATCCCCAGATGGGAGCGGTGGCGCTTTGGTCACAAACCACGTATACGCGCAGGGGAGGGCGGTTATCTGAATCGGGCGTGTTTTGCATAGGGTCATTATAAGCAAAAACGGCGATTTTGGTCACAGAAAGTCATAAAAAAACACCAAAATATGACCTTTGGGTGATATGGTAATTTCCCATCAACTTTTATACTGTGCATACATTTGAAAAGGAGACAAAGATGAAAAAACTTTACTTTGTACTGATGGTCCTGGCGCTCGTGGTTTCGGCTTGTCAATTGGGCGGTTCCTCTCAGGCGCAGCCGACTCCCATTCCTCTGGAAGCCACAGCGATTCCCAGCCCGACCGTAGCCGTCAACCCCACCGCCGGTCCGCAGGGCGGCGCGCCGGAAGCCAGCACAGAGAAAGTGGCCGCGGCAGATGGTATGACACAGGTGTACATCCCGGATGGCACGTTCATGCGCGGTGGCGTGGACCCGGAAGCCCGTACCGCCGAGATGCCGAATGCCAAGGTCACCATGACCGGTTTCTGGATGGACAAAACCGAGGTCACCAACGGCATGTACATGCTGTGCGTGACGGCTGGTGCCTGTGAACTTCCCCACTCCTTCCAGCAGACTGTCCTCAAGTCCGCCAGCCGCCCGGAATACTTCCGCAACCCCGAATTTGCGGACTATCCCGTCGTTTACGTGGGTTGGGGCGATGCGGATGCCTATTGCAAGTGGGCTGGTCGTCGCCTCCCGACCGAGGCGGAATGGGAATATGCCGCTCGCGGCGCCTTCCCCTCGCTCAACACCTTCCCGTGGGGCGATCAGCGCCCGGACGGTTCGTACGCCAACTTCAATTCGATGGTTGGTGACACGATGCGGGTCGGAAGTTACCCGGCGGGTGCCAGCCCCTTTGGCATCCTCGACATGGCCGGCAACGTGGCGGAATGGGTGAACGACTTCTTCGACTCGAAATACTATGACCTCGGGATCGTCCTTAACCCCACCGGCCCAGTCTCTCGCGCGGATGTCTTCTCGCGCGTGGTGCGTGGCGGTCACTGGGGTGATGCGTGGATGATGCTCCGCGTTTCGGCCCGCGCCACCATGATGGGACCCAATCCTGCCGCGCAGGTGGGCACCGATCGCTGGTATGGCGACTCTGCCCCCAGCGTTGGTTTCCGTTGCGCCGCGGATAATTGATCTCCTCGTTCGTTGTTGGCCGCCGGTTGCATGCCCGGCGGCCTTTTGTTTTTTAATTGACGCTTCCATTTTGATGTGGTAAACTGCGCCCACAATTTCAAAGCCCCGATCGGCAACTCTTATCCAGAGAGGCGGAGGGACCGGCCCTATGATGCCTCGACAACCGGTTTTAGTCTGATGGTCGATTAGTCGGATAGTCTGTAAGAAATGAACGATGAGACTATAAGACAAAAGACGATGAGACTATAACACGGTGCCAATTCCGACAGGATATTCTGGGAGATGAGAGGGCAGCCGCGCCTCTGTGCAAATTGCCCTTTCGCGAGACCGGAAGGGCAATTCCATTTTCAAGGAGACCCATCTTCTATGAGCAATACCTTCATGAACTCCCCCAAACTGATGTTCACCTCCGAATCCGTGTCGGAAGGCCATCCCGATAAGATGTGCGACCAGATCTCCGATGCTGTGCTGGACGCCTGCCTCGAGCAGGATCCCCGCTCGCGCGTGGCCTGCGAAACCGCCACCAAGACCGGGTACGTGATGCTATTGGGCGAGATCACCACCAAGGGCCAGATCAACTTTGACGAATTGGTGCGCAAGACCGTCCTCGAGATCGGCTACGACTCCTCCGAAAAAGGCTTCGACGGCAATTCCTGCGGCGTGCTGGTCGCCATTGCCAGGCAATCGGGTGACATTGCCATGGGGGTGAATAATGCCCTTGAAACGCGCGGCCACGAAATGACCGATGCCGAAGTGGATTCCATCGGCGCGGGCGACCAGGGCATGATGTTCGGTTATGCCTGCAACGAGACGCCCACCCTGATGCCCATGCCCATCTACCTCGCGCACAAACTCGTCCGCCGCCAAAGCGAACTCCGCAAGAACGGGACCATCCCGTGGCTTCGTCCCGATGCGAAGAGCCAGGTCACCATCGAGTATTCGAAGGGCAAGCCCAGGCGCGTGGACACCGTCCTCATCTCCACCCAGCACGCGCCCGATGTCTCGCATGCGGAGATCGCCGAAATCGTCACCGAGCAGATCATCATGCCCACACTCCCCGAAGGCATGGTGGACAAGGACCTCAAGATCTACGTCAACCCGACCGGGCGATTCGTTATCGGCGGGCCGCAGGGCGACGCGGGCGTGACCGGCCGCAAGATCATCGTGGATACCTACGGCGGCATGGGACGTCACGGCGGCGGCGCGTTCAGCGGCAAGGACCCCACGAAGGTGGACCGCTCCGCCGCGTACGCCGCGCGCTGGGCCGCCAAGAACATCGTCGCCGCGGGCCTCGCCGACCGCTGCGAGATCCAGGTGGCGTACGCCATCGGTGTGGCGCACCCGCTCTCCGTCAATGTGGAGACGTTCGGCACGGGCAAGATCGCGGACGAGAAGATCGCGTCCCTCGTCACCGAACATTTCGACCTCCGCCCGGGCGCCATCATCCGTGACCTGAACCTGCGTCGCCCAATCTATCGGCAAACTGCCGCCTACGGTCACTTTGGCCGTGACGATATCCAACTCCCATGGGAGGATACCAGCAGGGCCGCGGCGCTCAAGAAAGCCGCTGGGTTATAACCCGCCAGACCTCCGGTTCCCGGAGGTCTTTTGTTTTATAATCATCTCATGGACGCCAAAACCCGTTACGCAGAACTCGTTCGCGAGTTGAATTATCACTTTAATCGGTATCACGTGCTGGACGATCCCGTCATCAGCGACGCGGAATACGACAAACTTTACATCGAACTGAAGCGGATCGAAGCCGAACATCCCGATTGGATCGCCCCCGACTCGCCCTCGCAACGCGCGGGAGCCAGGCCGGCCGACCGTTTCGACAAGGTCCGCCACCCCGCGCCGATTCTCAGCCTGGCGAACGCGTTTGGCGCGGACGATGCGCGAGCGTGGTATGAACGCGTCCGCAAGCTGGATGACCGCGTGGAGAAAGCGAAATTCGTGGTCGAGCCGAAGATTGACGGGCTGTCCGTTGTCCTGCATTACCGCGACGGCCTCTTCGTTCAGGGGGCGACGCGTGGAGATGGGGAGGTGGGCGAGGACATCACGAGCAATTTGCGGACGGTGAAATCCATTCCGCTTCGCATCCCAGTGAACTGTGATCAGAAGGCAGAAAGCGGAAAGCAAAAGGCTGTGACGCCGCCAGATTATTTGGTTGTAAGGGGAGAAGCGTTCATTCCGATCAATGATTTTGAAGAACTCAACAGGAAATTGGAAGAGGCGGGCGAGAAGACGTACATGAATCCCCGCAACTCCGCGGCAGGTTCGCTGCGTCAACTGGACCCGAAGTTGACCGCCTCGCGTCCAATCACGCTGCTGGTTTACCAAATTGTCCATGCGGAAGGCGGACAGGTCCCGACATTGCAGTGGGAGATTCTGGAATACCTGCGCGCCCTGGGCTTTCCCGTCACCGATGTGGCAAAGCGGTTTGACGATATCGAATCCGCCATTGCCTACACCGGGACATGGGACAAGAAACGCGATGACCTTCCTTACGAAGCCGACGGGATGGTCATCAAAATAGACGATCTGACTCTCGCGGCGGAACTGGGTTTCGTGGGCAAGGACCCGCGCGGCGCGATCGCGTTCAAATTCCCCGCGCGCGAAGTGACGACCACTTTGCTGGGCATTGACGTGGAAGTCGGGCGGACGGGCGTGCTTACCCCCAAGGCCGTTCTCGAAGCGGTCGAGATCAACGGCGTGATCGTCAAGAACGCCACCCTGCACAACTTCGATTACATCAAAGAGAAGGATATCCGTGTGGGCGACCGCGTGCTCGTCAAACGCGCGGGCGAGGTGATTCCGTACGTGATCGGCCCCGTCGTGGACGCGCGCACAGGCACGGAAAAAATCTACCAGCCGCCGAGCGTTTGTCCTGCCTGCGGCCAGCCCGTGGAGCATTTCGAAGGCGAGGTGGCGTGGTATTGCGTCAACGCGGCCTGCCCCGCGCAGTTGGTGCGGAACGTGGAGCACTTCGTCTCGCGCGGCGCGATGGACATCGTGGGCATGGGGACGAAGATCGTCGAGAAGTTGATCGAGGCGGGCAAAGTCAGCGACGTGGCGGATATTTTCACCCTGACCCGCGAGGACATCCTCGAGTCGGTCACGAAAAAGGATCGCAAGACCGAGAAGGAGCCGCCAGGCAAGATCGCGGACAATTTGCTGGCGGCCATCGCTGATTCGCGGAATCGTCCTTTGAATCGTCTGATCACCGCGCTGGGAATCCGCGGCGTGGGCGAGGTCAGCGCGGCGGATTTGGCGGCTCACTTCGGCAGTTTGGATGCCCTGTCCACGGCCAGCGCGGACGAACTCCAGCAGATCGAGGGAATCGGCCCGAACATCGCCGCGGGAATCGTGGATTGGTTTGGGCGTCCTGCCAATCAGGAAGTGCTGAAGAAGTTGAAGGCCGCGGGCGTCTGGCCGAAAATGCAGAAGATGGAAGGCCGAAAGCAGGAGGGCGCTTTCACGGGGTTGACGTTTGTTATCACGGGCACGCTCCCCGCCTGGTCACGCGAGGACGCGAAGGCGTTCATCGAATCCAACGGCGGCAAGGTGACGGATTCGGTCAGCAGGAAGACGAGTTACCTTGTGCTGGGCGAAAATCCAGGCTCGAAGTTGGAGAAGGCAAAGAGTTTGGGCGTGAAGATCATCGGGGAGGCAGAACTGAAACAGTTGGCTGGATAGGAGATCGCCATGAAAAAGCAAATCGTTGGTTTGGTTCTCGCGGCCTTTGTGATTTCCCTCGCCTGTCAGTTGTTTGTCCCGACCGAGCGCGAGGGGACGGTAATTCTCGATTGCGCGGAAATCGTCAGCGCGGTGACCGCCATCCAGCCAACGGACATCCCCGAACATTTAATGGAAACGGGCATCAAACAGGGCGGAGAATTCGATGTCAATGATTATTTCGATGTGCTGACCCATCTGTCCATGCAGGATGGATACGCGTTGGATTACATCTACCCTGTTGACTTTCTGGGCGCATTCCCCTACCTGTATACGCGTCCCTCGGACCAGCCTCCGTATGCCTCCGTGTCCGAAATCCCAGAGAGCGTGGAACTTGGAAACATTCGCGACCATCTCGAAATCGAAGATGTGGCGCAGGGATATTTTGAATTTGCCGTGATGGACATCATGGCTGGACAGTTTTACCTCGTCTGGCACGCCAACTACAACGACACCGAGATCGTCTGCAATGCAGAGGCCGCGGCGGCAATCGTGGACAGAATTAATTCGGCAGACTTCGGTTACAAGATGGACCTCAAACAGCAAACGCAAGTCCGCATGATGAAAAACATTGAGCCGGCGGTCACGTTGACCGAAGACAGCGCGATTCTGGAGATCGTGGTCTTCACCAAGTGGGGCGGCTTTTCCAGGCGGACGTACACCATCGGCAGGTCATTTTCACACTCGGTGGATATCAGCGAGGAGATCCTCGTCCCGTATGATTGCGGGGTGATGTTCTAAACCCTTTATAATCTCCTCATGCCTCGCAAATCCCTTCTCGCGTTTGGCGCGCTCCTGTTACTTTTTATTTCCTCTTGCGCTTCCCAACCCTCTCTGCCGGGTGGCGGTCAGGGTGCCGCGCTCACGCCTTACTTAACTCCCACGCCCAGCGCCACCGCATCCCTGTTCCCTGTGGAAGAGGGCGCGCAAACCGCGCTCCCCACTCCCACTCCCTTCACCTACATTATTCAAGCGGGCGACACCATGGGCGCGCTTGCCCAAAAATTCGGCGTGCCGCTCGACATGCTCATCGCCGCCAACCCGACCATCTCGCCCAACGCCATGCCCGTCGGCGCGGCCCTGCTCATCCCCACCGACAAAGACAACCCCACTGGCGAATCCACGCCCACGCCCGTTCCCTTCCTCATCACGCAGATTGATTGTTATCCGACTCTCGACAACGGGATGTGGTGCTTCGCGCTCGCGCAGAACGACTCTGATTCCGCGCTGGAAAACCTCTCGGCGCGACTCTCGCTTCTTTCCGCGGACGGGGGAGTGGCCGCGGCGCAGGACGCGCTTCCGCCCCTGAACGTGATTCCGCCGCACGCCTCCCTGCCGCTGACGGTTTTCTTCCCGCCTCCCGCGCCCCTCGACGCGCGTCCGCGCGCACAGATTCTCTCGGCCACGATCCTTGCTCCCAACGACGCGCGCTACCTTCCCGCCGCGCCTGGCGTTCCGCTGATCGAGATTGCCGCGGATGGACGCACGGCGCGCGTCAGCGGGGAGGTGGCTCTGCCCGCGGATGCCGCGCCCGCGCAGACAGTCTGGGTGGCGGCCATCGCGTACGACGAGATGGGCCGCGTGGTGGGATTCCGCCGCTGGGAGGGGATGGGGGTAGGCGGGGCGAGTCTCCCGTTCCAGTTGACGGTATCCAGCCTCGGGTCCCGCGTGACGCGGGTGGAAGTGTTCGCGGAAGCGCGGCCGTAGTCTATCCCAACAATTGTGATAAGCGGCTTAATTGACTCATCCCTCCCTTGCAAGTATAATTTTCCACCTCCCCATAATGATGGGGGTTTCTTGAGGCTCAATGGCATTACGCGGAAATCTTAGGGATTTTACAGTCACCCAGTTGTTGAACCTGATCAATCTGGCCCAGAAAACCGGTACGCTGGTGGTGGACGGGCCGAGTGAGCAGGCGCATGTTGCATTTCGCAATGGCAAGCTGGCGTATGCCCGCATCGGGAATGAGGATAACCGCCTCGCGACGATTCTGCACAAGGCCAACCGACTGTCTGTGAATCAGTATCGCGCCATCATGGAGCGCGCGGGAAAGATGACCGACAAGGAACTCGGCCTGATGTTGATCAATGCCGGGTACGTTTTGCAGGAGGAGATCCTGCAAAACCTGCAAAGTCATTACACCGAGATCATCCGCCGCCTGTTCACGTGGGTGGAGGGCTTCTTCCGCTTCGAGGCGGAACTGCTGGCTCCCGAAGACCGTATCAATGTGCGGCTGGATTTGGAAAATCTCATTATCGAGGGTTCGCGTCAGTTGCGCGAGTGGGAGCAGTTGCAGGACGAGATTCCCAGCCTCGATATGGCGTTGAAGTTCACCGAGCGCCCGCTTAAAAACGTGAACCTGAGCGTGGAAGAATGGCGGGTGGTCTCTTACATTAATCCCAAGAACACCCTGCGCCAGATCGGAAGCGCGAACAAGATGAACGAGATGGAAGTGCGCCGCATTGTGTACGGCTTGTTGCAGGCCGGGCTGGTGGAGATTGTCCGCCCCGAGGGTGCGCGTGTTCCCGTCCCGGCGCGCACGTTCCCGACCGAGAATCGCGAAGAGCAGAAATCCCTCGTCAACAAATTGATTGGGCGCATCCGCTCGTTGTAACTTGCTGTAAATCAGGATGGAAGGATTCATTATGCAAACAGTCAAAATGGTGGTGACAGGCCCCTTCAGCGCCGGCAAGACGGAATTCATCCAATCGGTCAGCGAGATCGACGTGGTCTCCACCGAACGCAAGATCAGCAGCCGTGAAGAACGCTCTGTCAAGGATGCCACCACGGTCGCGATGGACTTTGGCCGCATTACCGTGGATGAGGACCTGGTCCTGTACCTGTTCGGCACGCCCGGGCAGAAACGCTTTGACTTCATGTGGGAAATTCTTTCCGAGGGAATGCTCGGCTTCATCGTGATGGTGGACAGCACCCGTCCCGAAACCTTTCGCGAGGCGCGCAGTATCCTCGAGACCTTCCGCGCGTACGCGCCCACGCCGTACGTAGTGGCCGCCAATAAGCAGGATAAGAAGGATGCCTGGGATGTGGAAGACATGCGTCACGCCCTGCGCCTGGACGCTAAAACCAAACTTCTGCCCTGCACGGCCACCGACCGTAAATCGGTGAAGGAAGTGTTGTTGCAGTTGCTGTACAGTATCCTTGCTGAAATGGAGTCCGGTGGGTAAATTCTCTCCGGCGTAGATCTCTGTGTCATCGATAACCACTGATCAAGGTATCGTCCACTATGAAGTCTATGGACGTGGACGACCTGTAATTCTGTTGCATGGCTGGCTTGGCTCCTGGGGTCTGTGGCAGGAGACCATGTCTGTTTTGGGACAGAGTTACCGCACCTACGCGCTGGATTTTTGGGGGTTCGGGGAATCGGGCAAGAAACGCGATACCTATGCCGTGCAGGACTTTGTCAGCCTGGTGGGACAGTTCATGGAGCAACTGGGGATTTTTCGCGCCCCGCTGGTCGGCCACAGCATGGGCGGGACGGTCAGCCTGTCGGTGGCGATTCGCTATCCCGAACGCGTCAGCAAAGTGGTGGTGGTCGGTTCACCCATCGTCGGCTCCTCACTGGCGCCTCTGCTCAAACTGGCAGGCTACCGCTTTAATGCTTTCCTGCTTTTCAACATGATGGGGCCGTTTCGCGCTTTCATGAAGAACTATTACTCCAAAGTGATCTGCAGTGACCCGCGTTTCCCCGAAATGATGGATCGTGACCTCTCGAAGACCACGCTCGAATCCTTCCTGCTCTCCATCGCCTCACTTCGCCGCACCGACCTGCGTCCCATGCTTGGACAGATCAAAGTTCCCGCGTTGGGAATCTACGGCGACAAGGATAAGGTTGTCCATCCACTACAGTGGCAGCCCATGAAGGCAGGCATTCCACAGGCACAGATCGTCCGCTTTGAGAACGCGGGACACTTCCCCATGTTGGAGGAGCCGCAGGTCTTTATCGACAAACTCAGAATGTTTCTGGATGAGCATCGCACCATCCCCTTGAAGAAGAAGATCCCAGAGAATATCACCTTATGAAACCCGATACTGCATTCTATTATCCAAACCGCATGGGGCGAATCATTTTGGAGTCGATGGAAGAAGTGGTCGGCAAAAATGGCCTGAATCATGTTTTGAACCTGTCGGGGCGCGGCGATTTGATCGGCAACTACCCTCCCTTCGATTCGAAGATGGATGTTTCCTTTGCCACCATCAGCGGACTGATGACCCAGCTCGAAAACGCCTACGGACCTCGAGGCGGGCGCGGCCTTGCCATCCGCACGGGACGCGTCGCTTTCAAATATGGCATACGCGAGTTCGGTCAGCAGATCGGCCTGATGGAGACCACGTTTCGACTCCTGCCGCTCGGCGCCAAGATCCGCATGGGCGGACAGGCGCTGGCAGAGTTGTTCAACCAGGAAACCGACCAACGCGTCTCCATTAAGGAAGAAGACGGGAAATTGCTGTGGGTGATCGAGCGTTGCCCCCTGTGCTGGGAACGTCACACCGAAGATGCGGCCTGCCACCTCGCCGTGGGCCTTTTGCAGGAATCGCTTTACTGGGTGAGCGGTGGTAAGATATTTAATGTAGAAGAAACGCTTTGCATTGCCAGAGGCGATCCCACCTGCACCATCGAGATCGGCCTGACGCCGCTGGCCTGATCATTATGCTGAAAGTCATCCTCCCCGCCGCCAACCGCATTCCGCCGTTCAATGAAATGGCGCGCGACCTGCGCATCCAGAATGCGCCACTCTGGCTGTGGCAGAGGAACGTTCTCGCACCCTACGTGACCCGCGAGATCGAACTGGTCCCGCACGAGCCTCTGCCCCGCCTGCGCGAGGCGATGATCGTACATCGCAACAACCTGTTCTTCGATCACGCGTACATCAAAGCCTTCATCACCGCCGCGCGCAAAAGGGGACGCGCCTGCCGAGCCGCCTTCTCTTCCGAAGACCCGGCTTTCCGTGAACACGCCCTGCCTCTCTCCACCTCCTACACCCTGGCAGGCGGACTCTATCTGGCCGACCTGTGGTATTACCCTCATGGCCCTGTGGCCGATGTGGAGCCGCTCGTCATTCCACTCGACCCAAAAGAGGTGGGCTACTACCACGTCCCCACCTACATGGCTGATCAAAGCGGGGACCTCACCTACCAGGTGCCGCGTCGCTCGCTCATCGCCATCGACTCGTGGGTACACATTTATATTGCAGACGTTGTATTTGGCCTGTTCGGGCGCGGATTACGTTTTGAAGACCGCCTCAACCATGACCTGGCCTTCAAACTCAAAATTCTCACCAAAGCCCTCTATGAAGGCCGGCAGGTGTTGGAATGTTCCGAACTGGTGAAAGTGGGAAAGAATTGCGTCATCGACCCCAGCGCCATCATTCACGGGCCGACCACCATTGGCGATAACGTCACCATCAACGCGGGGGCGGTCATCGAGAATTGCATCATCGGCAACAACGTCAACATCTCGCAGGATGTGCAGTTGATGCTATCTGTCGTGGGCGATGGCGCATTCCTGCCGTTCCGCGCCTCCCTGTTTATGACCACCGTCATGGAAAACTCCATGATCGCACAAAACACCTGCCTGCAGATGTGTGTGGTTGGACGCAACACCTTCATCGGCGCGGGCAGTACCTTTACCGATTACAACCTCATCCCCGCTCCCATCCTGGCGCGTGACGGGCACAACGAATTGAATTATTCCAACCGCCCCGTGATGGGCGGATGCGTGGGGCACAACTGCCGTCTCGGTTCGGGGATGATCGTCTTCCCCGCGCGCACCATCGAATCAGACGTTGTGCTGTTTGCCTCCTCGGAACGGCGCGTGATCGACCGCGACGTCCGCTACGAAGACAGCGACCATCACAAGTTGCGAAATGCCAGCCTGCATCGGCGACTCTACCCGCGTGGCGAAGATGACTCTCACAGCGCGGCGCTGGAATCCTGGTGATGGACTCGTTTGCCTTCATCATTCACCCGATCAGCGTCAAGCGCGATGTGCAACGAAAATATCCCTTCCTCGGCCGCATCCTGAGCGAACGCCAGATCGAATTTTTTTCGCAGTTTTTCCCTCCCGTTTACCTCTCCGAAATTAACGGCATCACTTCCGCGTCCACTGGCCGAGAAATCAAAGGCTGGCTGATCGCCTGTCCGTTCACGCCGCGTCAGATGATGGAATTGCCCGAAGGACGCGTCTACAACAAGATCGTGCAGACGGGACGCATGGCGGAGAATCTCGGCGCGCAGATGCT
This sequence comes from Anaerolinea thermophila, assembly GCA_020722375.1. GTDB lineage: Bacteria > Chloroflexota > Anaerolineae > Anaerolineales > Villigracilaceae > Denitrolinea. Next base: position 22,072 of record DYKX01000012.1, read on the forward strand.
GGGACTCGGCGCCTTCACCTCTGTGGTGGGCGACGCGGGCGTTTCCATCGCGGACCGTCTGGCGGTCCCCGTCACGACGGGCGATTCTTACACAGTTGCCATCGCGGTGGAGGCGCTCAAAAGCGCGGCCGAATTGATGGACATCTCCCTGCCGAACGCCACCGTGGCCGTGGTGGGCGCGACAGGAGCCATCGGCCAGGTCTGTGCCGAATTGCTGGTGGAAGAGGCGGGGCGGCTGGCATTGATCGGCCGAAGGGCCGAAGCGCTCGAGGATTTGCGCGCCCGGCTCAAAGTCAGAGCGAGAGGCGGTGGCCTGAGTGGCGAAGCCGTATCGAAGGCCGAGATTCTCGTCAGCACGGACATGTCCCCGCTGGCCGAATCCCAGTTGATTCTGACGGTAACGAGCGCCGTCCACGCGGTCATCCAGCCCGAACATTTGCGCCCGGGCAGTGTGGTCTGTGACGTGGCCCGTCCTCGCGATGTTTCTGCAATGGTCGCGGCGGCAAGAGATGATATATTTGTGATTGACGGCGGAATGGTAGACGTTCCAGGCCCCGTTGATTTTCATTTTAACTTCGGATTCCCCCCCGGCAAGGCTTATGCCTGCATGGCAGAGACGATGGCGCTGACGCTGGAAGGCCGCTTTGAAGATTACACGCTTGGCAAACACATCACGCGCGAACGCGTGGATGAGATTTCTGCAATCGCGAGAAAGCACGGATTCCGCCTGAGCGGATTCCGTTCGTTCGAGAAGGAAGTCACTTTGGAACAGATCGAAGCCGTGCGCCGCAACGCCAGACGGGCGGGGCGCAACTAATTCTGGGAGGCTCGTATGGGAAAACCTCGACTCTTGGTTGTCGAAGACGACAACGACATTGCCAACATGCTGAAGATTTATTTCGGCGGCATGGATTATGAGGTGGATATCGCGCCGCGTGGCGGGCTGGCGCTCGAAAAGACGCGTACCGCCCTGCCGCACCTCATTGTGCTGGACATCATGCTCCCGGATATCGACGGGTATGAGGTTTGCCGCACGTTGCGGACGAACACGCGCACCAGCCACATCCCGGTCATTTTCCTGACCCAAAAGGATGAGCGCAGTGACAAACTGCAAGGGTTGGAGTTGGGCGCGGACGATTACATCACCAAACCCTTCGACATCGAAGAATTGAAATTGCGCGTGCAGGGCGCCATCCGACGCTCAGAACGCGAGAGCCTCACCGATCCCCGCTCCGGACTCCCAGCCGGGCGGCTGATCGAGGAACAACTCCGCCGAATCATCCGACAGGAGGATTGGGCCCTGCTCGATCTGCGCGTCAACCACTTCGAGCCGTTCCGCGACGTGTATGGATTCGTCGCGGGCGATGACGTGCTTCGCTTTACCGCCATGCTTTTGAGCGAGGTGGTGGATGAACTTGGTTCCTCGAGCGATTTTATCGGCCACGCGGGCGGCGACAATTTCATCATCATCACCAAATATGAATCGGTGAATGCCATCCGCGAGCGGATTAAGGCGCGCTTCGCCGAGGAGGTGCAGACGCATTACAACTTTATGGATCGCCAGCAGGGATTCATGCAGGCGCCCAAAGCGGAAGGGGGCGTCACACAGGTCCCGTTCATGACGCTGGCGGTGGGCATGGTTTCGCCTGTGCAACAATCCTTTTCCGATATTCGCGAGATCACGGAACTGGCAGCCGAGGCGCGGCGGCTCGATGCTGCCGCATGAGATGTGAGGCAACCGCGTCATGTTTGTTGAGGCTGGTCTCGGGCTTGGCTTTCTCCTGGCAGGATTGGTAATCATTGCCCTGTTCTGGGTCTTTTTACGCATCCTGCCGCGCCGCGAGTCGGCCAGCGGAATCATTTCCACCCCCGAATACAAATTTGAATCCCAGTCCACCGACGCGGTGCTTGTCGTCCAGATGGGCGGCCGCGTGGAGTATGTGAGTCAACTGGCGCGCGAGTGGTTTGGACTGCAAGAAGGCGAATCGCCCGACCTGGAACGCCTGGCGCGCCGCGTGCGCCCGTCGGAGGAATTCCTGGAATTGTGCGCCTCCGAGGGACAGAAACGTTTTTCCGTCAATGGCCGTCTCACAGATGCGGTCTCGTATCGCGTGCCGGGCTACAACCCGGTGATGCTCATTTCCCTGCGCAGCATGGATCTGGGCGCGTCGCTGGGCAGCGCGGAGGGCGGAGCGCTTTCCAGTCCCATCTTAAAGATCGTCTCCGAATTTGGCCAGACCATTCCCGCGAGTCTCAACCTGGATGCCACCCTGGGCGCCATCTTCCAGAATGTGGGGCGGCTGGTCTCTGCGGATGTGATGGAAATCAAGCTGGAGGAGCCAGAGTCGGGATCTCTGGCGATATATCGTTACGAAGAAAGCGATGCGGGGCTACGGGCTGTGCGGATGGAACGCGGTCAGTTGGATGAACGCTTTCACGAAGTTCTGAAATCGGAGCGGCGTCCCATTTTTGCGCCCGACGGCCGACTGGACGAAAATGAAACGCCCGGTCTTGTCCGATCGTACATCGGCATTCCGCTTCTCGTGGACAACGAACTGCTCGGCACACTGGAGATCGGTCAGATCACAACCAGCGGGTTGACCAGGCAGGATTCCGAATTTCTGCAATTGATTGGCGGGCAGGCCGCGGTGGCCATTCGAAACGCGCGCCGTTTCCAGGTCGAGCAGGAGCGGGTGGAAGAGTTGAGCGGTCTGGCGAAATTGTCACAGGCGGCAGGCGCCATCCAGGAACCGAAGGAATTATTCACGCGTTTGGTGGAGACCATCGTCCCGTTGTTCGATGTCGAGATGGCTGGTTTCCTTCTTTATCAAGAGACGGAAAACCTGCTTGCAGGGCAGGTGCCGTTCCAGGGGCTGCCTTCGAATGTGGTGGCCGTCTATCGGTCGGTGATCCAGCCAGGGAGCGAGGCCGAAGCCATTCTACAAGACCAGCGGCCCATCTTGAGCATGGACGCGCCTGCCGACCCCTCCATGCGTGCGCTGGGACTGCACGACATTGCCCAACTTGCCAGCGTGCGCGAACTGGCGCTGATTCCGCTGATCTCGGGCGAACGGCTGGTCGGTTATCTGCAATTATCCAATCATCGCAACGGCCTCACGCCGTTCTCTGTGGAAGAACTGCGACTGGCGAACGTTGTCGCGGGGCAGGCCGCCATCATCATTGACAATGCCCTGCTCGTTCAGGATGCGCGCCAGCGCGGACAGCGTTCCGAGTCTCTGCGCCGCATTGCCAGCCTGGTGGCCTCCTCGGCCACACTGAACGAGATCCTGCAATTCTCTGTGCAGGAACTGGCGGGCCTCCTGCGCGCGGACGTGGCCGCCATTTATTTGCTGGACAATCAAACCCGCGAACTACGCGCCCATCTCAACTCGGTCTGGGGCGTATCTCCCGAAGTCGCCCGCACATTGGAGCGCATGGAAGTGGGGGAGCGCGAATTGCATCGCTTCACCGTCACCGGTTCCCAGCGTCTCTTCTTTTCCGGCCGCCTGAGCGTGGATGATCGCGTCTCCCCGGTCTATCGCCGCATCATCGAAACGGTGCACGTCGAATCGGTCGTCGTTGTCCCGTTGCTGGCGCGCGAGCAAAGTGTGGGCGAACTCATGCTCGGAAGCCGCGTGGCGGACTTCTTCAATTCCAATGATCTGCAGGTGCTTTCCACTGCGGCTGGTCTGCTGGCCGCGGCTGTGGAAGGCGCGTCCCTGCTCAACCAGACAGATGAGACCCTGCGCCGCCGCGTCGACCAGTTAACTGCCATCATGCACGTGGCGCGCGAATTGACCGCCTCGATAGATCCATCCCGCCTGCTCGAAGTCATCCACGAGCAGAGCATTCAAATGACTCATGCCGATTGCGGCACCATCCTCTTATTCGACTCTGTTTCCGACGCCATCGAACCGCGCGTGACCCATCGGCTGGGATGCCCGGTCGAGGAGCCGCTCACCTCGCTGACGCGTCAGACTCTCGCCCAGTGCGAACCGATCCTTGTCGCCGATTTCGAATCGGACCTGCTCCTGCCTCCGCACGCTGACGTTCGCTCCGCGCTGGCCGCGCCGATCGCCTATCAGGGAAAATTGCTGGGCGTCATCAACCTGCACTCGCACAAGTCGAACTTTTTCGACCAGTCCGCGCTCGATACCCTGCAGACGCTGGCCTTGCAGGCCGCGGTCGCGCTCGGCAACGCGCGTCGCTTCCAGGATCAATCCATCACGGCAGAGCAATTGCGGCATCGCGCCGCCGCCCTGACGCGCCTGGCAGAGATCACTTCCGTCTCCAATTTCGAACGTCCGCTCGACAAGTCTCTGCTTGCCATTGCCTCCGCCATTCAGCAGGCCACTCCGTTCCAGATCGCGCTGTTGAGCGTCTACGAACCCGAAAGCGGATTGCTCCAGCGCGTGGCAGGCGCGGGCATGCCCGATGAAACCCTGCAGGAACTGCTCTCGCGCAAACAGCCGTTGCAAAGCATCCAGCAGCTGCTTCGTCCCGAGTTCAAGATCGGGCGTTCCTATTTTGTCCCGGCTGACCAAACTCCCGTCATGCCCGCCGAGGCGCATACGGTCATATCGCTTCAAGCCACCGACAAGAAAAAGGCCGAGAGCGCCTGGGACCCCGAAGATTTTCTGCTCGTCCTGCTCGAAGACCCGCAGGGACAGCCGCTTGGCCTGCTCAGCGTGGACGCGCCGCGCAACAACCTGCGTCCCGACCGCGCCACATTGGATACGCTGGAGATCTTTGCCGCGCAGGCCGAACTGGCGATCCTCACCCATCGCCGCACACAGGAATTGAAGAACCGCATCGATTCCCTGACCTCGGGTTTGCAACGTCAGCAACAATTGCTTTCCGTCACCCAAAATGACTTGCCCACACTCCTGCGCAAGGACCTCGACCAGACCATCTCGATCCACAATCTCGACCGCCGCGCCCAGCGCATCCGCGCGGGCCTGGCCATCGCCGAAAAGGTCAGCAGCCAGATCGACGCGCCGTCCGCCCTCCTTGCTTTGGGCCGCGAAATGTTGACGCAGTTGGGGATGTCCACCGCGCTCATCGCCGAGGAATCCTCCGAGGGGCCGCGCCTGCTCCAGGTCCTGGGAAGCGTGCCGAAGGGCGTGAATCCCGAAGCGTTGTTCGGTCAGCGAAATCCCCTGCGCGTCATTTTGCAGACGGGCGAGTCGATCATCATTCCCACACTCGAAGAAAACGACGAGTGGCGCGATGCCGCCCTCCTTTCGGGCCTGCGCGCCAAGAGCGTGGTCTGCCTGCCGATCAAGGTCGGCAATCGCATCGAGGCGGGCATTCTGGCGGTCTCACCCGAACCGTTGGCCGGGCTCACGGACGAGGATCGCCAGGTGTATTACCAGATCGCGCGTCAGACCGGCGTGGTTCTGCAAAACATCTCCCTGCTTGGTGAGACGCGCCGCCGCCTGCAGGAAGTGGACCTCCTGCTCGATTTCAGCCGCCAGTTGAGCGGATTGAATCCCGATCACATTGTGCGCGCCCTGCTCGACAGCGCCCGCCGCGTCATCTCCGCCGCCCATGCCGGGTCGGTATTGCTGTGGGATGCCCAGTCTCTGCGATTGGTTCCGCGTGCCGTTTCAGGCTATGCCGATAATGAAGGCATGAAACAAATTTCCTTTTCGGCTGGCGAGGCTCTGCCGGGCGTGGTCTTCGCGACAGGCAAGACCCGCCGCGTGGACGAGTTGAACCTGACCCGCGACTACCCCATGAATACCGACGGGTTGATGCTCTATCGCCGCGTCACCGGCGGACGCCTGCCCGTCTCCAGCCTCGTTGTCCCGATCATGGCGGGCGAGCAGACTTTGGGCGTACTGGTGCTGGATAACTTCAACACGCCTGCCGCCTTCAAACCCGAAGATGAAACTTTGCTGGTTTCGCTTTCGCAACAAGTGGCGCTCTCGCTCGAAAACGTCCGCCTGGTGCAGGCCACCGAGGAACGCGCCGGGCAGTTGCAAGCCCTCACGAACGTCGCGGCCACCATCACGTCCAGCCTGCAGCGCCGCGAGTTGATCGCGTCCCTGCTCGACCAGTTGTCCCCCGTCCTGCGATACGATACCGCCACGCTGTGGATGCGTGAAAAAGACCAGTTGACCGTGCAGGCGGCCCGCGGCTTCCCGGACTCGGAGCGGCTCCTCGGCCTGAACGTCAAACTGGCGGACAGCGCCCTCTTCAAGCAAATGATCCAGGCGGGACAACCCGTGGCAGTGGGAGATGTGCGCGAAGACCCGCGCTTCCCGACGCTCGAAAACCCGCGCCTCTCCTGGTTGGGCATCCCGCTCATGGCGAAGGGCGAGGTGATCGGTTTGATCGCCCTCGAAAAATCGCAGGCGAATTTCTATACCAGTGAAAACATCCAGGTTGCCACCACGTTTGCCTCGCAGGCCGCAGTGGCCCTGGAAAATGCCCGCCTGTTTGAAGACAGTCTCAACCGCGCCGCCGAACTGGACCAGCGTTCCCAGCGCCTGGCCCTGCTCAACCGATATTCTTCTGCCTTGAGCGGCCTGCTCGATGCGGATCAGATCATCGAACTTTCTGCGCAGGAATTGTTGAACGCCCTCGGTGCGATACGCGTTTCAATGGTCGCGTTCGAACGCGGCAAGGCCATCCTGAAGACCACCCTGCCGCGCGTCCGACGCGGCCTGTCCCGCCCGGTTCCCGACGCGGCGCTGATCGCGCGTATGCGCGAATTGCAGGGTGTGTACACCACCGAGGATGTGCGCCTCGAAAACGAGACTCTCCCTCTGCGCGACTTCCTGGGGAGCGATACGCGCGGGTTGATGATCCTGCCGGTGGGCACAGCCGAAACGCGCATGTTGATGTTCGTCCACGGCGGCGAAGAGACCCACTTTGGCGTGAACGAAATCGAACTGGCGCGCACCATTGGCAACCAGGCGTCCATTTCTCTCGAAAATACCCGCCTTTACCAATCCACTGTCCAGACGGCGGAACGCTTTGCCGTCCTTAATCAGGTCAGTAGCGAAATCAATTCCAGCCTCGATCCCGAAGAGATCTATGTCTTCATTCACAAGGCCGTTCAGCGTTTGATGCCGGTGGAGGCCTTCGTCATCGCCTTGCTGGACAAGGAAAACCAGGAGATCGAGGGCGTTTATCTCATCGATGGGGACCAGCGTTCTCCCACGCAGCACTTGCCGCTTGGCACCGGCTTGAGCGGACACGTCATCGAAAGCGGTGAACCATTGCTTCTGCACGACAGTAAACAGGTGAATGAGCTGGGCGGCGTCACGTATGGAGAACAGGGGACGCCCTCCTCCATTTTGGCCGTCCCGATGAACCTCGGTGGCGAGACGATCGGCGTCCTTTCGGCACAGAGTTACCAGCCGAATGTTTACAACCAGGATGACCTGCAGATCCTCAGCACACTGGCGAACCAGGCCATCGTCGCCATCCAGAACGGACGCCTGTTCGCCGAGACCCAGCGTCTGGCCGAGGAACTCGAAGCGCGCGTGGTGGAACGCACCGCCCAGTTAAAGCGCGAACAGCAGAACACCGAGACCCTCCTGCGCATCCTCACGGAGGTTTCCTCCAGCCTCGATCTGGACCGCGCCCTGAACCGCACGCTGGCGCTTCTCAACGATGCCATCGGCGCGGAGCAGGGAACGATCATGCTGTTACAGCCCGAGGACAACATGCTCCACTATCGCGCCGGATATGGCTATCTGACGCGTCAAGCCGTGGACGAGAGCCGCGCCATCACCCTGCGCGTCGGCGAGGGACTGGCTGGCTGGGTGCTGGAAAACCGTCAGGCGGTGCTCATCGAGGACCTGCACCAGGACCAACGCTGGGTGCGCGTCTCGACCGGCTCCCGCGAACATCGGTCCAGCATCGTTGCGCCCATGATGGTCGGCGAGGATGTTATCGGTGTGTTGATGGTCTTCCATCGCAAGGTGGCGCACTTCAGTCCCGAAATCCTCAATCTGGTACAGGCCATTGCGGGACAGGTGGCAGTTGCCATTAACAACGCCCACCTTTATGAACTTATCCGTGACCAGGCCGAGCGTCTCGGCACCATGCTCCGCAAGCAGCAGGAAGAGGCCAGCCGCTCGCAAGCCATCCTCGAAGCCGTGGCCGATGGCGTGCTGGTGACCGGTCTGGATAACAAGGTCACATTCATCAACCGTTCTGCCGAGACCATTCTCGATCTGCCCTCTGACCACATCCTTGGGAAGACACTGGATGCTTTTGGCGGACTCTTTGGCAAGGCCGCCGTCACCTGGATGCAAACCATCCGCGGCTGGTCGGAGGATTCCGCTTCCTATCAAACGGGTGACAGTTACGCCGAGCAGATCGAACTGGACAACAAACGCATCGTGCTTGTGCACCTCGCGCCCGTCATGTTGCAGAACGATTTTCTCGGCACGGTGTCCATCTTCCGCGACATCACGCACGAGGTCGAGGTGGACCGCCTCAAGTCTGAGTTTGTGGCGACCGTCAGTCACGAACTCCGCACCCCGATGACCTCCATCCGCGGCTACGCGGACATCCTGTTGTTGGGCGCGGCGGGCGCGCTGAACGAGAATCAGTCGCACTTCCTGCAGATCATCAAGAACAACACCGAGCGACTCAACATCCTGGTCAACGACCTGCTCGATATTTCCCGCATCGAGGCTGGACGGGTGACTCTGGCGCCGCAACCCCTGGACTTGCGCGACGTGGCGGAAGACGTTCTGGCCGACATTCTCCGCCGTTCGCAGGAGGAGAACAAACCGATGTCCATCTCCCTCGAAGCGCCGAAAGAACTGCCGCGCGTCTTCGGCGATTCGGAACGGGTCAGGCAGATCATCGACAATCTGGTGGACAATGCCTATCACTACACTCCCATGGATGGACAGATTCAGGTGCGCCTCCATCCTGAAAACGGCGAGGTGCAGGTGGATGTGGCCGACACCGGCGTGGGCATTGCCCCCGAAGATCAGGAACGCGTCTTCGAGCGGTTCTACCGCGGCGAGCATCCGCTGGTGCTGGCGACCCCCGGCACCGGGTTGGGCTTGTCGATCGTAAAACAGCTGGTGGAGATGCACCACGGGCGCATCTGGATGACCAGCAAAGGCATACCGGGCGAAGGCAGTACCTTCTCCTTTACACTCCCCGCACATCAAACCAGTTCCTCCGGACGAGGCAAGAATGGCAAAAATACTGATCGCTGAAGATGAACGAGATATTCGAGACCTGGTGGCCTTCACCCTGCGTTTTGCCGGATATGAAGTAGTGGCCGCCTCCAATGGTGAAGAGGCCGTGCAACTGGCTCCCAGGGAAAATCCAGATTTAATTCTGATGGATGTGCGCATGCCTCGCATGACAGGCTACGATGCCTGCCGCATCATCAAGGCTGAACCGAAATTGAAGGATATTCCCGTGGTCTTCCTCTCCGCCAAGGGACAAGAGAGCGAGATCCAGACCGGGCTGGAAGTGGGCGCAGAGGAATACCTGCTCAAGCCCTTTGCTCCCGATCAATTGACGGAACGCGTCAAAGCCATCCTGGCGAAATTTGGAAAGTGACCCTGCACATCGTCTCGCCAACTCGTTGACTCGCTGAATCATAGCGCGGTTGTACCGCAAAATTCATTTTGCGCCTCGGGAGGCAAGATAAATCTTGCGGTACTGAGGCAAAATCTTCGCGATTGGCATAGTTT
>DYKX01000150.1 GCA_020722375.1 Anaerolinea thermophila
ATACCCAGCCTGGCGTCGCGGAGAGATTCCTCGCCGACCTGCGCGAGGCGGTGGAACACGTCAAGACGCATCCCGAGGAAAAAGGGACGATGGCCCCGGTCTACGGCATGGCGTCCACGATTCCGATGCGCGGGCTGGTCAGCGACATGCTCAAAAAGTATCTGGATTTGATCTTCAAGGTGTGAAGATTCTCCCTCCCCCATTTTTGTTCTTCAAAATGGGGGGGCCGGGGTGGGGGTTGTCACCTTTTCAGATTATTTTCATCCCCATATCTTACAATTCTACAAAATCTACATTGACCTTGCTCCTCTTATCCGTACAATCACCCCTGTTGTCTGGTGGTTTTGAACCGTCGTCGCATCTGGCGGCTACTTACCACCGCGTATTCATCTGTGAAAATCCGTGTAATCTGTGGCAGAGAATTTTCAATCATGCTCCTCAAACGTCTCCAACTCGGACTCCTCCATACCGCCGTCGCGATGACCCTCGTCCCGATCAACAGCACGCTCAACCGCGTCATGATCCACGAACTCGGTCTCGCCAAAACCCTCGTCACCCTGCTGGCAATCTCCCCCTACCTGCTCTCCCCCGTCCAGGTGGCAATCGGCTCATTCTCAGACCGTCATCCGATTCTCGGTTATCGCCGCACGCCGTACATCCTCCTCGGCCTGGTCCTGTGCGTCGTGGGCGTGGCCGTCTCGCCGCAGGTAGCCATCCTCATCAGCGAAAACTTCACGCTCGGCATCCTCGTCGGCTTGCTGGCCTTCGGTGCGTGGGGCATGGGCTACAACTTTTCAGCCGTTTCCTACCTCTCGCTGGCCTCCGAACTCTCCGGTGAAAAGGGACGCGGCCGCACGGTGGCCGTCATGTTCACGATGATGATCCTCGGCCTGATCGCGACGGGACTGACCCTCAGCCGCCTCGCGCCGACCTACTCTCCCGAAATCCTGACGCGCGCTTTCAACCTCGTCGCCGCCTCCGCCCTGACCCTGGGCCTGCTCGGCCTCTTCAAGCTGGAACCACGCTCGGGCGGGGAATCCGCTCAAAGTCCGCGCGCGGAAGCGTACACCGTCAAACAGATGACCGCCGCCATCACATCCAATCCCGTGGCGCGCGTCTTCTTCGTCTACCTGCTCCTGCTCCTTGCCGCCCTGCTCGGACAAGACGTCCTGCTCGAACCGTTTGGCGCGCAGGCCTTCGACATGACCATCGAACAGACCTCGCGCTTCGTATCCATCATGGGGACGTTCACCCTGCTGGCGTTCGCGCTGGCAGGCGCGCTGGAGGGACGCGTCCCCAAGCGCGCCCTCGCCCAGACAGGCAACCTCCTCGCGCTGGCGGGTTTCCTCACCATCCTCACCAGCGGACTGATCCACTCGACGGGCGTTTTCTACGCGGGCCTCGTCCTGCTCGGTTTCGGCACGGGACTCTCCACCGTCGCCAATCTCTCGCTGATGTTCGACCTGACCGTCCCCGAACAGGTGGGGCTCTACATCGGCGCGTGGGGCTTCTCGAACGGTCTCTCGCGCCTGGTGGGCCTCTTCCTCGCTGGCATCGTCGCGGACGTGGGCACGCAGGTCACAGGTTCCGCGCTGAACGGCTACCTGATCGTCTTCGGCATCGAAGCGCTAATGTTGCTCATGGCCGCCTTCCTGTTCTATCGCATTGACGTCAACGCGTTCCATCGGCGCGCATCCGAACCCACCTTCGAGGAAAAACTCGCCCTCGCCTCCGACTAGTACCGCAACCAGGTGAACTTGTAGCGCAATTTGCTAAATTGCGCTCGGCAAATTGGCAATTTGCCCTACAACTTTAACTTGTGGAGGTACTAGTTCCAGTACCGCGCACCTGCCCTGGCGGGCGGTGCCAGGGACATTCATGTTGCCTCGCTGTGCAAGATAAATCTTGCGGTACTGACAACCATCCGACTATCAGACCTATGAAAGACTTCATCTCCCTCAAAGGCGCGGCCGACATCATCGGCGTCCATCCCAGCACCGTCCGCTTGTGGACCGACAAGGGCATCCTGCCCGCGCACCGCACCCCGGGCGGACATCGTCGTTATCGCCGCGCGGATGTGGAGTTGTGGGCCGAGCACGCCCGCCGCGGCGGCCTGGAACCCGAAGCCGCCATGCAGACCGCCGTCCGCAACGTGCGCGTGCGCATTGCCGAAGGACAACTCGAAGCCGAGGGCTGGTATCAGAAATTGGATGATGAAGCGCGCATGCAATACCGTCAGAGCGCACATTCCCTGTTTCAGGGACTCATAGCCTTCATTTCCACCGCCGGAGAGAACTCCGGTTCCGAGGCGCACGCCATCGGATTCGAATACGCCTCGCGTGCCCGTCGTTACGAACTCAGTTACGCCGAAGCCGCGCAGGCATTTCTGTTCTTCCGCAACACGCTCATCGAGTCGGTCGTCAACGCCTATCGCGAGGCCAACGTCCCATTCGACATAATGCTCCACCGCATGCACATCTTCACCGACGAGATCCTCGTCAGCCTGTTGCAGACCTACCAAACGCTGGAACAATCCAACCCATAGAAATCAAGAACCCAGGCTTCTCGCAAAAACCTGGGTTCTCTCTTATAATCATTCCATGCTCCTCGACCTTCCCTTCATTCTCGAAACCCGACGTAACCACGCCCTCGAACACGCCACCCTCCACGTGCTGGGGCGCACCCAGCCTGGACCTCTCGCCGGTCACTCCAACCCGACTGGCTTCTTCATCCTCGGCGACGTGACCACCGACGCGTTGCGCGCCGCCGCAGACGAAGCGTGGACGCGTCTCAACGCAGGCGAAAGCGGACTGGCGATCCATCCTGGCTGCGGGACGAACCTCGCCACCACCGTCGGTCTCGCGGGGACCTTCGCCTGGCTCCCGCTTCGAGGACGCAAATCCACCCTCGGGCGGCTTGCCCTCCTGTCCCTCGCGCTGCTCTTCGCCTCGTTGGGCTTCGCCCTCGCGCGTCAACTCGGGCCCTCGCTCCAGCAACACGTCACCACCGAAGCGGACCTCGGCAACATGCACATCGCCGAAATCCGTTTCATCCGCAAAGGCGTCCATCGCGTGATAACGAAGTGATGTACACAGGTACACAAGTACGCACGTAGACACGTACACAGGTCTAAAACTTGATGCTTCGCCTCTGACACTTCCCCACTGATGACTGATCACTGAAAACTGATTGCCATGCCCTGCATCCTCCTCTACGGCACTGACGAATTCGCCATCTCCCGTCGCATCGCGGACATCATCGCGAAGACCGACAAGGATGGTATGAATACCTCGCGTTTCGAGGCGCGCCTGACGAGCGACGAGGAACTGAACAACGCTGTCAACTCGATGCCGTTTCTCTCGGACAAGCGTCTTGTCATTCTCGCCAACCCGTCCCAGAAATATGGAGCGGGCAAGCCGCGCGATAAATTCAGGGAATTCCTCGGCAAGATTCCATCCACCACATTGTTGGTGATGACGGAAACGGTCGAGCCCAAAGGCTCCGAGAATCACTGGCTGGTGAAATGGTCGGCGAAAACAGCAGACGCCAAAGCGGAAGCGTTCATGGCCCCGCGTCCCAATGACATGAAAGGCTGGATCATCAACGAGATGAAAAATCAGGGCGGAAAAATTTCAACGGATGCCGCGAGCAAACTCTCCGAGTTAGTCGGTGCGGATACGCGTCAGGCCGCGCAGGAGATCGCCAAGGTACTGGCTTACGTCAACTGGGCGCGCCCGGTCGAGGTCCAGGATGTGGAGGCGGTGTGCGTGTCCACAGCGGAGGTGGACATCTTCGCCTTCGTGGATAGTCTCGCGGCGGGCGATGGTCAAAAATCCCAGTCCATGCTGCGAAAAATGCTGGAGGAGCGGGACGCGTTCGCCATCTTCCCGATGATTATCCGCCAGTTTAGGCTGCTGATTCAGGCGCGCGAGATCGTGGAAGCGCGCGGCATGGTGCAGGATGTGCAGGAGGCGCTGGGCGTGCATCCGTTTGTGGCGGGGAAAATTTTTCAGCAGGCGGGACGGTTCACGATGCGGACGCTCGAAGCCGTTTACCGACGCCTGCTCAAAATGGACGAGGCCGCAAAAACAAGCGCCATGCCTCTCGACATGGCGCTGGAAATGTTCGTGGTGGAGTTGGCGGGAAAATAACGCGATAAAATATCCCCCATGTCTCGACCCAAACCCAGGTTCTTTAAATTGACTGGACGGGCGCTTCTCGTTCTCGCGCTGACCTTTGGCCTGCTCGGCCTCTTCGGGCTTTTGCTTCCCCGATTCATCCTTCTGCTCTATGCCAGGCCCCGCACCTTTTCCGTGGACGCCGTGCCGCCGCGCCGCGTGGCCATCGTCTTCGGCGCGGGCCTCTGGCGTGACGGGACGCCGACTCCCATCCTGCGCGACCGCGTCCAGACCGCGGCTCATCTTTACTTTGCCGGTAAAGTGGAAAAACTGCTGATGAGCGGCGACAATCGTTTTGTGGATTACAACGAGCCGGAAGCCATGCGGCAGTACGCACTCAGTCTCGGCGTCCCAGACGAGGATATCGTCCTCGACTACGCGGGCAGGCGCACCTACGATACCTGCTATCGCGCCCGTGATATTTTCCGCGTCGACTCGGCCATCCTCGTCACGCAGGGATTCCATCTCCCCCGCGCCATCTACCTCTGCAACATGCTCGGCGTGGACGGGATTGGCGTTCCAGCGGATATTCAGTATTACCGCAAAATCTCCCGCGCCGTTTGGACGTTCCGCGAAGTGCTTGCCACAATAGGCGCCGTCAACGACATCATGTTCTATCAGCCTGTCCCCGTGCTGGGCGAGCCAGAGCCAATATTTCAGTAAAGTGGATTGCCAAATATCCAACCAGGAGACCCGTATGACCCGCGAAGAAGCCCTTGCCATCGTCCGTGAATTTGTCAAAAACGAAGGACTCGTCCGCCACATGTTGTGCGTGGAAGCCGCCATGCGTTTCTACGCCGAAAAATTCGGCGAGGATGTGGAGACGTGGGGCCTGCTCGGCCTGCTCCACGATTTCGATTGGGAGATCCATCCCACGCTCGAGGGGCATCCATCCAAGGGCGCGCCCATCCTGCGCGAACGCGGACTCAGCGAGGAATTGGTGCAGGACATTCTCAGCCACGCGGACCACATGAACATCCCGCGCAATACGCTCCGCCGCAAGGCGCTTTACGCCTGCGATGAGATCACAGGGCTGGTCACCGCGGTCGCGCTCGTCCGCCCGTCGCGTTCGTTGTACGATCTGGAAGCCTCCTCCGTCAAAAAGAAGTGGAAGGATAAGGCTTTCGCGGCGGGGACGAATCGCGAAGAGATGGAAACCGCCGCCAAAGAGTTCGGAATCGACATTTGGGAACACACCGCCAATGTCATCCTTGCCATGCGGAAGATCGCCCCTGAGTTGGGATTGGCAGGGAATATTCAACCATGAAACGAATTTACACTTTGAACGTGCTGGCTGTCAGAAACTGATTCGCAAATCCAAAACTTAGGAATAGTACCAACCGAAAATCTTGTTATACACCGCCAACAACATCTTCTTGACCG
>DYKX01000151.1 GCA_020722375.1 Anaerolinea thermophila
GTACACACGTAGACACGTACACAAGTCTTGCGCGAACCCGTTTACCTGTATACTTATGTACCTGTATACCTTGTCCCCATCCCACCCCCAAAAAGGAGAATCCCCATGACCATAGTTACTTATTCCGTCCCCGCCATTTCTTGCGGCCATTGCACCCACACGATCGAGACCGAAGTGAGCGAGTTGCAGGGCGTCCAGTCGGTGAAGGCGGAAGTTGACAGCAAGAAGGTCACCATCACCTTCGACGCCCCCGCAACGGAGGAGAAGATCAAGGCGCTGCTGGCTGAGATCAATTATCCTGCTGAAGGTCTGATCGCGTTGTAAATGTACACACGGAGACACGTAAACAAGTAGATACGTAAACACGTAAGCAAGTTTTGCTTGGTCCTGTGTACTTTATGTACCTGTGTACTTGTCTACCTCCCCCCTGTACTTGTCTACCTCCCTATGGACACCAAACAACTCACCCTCCCCATCACCGGCATGACTTGCGCGAACTGCGTTGCAACGGTGGAACGCAACTTAAAGAAACTCGACGGTGTGAATACGGCTGTCGTCAATCTCTCGTCGGAGCGCGCGACGGTGGAATTTGATTCCACCAAACTCGGCCTCGACGAGGTAATTGCGCGCGTGCAACGCGCGGGCTACGGCGTCGCCACGGGCGAAGCCGACCTCGTCATCAAGCGCCTCGCGGACAATAACGACGCACGGCGGCTCGAAACCGCGCTGGGCAAACTCGAAGGCGTGCTTGAAGCGCAGGTCAATTTCACGACCGAGAAGGCGCGCGTGAAATATGTTCCGACCATCGTCAGCCAGGCCGAGATTCGCGCGGCTGTGGCCAAGGCTGGATTCGAGGCCCTCGAACTCGGCGGCGAGGCGGAGGACGCCGAAGCCAAAGCACGCCAGCATGAAATTGACACACAACGGCGCCTGCTGATCATCGGTCTCATCTTCACTGTGCCGTTGTTCCTCTTTGCGATGGCGCGCGATTTCGGCCTCCTGCCTGAGGCGTTCTATTCGATGGCCGCCATGGAAGGCATGGCACGCGTCCCCGCGCCGTGGACCAATTGGCTGATGCTCGCCCTTGCCGCGCCGGTGCAATTCTACGTTGGCTGGCAGTATTACGTCGGCGCGTACAAAGCGCTGCGCAACAAGTCTGCCAACATGGATGTATTGATTGCGATGGGTTCTTCTGCAGCCTTCTTTTATTCGCTGCCCATCACTTTTGGCTGGCTCGCTGGGCATGTCTATTACGAGACGGCGGCGGTCATCATCACGCTGATCAAAGTTGGGAAATTTCTGGAAGCGCGCGCCAAGGGACGCACCTCGGAGGCGATCAAAAAACTGATGGGATTGCGCGCCAAAACCGCCCGCGTCATCCGCGACGGGGAGGCGGTTGAGGTCTCAACCGACGACGTCCGCGTCGGGGACGTTGTCCTCGTCAAGCCTGGCGAGACCATCCCCGTGGACGGTGTGGTGATCGAAGGCCGCTCCACCGTGGACGAATCCATGCTGACGGGCGAGTCGCTCCCCGTAGAAAAGAAGCAAGGTGATCCTGTTATTGGAGCAACGCTCAATAAACTCGGCCTGCTCAAATTCGAAGCGGCCAAAGTCGGCAAGGAGACCGCGCTGGCGCAGATCATCAAACTGGTGGAGGACGCGCAGGGAAGCAAGGCGCCGATCCAAAAACTGGCAGACCAGGTCTCGGCCGTCTTTGTCCCGATGGTAATCGGGCTGGCTTTACTCACCTTTGCTGGCTGGTATTTCCTCGCGCCGCAAGTGGATGATCAGTTCACCCGCGCCCTCATTAACATGGTGGCGGTGCTGGTTATCGCCTGTCCCTGCGCGATGGGCCTCGCCACGCCGACGGCCGTGATGGTCGGTTCGGGCAGGGGCGCGGAGATGGGAATTTTGTTCCGCACGTGTGAAGCGCTGGAGCGAGCGGGCAAAGTCACAGTTGTTGTGCTGGATAAGACAGGCACGATTACGAAGGGTCAACCCGCAGTTACTGATGTAGTGATCAGTGACCAGTCATCAGTGACTAGTGATCAGTTGTTACGTCTCGCCGCGTCGGTGGAGAAGGGGAGTGAGCATCCGCTTGGTGAGGCCATTTGGGCGGAGGCAACAACTCGCGGGTTGAGTTTGGCGGAAGCGGCCGGGTTTAAGGCGGAGCCGGGTCACGGCGTTCAGGCCGAGGTCGAGGGAAGAAGCGTCGCGGTTGGTAATGTGAGAATGATGGAAACGCGCGAATTTTCGTTAAACGGAATCCAATCCGAAGTGACGCGTCTGCAAAGCGAAGCGAAAACAGCCATGCTCGTCGCGATTGATGATCGGGTTGTGGGAATTATCGCGGTGGCCGATACAATCAAGGACGGCTCGAGGGAAGCGATTGAAGAATTGCACCGCATGGACTTGAAGGTTGCGATGATCACGGGCGACAACCAGAGGACCGCCGAAGCGATTGCAGAACAAGTCGGCATTGACGAAGTTCTCGCTGAAGTGTTGCCCGAAGGGAAATCGGCTGAAGTTAAGAAGCTTCAAACGCAACTCGCAACTCGCAACTCGCAACACGTAGTCGCGATGGTGGGAGATGGCGTGAACGACGCGCCGGCGCTGGCGCAAGCGGACGTGGGCATCGCCATCGGCACGGGAACGGATGTGGCCATGGCTGCCGCGCCGGTGACGTTGATGAGCGGCGACTTGCGCGGTGTGGCGCGCGCCATTCGGCTCTCGCGCCGAACGCTGCGCACCATCAAGCAAAATCTGTTCTGGGCGTTCTTCTACAATGTGATCCTCATTCCCGCCGCGGCGCTGGGGTATCTCAATCCCATGCTGGCAGCAGGCGCGATGGCGTTCAGCAGCATTTTCGTGGTGAGCAATAGTTTGAGGTTGAGAAGAGCGCGAATCTGAGGCGCACAAGCGTCCCCTGATTTAGAAATTGCATGGATGCACAGGCAGCGCGGGCGGATGTCGTACATGTCCCAGCCACGCGCCAGTTCTGCGTTCCTTTTCGTGTTATTGACGGCATTGCATCGCCATTGAAGTATCCTGTCACGTACTTTGATTTCTCACTCATTGGAGTATTGGATGAATAAAGGCATTCTGTACGGCGTCGGCGCGTACGCGATCTGGGGGTTCTTTCCGCTCTACTGGAAGTTCCTGCATGAAGTTCCAGCCCTGCAAGTCATCGGGCATCGCATCAGTTGGTCGTTCATCGTCCTGATCGCCTTCATCCTGTTGACAAAGCAATGGCAGGATTTTCGCGCGGTTGCCTTCCATCCAAAGACGATAGCCATGTATGCCATCGCGGGCGTCCTGCTTTCCATTAACTGGCTCGTCTACGTTTGGGGAGTCAATGCAGGCTTCATCGTGGAAACGAGTCTCGGCTACTTCATCAACCCGCTTCTAAGCGTTCTGTTGGGCGTCATTTTCCTGCGCGAACGGCTGCGTCTCGCGCAATGGATTCCCGTCATCATTGCCGCGATCGGCGTTTTTTATCTGACCTTTGTCTATGGCCGCCTGCCATGGATTGCGCTCTCGCTGGCGTTTTCCTTCGGCATCTATGGCCTTGTCAAAAAACTTGCGCCGCTTGGTTCGCTTTACGGCCTCACGCTTGAAACGGCGATCGTCTTTCCTGCTGCGCTGATCTACCTGCTCGTCATGGAAGGGAACGGCACGGGTGCGTTCCTGCACGCGGGGGTAACGGTCAATCTCCTGCTGGCGGGCGCGGGCATTGTCACCACTGTTCCCCTGCTCATGTTTGCTTCCGCCGCGAAACAGATCCCGCTGACGATGGTGGGTATCCTGCAATATATCGCCCCCACACTTCAATTCCTTATCGGTGTATTCATTTACAAGGAACCTTTCGATCACGCGCACCTGATCGGCTTCGGCATCGTCTGGCTTGCGCTCATCATCTTCTGGGTGGAAAATTATCTGGCGCATCGCGCCGCGTCCGAACCGATCCCTGAATTGGGCGAGGGCTGATCTAATCCGTGATGACTGGTTCGGTTCTTGTCTGCGTCAGCGGCTTGAGAAAATACAGGCTTACCAATCCAGCCAGGAGCATGATGGCCGCGCCTGTCAGGAAGGGGAAATGCAGGTCTATATCCAGCACATACCCTGCCCACAACGGCCCGACGATTCTTCCCAGACTCATAAAGGCATTGCTCAATCCCATCGCCGCGCCCTGGGGGATGTCCGCCCGCTTCGAGGTCAGGGATGCGACGCCAGGTCTCAGCATGGAGTTGCTTAGCACGAAGAATCCGCTTGTCACCAGCACCCAGCCCAGGTCGGGCGCGGCCAGCATCGCAAGAAATCCCAGCACGCTCGCGAACAGCGAAGCCTTGATGACGTTCTCGTCGCCGAAGCGCCTCGTCGCGGGGCCTGTCAGAATCCCCTGTACGACTGCCGAGATCACGCCCACGACGGTCATGACCAGCCCGATGGTGGGCGGGTCGAAGTTGTAGCGTTTCTGCGCGTAGAAGCCGAAGATGCCTTCGAAGTTCGTCAGCGCGAAATTGTGCAGGAAGGCCAGAAGGAGCAGAAACCCGATGGGGCCGAAAAGGGATTTCCACATCAGCCCCAGGTCCAGCCCGCGTATCTGGCGGTGGGTTTCAGGGCGTTTCTCGGCGGCCCGTGTTTCGGGCAGGGACAGCCAGATCAGGATCATCGCCAAAATGGATGTTCCCGCCGCGAAGAAGAAAGGCGCTTGCAGGGAAATATCGGCCATCACGCCGCCGATCCCTGGCCCGAGCGTCATGCCGACCCCAAATGCCGCGCCGACGATTCCCATCCCGCCGCCGCGCTGACGTTCGTCCGTGCTGTCGCTGATGAAAGCCATCGCGGCAGGCATGGTGGCCGAGGAAAGCATGCCCGCCAGGGCGCGCGCCGAGAACAGAATCCAATAGTTCGTGGCAAAACCCATCAAGATCATGCTCAGGGCGTTGCCGAATGCCCCGATGATCAAAACCGGTTTGCGGCCGATGCGGTCCGAGAGACTGCCCCAGATGGGGGAAAAGATGAACTGCACAGCCGAAAAGATCGTCATCAACATGCCCATTTCCAATCCGCCGCCGCCGAACTCCTCCACGTAAAACGGCAGGATGGGAATGATGATGCCGAAACCCAGCATGGACACGACCAGGCTGAAGAATAAAATGGCAAGGTTACGGTTCTTGAACATGGGCGCGATTATACCCCCTTCGATTTTTCACGACTTCAATTCATTCAGTACGGCCTGCACCGCCGCTGGCACTGCCGCGGCGACGGCGGGCGATAACTCCTCCGAAAAGTCGTAGACGTTCTTCGCCTCCACCGCCACCACCGTGACCGATTCAGGCAGGGCCAGCCCCATTTTACGCCCCATCTCGAGCGCGGTCATCAGCGACGCGTCGTGGGCCGCGGTGGAATGTCCCGCGGACGGATTCGTCAGCGCTTCCAGCGGAAGCACGCGCACG
>DYKX01000013.1 GCA_020722375.1 Anaerolinea thermophila
GGAGCGCGGACTTGAGTCCGCCCGCTCAGGCAGACTGAAAGTCTGCAATCCGATATTCGGATAGGCTCTTAACTCTATTCCTGAAACCCCGTTCGATATAACTCGGCGTATTTACCATTCAGTTCGAGCAGTTCGGTATGTGTGCCCTGCTCCACCACCTTGCCGCCTTCGATGACCACGATTCTGTCCGCGTTGGTGATGGTGGACAGACGATGTGCAATGACAAACGAAGTGCGTCCCTTGAATAAGGTCGCCAGCGCGCGCTGGATAATTTGCCCGGTTTGCGTGTCCACGCTGGAGGTCGCCTCGTCCAGGATCAGGATGCGCGGGTCGGCCAACAGAGCGCGCGCAAACGAGATAAGTTGACGCTGTCCGACCGAAAGCACCACGCCTCCCTCCTCGACCGAGGTCTGGTAACCGTTTCTCAGGCGTTTCACAAACTCATGCGCTCCCACCGCCTGCGCCGCGGCGACAACTTCCGCTTCGGTGGCATCCAGCCGCCCGAACAGGATATTCTCGTTGACCGTTCCATCGAACAGGAAGGGGTCTTGCAACACAATTCCCATCTGACTGCGCAGAGATTGCTGGGTCACCGTCCGCAGGTCGAAGCCGTCCACGAGAACGCGGCCTTCGGTCGGGTCGTGGAAGCGGGAAAGGAGTTTGACGAGGGTCGTCTTGCCCGCGCCCGTCTCGCCGACAAGGGCGACCGTCTCACCCGCGTGGACGTCGAGGTTGATTCCGTCCAGCACGAGGGTCGGGTCATCCGCATAGTGGAAGGAAACGTTCTCGAAGCAGACATCCCCGCGCAGGGGCGGGAGAGAGGCGGCGTCGGGCGCGTCCTTCACTTCGATCTCCGAATCCAGCAGCGCCAGGATTCGTTCCCCGCCCGCCATCGTGGATTGGAGATCGTTGAAGCGGCGGCTCAGGTCGCGGATCGGCTCGAAGAAACGGTTAATGTAGAGGATGAACGCGACGAGCACGCCTGCGGTAATCTGCTCGCCGAGAACAGCCGCGCCGCCCAGCCACACGACCAGCATGGTGGCAATGGCGCCGAGCGCGTCGACGGTGGGACCGAAGAATGAGGCAATGCGCGCCGCATGGACGGAACGCTGTAAGTGATAGCGGTTGACGTAGTTGGCGAACTGTTCGTAGTTGTGTTTCTGACGCGAGAAGGCCTGGACCACGCGCACGCCGTTCACGTTTTCCGCCAGCACCGAGTTGACCCATGAAATGGCGGCGCGCACTTTACGATAAGCGGCGCGCGAAATGCGGCGGAAGTAAATGGTCGCCAGTACCATGATTGGCAGGATGCTGAAAGTAATGAGCGCCAGCCGCAGGTTCATGCCGAGCATGGCGAGGATGATGAGGATGAGGGTGAAGACATCGCGAGTGATGGCCAGCACCGCCCAGGTGAGAAAGTCGCGCAAGACCTCCACATCGTTGACGACGCGCGTGATGACGCGTCCCACCGAGTAGTTGCTGAAAAAGCCCAGCGAGAGTTCCTGCAAGTGGTTGAAGAGCAGCAGCCGCACGTCGTAGATGACGGCCTGTCCGACCCACGCCATGATGTTGACGCGGAAATAGATGAAGATCCATTGCAGGACGGCCGCACCCAGATACGCGAGGACGATCCAACGCAGGGCAGCGTAATTGTGAACGGTCAGACCGTTGTCAATCGCGAGTTTGACGAAATACGGTCCTGCCACGGCTGCGGCGGACGCACCCAGCATGAAAAACATC
Organism: Anaerolinea thermophila; assembly: GCA_020722375.1. Lineage (GTDB taxonomy): Bacteria > Chloroflexota > Anaerolineae > Anaerolineales > Villigracilaceae > Denitrolinea. Next base: position 1,741 of record DYKX01000013.1, read on the forward strand.
GAAAGTATCAACCGGCCCGTATACGGTTTGGCAAACGCGAACAGGCGCCGCGCCACCTGGGGGTCGTAAGATTTATCGTATTGCTCTTCGGACTGAACGATGTAAGAGGGAGGAGTGATGGTTGTCATATAGTTTGGTAGTTACGTGGTTACGCAGTTTGGAAATGGGAAACGGCTAATCGGATGAGGCAGGCCGCGGTCTGCGCGCATCCGCTTATCCGTTTTACATCCGCTGGTCACCCCAACCCATTCTCCGCGTGGACGCGTTGGAATTTTGGCGGTACAAGTTCTTCCGTCTCTTCGGACGGTTTGTAAGCCATCAACTGCAAATCGTGGATTTCCTTGTACAGTCCGCCTTCGGCCAGCAGTTCCTCGTGACGGCCGCGCTGGACGATGCGCCCGCCGGCCATGACGAGAATCATGTCTGCGCGGCGGACAGTGGCAAGACGATGCGCGATAACGAACGTGGTGCGTCCCTCCATCAGACGGTCGAGCGCTTCCTGGATCAACTGCTCGGTCTGCGTGTCCACACTGGACGTCGAGTCGTCCAAAATCAAAATGCGCGGGTCCATCAGCAGGGCGCGGGCAATCGCCACGCGCTGGCGCTGTCCACCCGAAAGCGTCACGCCGCGTTCGCCGACCATCGTCTCGTAGCCGTTTTGGAATCTGACAATGAAATCGTGCGCCTGCGCGGCTTTCGCGGCGGCGATGATCTCGTCTTCGGTAGCATCGGGGCGGCCATAGGCAATGTTGGCGCGGATCGTGTCCGAGAACAACAGCGAAGTCTGCAACACAATGCCAATCTGCCTGCGGAGCGACACCAGGTCCAGCGTCCGCACATCGTGGCCATCAACGAGCACCGCGCCATCGGTCACATCGTAGAAGCGGGGAATGAGATTGACGAGCGACGTCTTCCCCGATCCCGTCTGCCCGATCAGGGCGATGAGTTGATTCGGCTCCACGGTCAGATCGATGTCTGTCAAGGCAATGAACTTCTCGTTTTGATATTTAAGCGATACGTTGTAGAACTCGACGCGGCCGCGCAGATTGGGAACCTTTACCGCGTCTTTCGGCGACCGAATGGCGGGTTCCGTTTCGAGGATCTCCAGCACCCTTTGGGCGCCCGCGCCTGCCTCCCCCGCCGCGTTGACCAGCCATGCCAGTTGCTGAACAGGCGCGGAAAGCATCAGCCAATAGGAGTTGAAGGCCACAATCTCGCCCACAGACATCGTGCCCGCCAGCACTTCCCGTCCGCCAAAGATCAGAATGAGAATGGTTCCGAGCGCGATCAACAGGTTGGTGGTGGGCATCACCTTCGACCACTCACCGATCAAGACCACGCGCGATTGGAAATACGCCTTATTGACTTGCTCGAAGCGTTTGGCCTCATGGGATTCGCGTGCGAAGGCGCGCACCACCTGCACGCCGCTGACGTTTTCCTGCAAGCGCGTGGAAATGTCGCCGAGCGCCATGTCCACTTTGTAGAACAGTTTGGTCACGCGGTCGCCGAAATCGGTGGTCATCATCACCATGGGGATGAGCGGAAGAATGGTGATGATCGCCAGTTTGACATCCGCGCTGAACAAAGCCACCATCACGCCGATGGTCACAAAGACCAGTTGGATGATCTCGATGATGGAGCCGCCCGCGAAATTCTGGATGGCGCGCACATCTTCGATACAACGGGTGATCAACTGTCCCGTCTGTGTATGATCGTGATAGGAAAATGGCAGGTATTGGATGCGGTCATACATCGAGTTGCGCAAATCGTAGCCAATATGCGCGGCCACCCACTCGGAAAGATAACGCTGAAAAAAGTTGAGTACAGCAGTCGTCAGGCCCAAACCAAGCAGGATCAAAGCCGCGTTGACCAGGTAACCCGTCTCGCCTTGGAGCAGACCTTCATCCACAACGCCTTTCAGGATGTTCGGTACGATGAGCGACAGGCCAGTGATCATCAAAAGGATGAGCAGGTTAAGCAGGATCTTCCAAAGGTAGGGTTTGAGATAGAAACGGAGTTTGTATAGGTAGTTCATTCGCTGTGAGTTGGGTTGCTTGATCGTTGGTCACGCTTGAGGTTTTGAGTTGAACGCATCGCGCAGCAGGGCGAGGGCTTGGGCGATCTTCTGTGTTTGCTCGGGCGCGAGAGACTGGAAACGTTTTGCCAGCCAGGCTTCAGTTTCGGCATAAATCCCAGAGAGCGTCTGCTGGCCTTTTTCCGTCAACGAGAGATGGATGTGACGGCGGTCATCGCTATCGGTGAGACGTTTGACCAGTTTCTTGTTGACCAGCGCGTCCACCGCCCTGCTGGCCTGTGAACGGCTGAGCCGTCCCTCCTCGGCCAGCGCGCTGACAGAGTCATATCCCTTGCGGATGCGCCGCAGAGCCTGGAACTGCTCCACGGTCAGGTCGAAGCGTTCTGCGGCCACGCCGCGGATTTGTCCGCGCGTCTGCCGCCAGATGGGAGGAATGGTCTCCCAAAAGGTTTCGATCAAATCGGTTGTGGACATGAAATTAGTTGCCTTCCACAATGGTTGCGTTATGAAACTATTATAACACAAGAAAATTTGGTCATGTGCCAGTCCTGCCAAATATTGAATGAAATTCCGAATCCATGAAGAAGCGGAGGCCGCCCCCCTCAATGCGATCGTTCAGCATGATGTCATTATAATGGAGCAACGGAGAACGCCGCGCGGGGTTGTGATGAAAAACAAATTTATCGGAGGAGATATGCTGAACAGGATTTCGAACAGGTTCCACGCTTGGGCCAAAGGCTGGCTGGTTTTCGTTTTGATGTTGCTGGATATGTTCTTCATGGGTCTGGTCATGCCATTGGTCGGCGGATTGATGAAAAGCGGCACGGGACTCGAACAACCGCTGGACCTGATGTTCCTTGCCACACCCGACAAGATGTTCGCGATGATCAAGCGCTACGGCGAGTTTGGACGCGCCTTTTACCGCAACGTGGAATTGACGGTGGACATCATTTATCCCATCATTTACACACTGACATTTGGATTGCTCATCTCGTGGCTGTTCCAGCGCGGATTCAAATCGGACAGCAAAATGCAGAGATTGAACGCGGTCCCCGTCGGCGCGTGGTTCTTCGACCTGCTGGAAAATCTCGGCATCGTGACCATGCTCTCGATGTGGCCGAGTCAGCCTGCGGCGTTGGCGTGGTTGACGACGATCGTCTCAACGATCAAGTGGATATTTGCAGGCGCGAGCATCGTGTTGATCGTGATTGGGCTGGTGATGGCGGCGAGGAATGGGTTTAGGAAGAGAGAGTAGAGAGCGGACGCTTGCCTTTATAGCCTTTCTCCACTTTGACGCAACCGCCATCCTCCAGCAATTTCGTCACGTGCGCCGAGAGATTGCCCCAGGATTCCGAATTCAACCTAATTTATCTTTCTCCACCACACGCCCGTACATTCGGGCAAAATCACCCAGTTGTTTTTCACTACATTGTCCCCCATCTCGTCGCCGAAGAAAAAGCGGGCGAGAGTTTCGGCTTCTGATAGCGACTCGAATTTGTAATCAGTGCGGATCCACGTGTTTTGGAATCCGACTTCATCGAGCCAGGGATAGAAATTCATCAGATGCGGAAGGCGGAACGGCGACTCGTGTCCCGTGCCGAGCGATTCAAACAGGACGATGGGCTGGCCGCGGCGCAGGACGCGTTTCATCTCGCCCAGCCATTTTTCGAGGTTGGCGCGCCACTTGTTGTTGCCCCACACCGCCAGGTAACTGACGCTCCAGCCCGAGACGACGAGGTCGGCGGAAGCGTCGTCCACGGGGAGGTGACGGTGGTCGGCGACTTCGGCCTGCCAGTTGACGAGTCCGCTGACGGCGAGACGGTCGCGGCAGACGCGCAGCATCTCGTCGGATTCATCGAAGGCGCGCACGAATTTGACGCGCGGGGCGAGGAGACGCGTCAGACGCCCCGTCCCCGCGCCGAGGTCCAGGACGACGCGCTGGTCGAGGTCGGAGACAATTTGTTCGAGAGTCCGCAGGATGTTGCCCTGATAATCTTCGCGCGAGATGAGGGCTTCGTAGCGGTCGGCATCGGTTTGGTAGATGAGGCGTTGTGGGTCGGTCATGGTGCGAGTATAACAAACCTATGTTAAACTTGGCCGCATGAATCCACTCTCCCCTTCCGCGCAGAAAATCCAAAACCTATTGAAGGAACTCGGCTACGATTACGTTGTGATCGAGCATGCCGAGTCGACGCGCACCGCGCAGGAGGCCGCCAACCGCGCGGGATGCGAACTCGGACAGATCGTCAAGTCGCTGATCTTCAAGGGAAAAGATTCGCAGAAACCGATCCTGGTGTTGACCAGCGGCGCGAACCGCGTGGACGAGAAGCGCATCGCCGAATACGCGGGTGAACCTATTGTCCGCGCCGACGCGGATTTCGTCCGCACGGTGACGGGTTTCGCCATCGGCGGCGTGCCGCCCATCGGCCACGCGCAAAAGATGGAGACGTATCTCGACGAGGACTTTTTACAGTATCAAACCGTCTGGGCCGCGGCGGGAACGCCCAATGCCATCTTTGAATTGAGGACCAATGACCTGCAAAAGATGACAGGCGGCAAAGTGGCGCGCGTGAAATGAACGATATTTTCAACTTCCTGCAATCGGAGTAACCTTGTCGTAAGATGTTGTAGAATTGGAAGTGGAACGCATCGGTATCTTAACGAGATCGGGAGGAAGGTATGAAAAAGAGACTGCTAATTTTGGGCTTGCTTCTTGCAGTGATAATGGCCTGTGCGACAACGCAGACGCCCCTGCCCGCCACCCCCGCGCAAAATGTGGAAACAATGGTGGCGGCCACAATGCAATCCTGGACAGCGAACGCGCCATCGCCAACGTCCGTCCCGCCCACGCCGCCCGTCAACGGGCAGGTGGTTTCCTTTGAAAACGTCAGTTTCATCCTGCCCACGGATGTGGCGAGCAACGCGCTGGCAGGGAAGGTGCCCGCCGTCAACGAGGTGGATTGGACGTGGGAAAATGCGCCAGAACATATCAAGTTCCAGTTGGATGGATACAGGCTTTACGATACCTTCCACGATCCGCGCATCCTCGTCTTCCCCGCGCAGGAATACATGGCGGTCAACGAGGGTGCGAGCAGTAGCATTGCCAGGTTGCAGGCCATCCTGAATGGGAGCGTCGCTCCAACCGCGGAGAACCTTCCCCACATTTCGTCATTCAACGCGGGCCAGTTGTTCGCGGCGCAAATCCAGGTGATCCAATTCCAGGGCGGATCGGGCGTGCGGTTCCTGACCGAATATGGACAGTATTTTGCCACCGCGAATAACACCGATCTCTTCTATCAATTTCAGGGGTTGACCAGCGACGGCAAATATTACATCCTTGCTATCTTGCCCGTTTCGCATCCGCTTTTGGCGGTTGACGAAAACCCAGAGGCCTACGTTCCAGAAGGCGGCATCCCCTTCCCTGGCTACGAAAACGAGAATGCGCTCAACAATTACTACACGGATATTGTCAACCTGCTCAACGCCACCACGCCAGACAGGTTCGCTCCCACGCTGTCCAACCTCGATGCGATGATCCAGTCCATCACGATTGCCCCTTGATTTCCGCGAACGAGGAGATTCCCCCATGCTGACAGAACCGACCGCCCGCCCCGAGGTCTACGACGAGAATATTTTCAAACTCCTGCTGGATTATGAAGAAGAAGTGATGGGATTGGAGGGCTTCTCCTCCATACCAATCCATTTTCTACCATTTGGCCGCGCTCAGACCGGTGGGCAGGCTGGCCGGAGGCGGTTACGTCCGTATGACGGATGTGTTCGAGATGGAGCGATCGAAAACTCTGATCAAGGAAAAATGAGATGAAAAATATAATTGCCACTCTCAGTTTGCTCGCGATCTTTCTGACCTCCTGCAACTTTCCCACCGAGCAGGATTCTGGCCTGACAGTGGAACAGCAGGCCGCCACCGTCGTCTCGCAGACGTTGACCGCCGCGGCGGAAGAAAACTCGGCTCCGCTTGCAACGCCCACCGCCAAACAGGAGGAACCGCCGACCGCGTCGCCCACCGCAACGGGAGAGGCGGTCACGCTCCCGCCAAACGCGACCCCCACCGCCTCGACAGGCACGCCCAGCGCCACCCTCCTGACCGTGGACGCAAACACGAATTGCCGCGAGGGCCCGGGGCTGACGTATGCCATTGTCATCGTGCTGGTGCCTGGCACACAATATCAAATGATCGCGCGCACAGAGGATAATAAGTATTGGGTGGTCACCGAGATCGGAAAATCCACGCCTTGCTGGGTGCCTGCCGAGTTTTCAAACGCCTTCGGGAATGTCAACCAACTTTCCGTGACCACGCCTGCCGCTCCCACCTCCTCGGCTGGCCCGCTCCAGGCGCCAGGCGCGTTGCGGTATCAGTATGACTGCGCCTACAACGGCATCCCCGGAAACTTCCAGGTCATCCTGCAATGGGCAGACCGCTCCAACAACGAACTGGGCTTCCGCATTTATCGCGATGCTTTGGTGGTCGCCGAGGTGGGCGCAAACATCACAACGTACACGAATTATTTTACCGGGAGCACAACGGTCGCTTACACCTATCGCGTTTCCGCGTATAACGCTGCAGGCGAGGCGCTGGGAGGTTCCATTTCGTTTTCCTGCCAGTAGATTCCCGCAGCCACCGCGCTTGATTTCAGGGAATCGGTCTTTCCGTCAATTTCCGCATGATAGCAAGGGTGGACGCGGCCATCCGCTCTGTGGAGAATTTCTCGAAGACGCCGTTCCGCCCCTGTTGACCCAGCCGCCTGCGCAACCCGGCATCGCGTAATAAGGCCGCGAGTTTTTCGGCGAGATCGGCACTGTCGTGCGGACGGTGCAGGAGTCCGCCCTGGGTTTCGTTAATCCATTCGGGGTACGCGCCATGCTCAGGCTGGACAACCGGCACACCCGCCGCGAGGGCCTCCAGAATTGAGATTCCCTTCGGCTCGCGATAAGGGGCGGGGACAGAAAAAACGTCAATCTGGCGGAAGAGATTCAGTTTGTCGGCGCGCTCCAACGTCCCCAGGAGTTTGACGCGCTCCTCGAGCCCGTGTTCCTTTATTTTTTTTCGAATCCCGTCAAGATAGGTTTGGTAGGCGCGGCTGACATATCCACCGGCAAGCAGGCGCAGGTTCGGGAATTCGCCGGTGCGCGCCAGCGAGATAAAGGCATCCAGAAGCAGGTGCAGGCCTTTTTCAGGGACGAAGCGGGCGAGGAAACCGATCGTCAGCGGGCGGGAGGCGGACGAGTCGGGAGTCAGATTCCGATAATCGTCCAGGGCGATGCCCGGGTAGGTCACTTCAATTTTGGAGCGGTCCAATCCCACCCAATTCGAGAACATCTCGCCATAGTAACCGCTGATCGCGAGGAAGCGGTCAACATCGGCGGCGCGTTCTCGAATGATCGCCAGCGCCTCGTCCTGATATGGCTGCGGCATCCCTTCGAGAAAAATGTCTTCGCCGTGCAGGCCGCAGGTGATGGGCGCTTGAAGTTTGCGCTTGAACTCGCGCGCCATGCCGATAAGGAGTGCATTCGTGATGTGAATGACGTCTGGTTTGCAGGCCGACTTTACCCAATCTACAAATTCCTGCAATAACTCGCGCTGGTTACCGCTTTCCCCATTGAGCATGGAGATGGTCAACTCGGCGTTCGCGACCGGGTCAACGGCGCTGCCGATGTCAAAGCGCGGCAACAGGCGCAGAATAGCCTGGGAGCCGGCGGCCTTTAATAAAAGGCCGCGCCCGAAAAATGGGCGTGGATATTTTTGCATCAAATAAGCCTTGATGCCGCCATAGAAAATTCGGCGCTCGCCGACACTTTCCTCGTCTAGGCGCATGGGCGTGTAAAGCGGGAACAGGGTGACATCCGCGCCCGCGGACTTCATGCCTGCGGCCAGCGCGTTATCGTGCATACAACTGCCGCAATACATGTTCGCGGCGCCGGTGGCGATATAGATGATCTTCATGCCTTCCTGCCCAGCACGATCCCGACGGGCAAGCCCCACATGGACGAAACGTCGGAATCCGCGATTTCAAATCCGCTTTGCTCGATGGCCTGTCGCGCAAAAATGGGACGGCAGTCCGCGTAATTGGGCATATGATCGTGAAACCATTCATAGAGACGAACTGCCAGGCCGGGCGGATTCTTCCTGGTCATGGACACGACGGCCAATCTGCCGCCGGGCTTGAGCACGCGCAAACATTCCTTTAAAACGCGCGGAATTTCCGGGTTATCGAAAAGTTCCAGTGTGAAACTCATAAAAACGCCATCCAGCGTCTCGGTCTCGATGAACTCCAGACGGGACGCGTCGCCGAGATGAAGGTCCACCCGCTCGGACAACCCCATCCCCGCCAGCCGATCCCGCGCGATGGCGAGCATCCCATCGGAAATATCGAGGCCAATCACGCCTCCAGAAGGACCCACCGCCTGGGCAAGCGATACAAGGCAGTGTCCTGTGCCAAATCCGATTTCCAGAATCCTCTCGCCAGACTGGGCAGATAGTTTCTTCAAACCCCAATCACGATACTTCTTTTCCGAACTTCCCGCAACCGCGTCGTACCAGCGGCTGAGACGGTTGTAACTTGTGCGCGCATCTTCCTTGGAACGGTTAACTCGGCGGATGGATTCATCCATAAAATTAATCCTCTCGAGGGCAATTATATCAACAGAGATTCGATTTGCGGTTTTCAATCACCCCTGATCGTCCGTCTCGCGCGGCGGCAGGTGGATCAACCAGTCCGCCAGCGCGAGAAAAACGAGCGCGCCCACCACCTCAGGTCCAGGATTGAGCGGGCCAAGCGGAAAGAAAATCCAGCCACGCCACAGTCCCACAAAATGGCCTGCGGCAAAACCCAGCACGCTCATCACAAGGTAGGCAAGTAAGTGCGAAGCCTCCCCGCCGCGAACGAAGTGATACAGCGCGCCAAGCGCCAGCGCGATTAGAAGAGCAAAAAGAAGGGATGGAATGGTCATAGGGCAAAAAAGTTTTTCATAATCCAAGGAAAATCCTGCATAGAGAATGCGCTCTCTATTCTGGCTACACGCAATTTCTAGACGATGATCCCGCCGCCGAGGACTTCCTCTCCGACGTAGAGGACCGCCGCCTGACCCGCCGTCACGTCCCGCGCGGGCGCGTCGAATCTGACCTTGAAGCGTGTCCCGCTTTCGAGGGGCGTCACCTCCGCAGGGACGGCGCGCGCCGTGTAGCGGATCTTGACCATCGCACGAAACGGTGCGGACGGCGCCTCCCCGCTCACCCAGTTGACGTCGCGGGCGGTCAATTCCGCGAAGCCGAGTTCATCCGCTGTGCCGACAACGAGCGTATTGCCTGCTGCGTTTTTCGTGATGACGTAAAGCGGGATGGGCGACGCGACACCCAATCCCTTGCGCTGGCCGATGGTGTAATTGGCAAGTCCTGTATGCTGGCCGATGACTTTACCGTCGCGCGTCTCGATATTGCCTGGCTGATTGATTGCGGGCGCGTTCCTTGAGAGAAAATTGCGATAATCATCCCCTGCAAGAAAACATAGATCCTGACTATCGGCCCGTGAAGCCGTCGGCAGTCCGAACGATTCTGCAATTCGGCGAATCTCTGGCTTGGGGTACTCGCCCACTGGAAAAAGCGCGCGTTGCAGTTTCTCTTGTGTCAAAACATGCAACACATACGACTGATCCTTCGCATCATCCACTGCGCGCATTAACTTCATCTTTCCGCTTTCATCTTTCACCTTTCGCGCATAATGCCCTGTCGCCATGAAGTCCGCACCAAGAGCCAATGCGCGGTCCAGCAAAAACGTCCAGCGGATCTGACGGTTGCACAGCAGGCATGGATTGGGCGTCTCGCCGCGCACGTATCCATCCAGAAAATATTGGACGACCGTCTCGCGAAAAACGTTTTTCGCGTCCACCACATAAAAAGGGATGTCCAGTTTTGCGGCCACGCGCCGCGCCTGCGCCATCGAGTCGGGGGTACAACAGCGGTTGGAATCTTCCTTGCCAGGCTCAGACCACAGCCTCAGCATCATGCCGATGACCTCATATCCCTGCTGCTTGAGCAAGGCCGCGGCGACGGAGGAGTCTACGCCTCCAGACATGGCAACGACAACTTTGATCATGGTAGAGAGTAGAGAACAGAGAGTAGAGAATGGTAAGTGGTAATTGGTAAATGGTAATTTCAGTAAATCACGGTTCTAAAAGAAACACTACCAACAACCGTCATTGCGAGCGCTCTTTGCGAAGCAATCCCTCCGTGTGGCAAGGAGACTGCTTCGTGGGGGAAATCGCCCTCCTCGCAGTGACGGAGCAATCTGTGATTTACTAAACTTACTTCAGCGAGCGGGCTTTTTCAATGAGCGCGGGCAGGGTTTTGAGAAAGGAATCGATTTGTTCAGCGGTGGAGTTGACGCCAAGCGTAACGCGCAATGAACCCAGCGCCCAATCGCGGGAAAGACCGAGGGCGGTGATGACTTCGCTCGGTTCGGGGTTGCCCGTCTTGCAAGCGGAGCCAGAAGAGCAGGCAAAGCCCGCGGCGTCGAGCAGTTGCAGAAGCAGGTTGCCGTCCACGTCCTTGAAGACAAACGAGGCGTGGTTTGGCAATCGCTGGTCAGGATGACCCGTCAGTTGCGCGTCGGGAATCTCCTCGAGCACGCGGCCGATGATTTGGTCGCGCAACGGTTGGATGTGGGCGATCCGCTGCTCGCGTTCCTCTTTTGCGAGACGCATCGCCTCCGCGAACCCGACGATGTACGGCACGTTCTGCGTCCCCGCGCGCAGGCCGAACTCCTGCCCCCCGCCCGTCAGGTGCGGAATGAGTTCCGTCCCCTTGCGGACGTACAGTGCGCCGATACCCTTCGGGCCGTAAAACTTATGGCCGCCGAGCGAGAGCATATCCACGCCAAGTTTGGCCACATCCACATCCAGATACGCGGCGGCCTGCACCGCGTCCGTGTGGAAGAGAATACCGCGTTCGTGACAGATGACGGCCAACTCTGCAACAGGATTGACCGTCCCGATCTCGTTGTTAGCGAGCATTACCGAAGCCAGCGCGGTTCGATCACAGACGGCGGCACGCATCGCTCCGGGCGTGACCATGCCATGTGCGTCCACAGGAAGCCACTCCACTTGCACACCATAATGCTTTTCGAGTTGGTCGGCGGTTTTGCTCACGGCATGATGTTCCGCCCGCGAGGTCAAAAGCCAGGTTTGGCCGCGCTCGAGTCCCTTCAGCATCGCACCGCGCAAGGCGAGGTTGTCCGATTCGGAGCCGCAAGAGGTGAAGATGACCTCGTCAGGTCGGCAGTTCAGAATGGACGCGACCGTCTCCCGCGCGGAATCGACAGCCGCCTCCGCACGCTGTCCGAAGCGGTGGACCGACGAAGGGTTCCCGAACGAAGCGTTGAAATACGGAAGCATCGCGTCGAGCACGCGCGAGTCCACGGGTGTGGTCGCGGCATAGTCCAGGTAAATTGTGTCAGTCATGGGACGGATTATACCGCCTGCGTCGCGAAGAGGCCTCCCTCGCTGACAATCCATTGCATGGGCACGTCGAATGGGGCGTGGGGAACCTCGTCGAGCAGGAGCGCCCGAAAGACGACGCCGACGCTGACGCCCGCAAAATCTTTAAGGAAGCGGTCAAAGTAGCCGCCGCCATATCCCAATCGCCAACCCTGACGATTGAACGCGAGTCCTGGGACGAGGGCTAACTCTATCGCCTCAGGCGGGACCGTTGGCAGGTCCGCGGCGGGTTCGGCCATTCCAAAGGGATGACGCACCAGCCGCGCCGCGTCGTAGGGATGGAAAACCATCCGATGATCCTCTTCGGGAATGATGCGCGGTAAAACCCATCGCTTTTCGGGGTGACGGGTCAGGAGCGGCGTCAGATCCACTTCGCCCTTGATGGGCATGTACGTGAGGACGGACGCGCTTCGCTGGAAAATTCTCCAGTCCTCGAGCGTCTCGCAAATGGACTGGCTGGCGCGCGTCCGCGCCTCTTCGCCAAGCGAGGCGCGGAGTGTGCGGCATTGTCGTCGCAATTGGGATTTGGCATTGGCGAGCAAATCTGTCATAAGACAATTTTAGCACCTCAGGTTGAACCCTGATAAAATAACATAAATCAGAAAGAGGTTTTCACCATGAGCAAACTGTTAACTTTCCTCAATTCCGCGGACCTGGAAACACTCACAAAAATTTCGGGCATCTCCCGAGCCATCGCGGGCAACCTCATTGCAGCGCGTCCGTTCGAGACCGAGGAGGACTGCCTGAAAGTACACGGCGTGGGACACAGCCTGCTGGAACGTGCGCGGGTTTTCGCCGAGACGCAGGATGATGCGCCCGAAAACCACGCGCTCGTTCAGGTCACGGAGGACAAGCAATCGCCACCGGACAAGTTCCAACCCAAAGAGGAGCCCGCGCAGGAGCCGCGCCCGTCGTTCGGGTCGCGCGTCGGCGCGTTCTTCCTTGGCGTGTTCCGCGGGCTGGTCAGGTTGCTGGCGCTGGTCATCATCCTTGGCGCGATCGCGGCGCTGGTGGTCTACGGCGCGCCCGCCATTCGGAGTTATCTCATCGGGCCTGTGGAAGACAATCGCGCCGCCGTGGAGGAGTTACGCGGGGAGATCGAAGCATTGGGAACGCAAGTGACCGCGCTGAAGACCCAGCTCGCCCAGTCGAATCTCCGCGTGGACGAAGCCGAGTCTGCCATCGCCGCGCACACCGCCATGCTGACGAAATTGGAGGAGATGCAGGCCGCGCTCGACAAAAAAGTGCAGGATGAGGATGAAAGGCTGGCCTTCGAATTGAAACAGGAGATCGCGACCACGCGCGCGCTGGAACTTTTATCGCGGGCGCGGCTGTACCTGGCGCAGAGCAATTTCGGGCTGGCGCGTGCGGATGTGCAATCGGCGCGGGATTTACTGTCCGAGATCCAACGCGACGCGCCGAAGTACAAACCCGCGCTGATGAAGCAACTCGTTTCGCGGCTGGACCTGGCGCTGGGCAACCTGCCCGATTTTCCCGTCGTCGCCGCGAACGACGTGGAGATTGCCTGGCAATTGCTGATGAGCGGACAGCCCGCGAACATCACGGAGGCAACCGCCACGCCCAGTCCCGCGCCAACGCTCACCGAAACCCCGACACCCGAGCCGCTTCCGTCCGAAACGGTCACCGCGGCGCCGTAAATTTGACACTCCAAGGTCCTGCCTCGGAGTTTTTTCGGATGTTATAATCCACGCGCTATCATTTTCAGGAGCAAACGCATGGCTTTCAAAATCACATTTGGTACAGATGGCTGGCGCGGCGTGATCGCCGAGGAGTACACCTTCGACAACGTGCGCCGCTGCGCGCAGGGATTTGCAAATTACCTTTTGAAACACGGCAAACAGGGACAATGGGTGGTGGTCGGACACGACAAGCGCTTCAGCAGTGAACATTTTGCCGCGGCGGTTGCCGAAGTGCTGGCAGGCAACGGACTGAAGGTCTATCTCACCGACGGGGCTGCGCCGACTCCTGTGATTGCGTATGCCGTCGTGGACAAGAAAGCCGCGGGCGCGGTCAACATCACCGCAAGTCACAACCCGCCAACCGATAACGGCTTCAAAGTCCGCAACGAGACGGGCGGGGCGATCGATCCCAAAGGACTAAAGGAAATAGAAGCAGGTATTCCTGATGCCATCGAAAGCGTAAAACGTAAAAAGTACGCCGAGGCGAGCGCGGCGGGCGAAATTGTCAAATTCGACGCGGCAACGCCGTACATCGAGCATCTCACCCGCGACGGCCTGATCGATCTCCAGCCCATCAAAGACGCGGGGCTGACCGTCGTGGTGGATGCGATGTGGGGCAACGGCGCGGGCTGGTTCACGCGCCTGCTTTCGGGCGGTAAGACGAAGGTGATCGAAATCCACAACACGCGCAACCCGTCCTTCCCTGAGATGAAGCGTCCCGAACCGATCCAGCCGAACATTGACGTGGGACTGAAAGCCACGGTGGACAACAAGGCCGACGTGCTGCTCATCACCGACGGCGACGCGGATCGCTGCGGCATCGGCGATGAGAACGGACAGTTCATCAACCAGTTGCGCGTGTATGCCCTGCTGGCCTATTACTTACTCGAGATCCGCGGCCTGCGTGGCGACATCGTCAAGACACTCTCGACGACCAATATGCTCAACAAACTGGGCGAAATCTACGGCGTGCCTGTCCACGAGACGGGCGTGGGATTCAAATATGTCGCCCCGAAGATGACCGAAACGAACGCGCTCATCGGTGGCGAGGAAAGCGGCGGATATGCCTTCCGCGGCAACGTCCCCGAGCGCGATGGGATCTTGGCGGGTCTATACATGCTCGACTTCATGGTGAAGACAGGCAAGAAACCGACGGAGTTATTGAAAGACCTGTTCGCCAAAGTGGGCGGAGAATATTTTTACGACCGCGTCGACTCAGCCTTCAGCGGCGACCGCGCCGCGCGCGAGAAGATGATTCGGGACGCCAAACCCGCGACGCTCGGCGGGTTGAAAGTCACCGACCTCATCACGGTGGACGGATTCCAATTCCGACTCGAAGACGGCGGCTGGATGCTCATCCGCTTCAGCGGCACGGAACCCATCCTGCGCGTCTACTGCGAAACGCGTCACGCGGACAGAGTGCAGGCAATTTTGCAAGATGGTTTAAAGGTGGCAGGCATCAAGTAAAAAAATCACCGTCAGAGTTTTTCTCTGGCGGTTTTCATTTAACTTTTCTGGCGTCGCGCAGCCCACACTCCTCCCGCCACGATTGACAGGATCAAAGCGGACGAGCCGCACAGCGGGTTTGGCGTGGTCGGCGCTTCGGCGGTTGGGACAAGGACCATTTCGGTGGGAGTAGCAGCGATTGAGGGACTCAAAGTTGGCATGGACGTTTCCGTCAGCGCGGGAGACGCGAGGCTTGTGGAGGTCGGCCAGGGCGTGGGCGGAAGCGGCGTAGCAGTCAGGCCGAGATAGTCAATGTTGTCGCCGTCAACTTTCACAGCCTCGGGAATCGAGTAACTGATTTCCGCCAACAGATCGCGCGCTTGTTGGTTGTTTGGGTCGATCTTCAGCGCGGTTTGCAGGTGAGACAGTGCGGTTGGCAGCAAACCTTCGGTGTCGGGCTTGCTCATCCAATACAGATCAAAGTAATAATGCGACCACAGCAGGTCAGCATATCCGTAATGCCAGAGGGAATCGTTCGGCAAAAGCGCAAGGCATTTTTCGTAGGCATCCCTGCTCAACGCGATCATTTCCAACGCGGCGGGGTCGTCACGCAGGTATCCTTTGGGAAAACGGACGGCTTCCTTGTAGGCCTTTCCCAGCCGTCCCCATGACTCACCATCATTAGGATTTTTGCGGACGTTGGCAGTTTCATTCAAAATAGAATTCCACAAGGATGGAGCGACAAATGTCACCATGATATTGTTTTCGTATGTTGGCTCGAGATCTTCAAAGCGCCAGCGGACCTCGTTTCCGCTTCCGACTCCACCCGCGGTGGGCGCGCCATAACCAGCATTTTCGCCACCCTGCAGTAAGACGTTCTTTTCGCTCACCTCATACGGAAAACGGGCGACCACATCTGCCGACCCGATGGTGCCGTTCCAGCCCGCGCCCGTCTCAAGAATATATTTGAAAACCAGGAACGGATAATATCCAAAGGCTTGAACGGTGTATGAAACGTCAATGCTGACATCCTGCCCGGGCGGAAAGGTCACATCGAAGACCGCCCAGGGGATTTGCTCCATTTCATTGAAAGAGGCGGCGCTGGCAAGAAACGGCTGCATCTCACGCCGTGTGGAGACGACTTTTCCATTTACTTTGACGGTGATTTGCGCGATTTCAGGGAATCTGCCAAAGCCATCCGAGCTGCCATTGAAAAACGTCAGCGGGAAGCGCGCCTGCATCGTTTCTTCCGCACTGCCAAGATTCCGCATTGTGAAGGACGCATCCGTGCGGGCAATGGCGTTCTGTTTGTTTGCAGGGTCCACAGAGACGTCGAGAGTCACCGTCTCCGCCACCATGCGGACCTGAGTCTGTTCCGCTCCAGGGACAAGATTCGAGCCTGGCGGCATTTCGGGCGGAGCCACGTCCGCATGGACAGTAGATGGCATCATCAAGGCCGCGAATGCCAGAATGAAAACAAAGAGGAAAATTTTCTTTTTCATGACGGGTTCCTTTGCCTGAACTATACAATTTCTCGTCTCGAAAGTCAACCGAACAGGCTGTATAATCCACGCCGCCATGCAACTCACCGACACCCACTGCCACCTCTACTGGGACAAATTCGACACCGACCGCGCCGAGGTGATCCAGCGCGCCCTCGCGTCAGGGTTGACGCACATCCTTGTCCCTGGCACCACGCTGAAGACGAGTCGTGATGCGATCCATCTGGCGGAACAATACGAGCAAATCTACGCCGCAGTCGGCTTCCATCCGACAGATTTGGATGAATGGAATACCGATGCGATAAATAATCTGCGGGGCCTCGCACAATCTGCGGACAAGATCGTGGCAATCGGCGAGGTCGGGCTGGACCACTACTGGGTCAAGGAAGAGGCGAAGCGTGCTCATCAGCGGGAAGTCCTAAAAGAGCAACTCGCGCTCGCGGCGGAAGTCAACAAGCCGGTCATCATCCACATGCGCGAGGAGGGTGATGCCTGGTTCGGCAGTGCGTCCGAACAACTGTTGGAGATTCTGTCCGAATGGCACGCGGAATTGAAGTCCCAAAACCATCCGCTTGCGGAGCGGCCTGGTGTGTTACATTCATTCAACGGCACGCTCGAAATCGCGCAGAAAGCCATCGCAATGAAATTCCTCATCGGCGTGACGGGACCCGTCACCTACAAAAACGCTGACCAAAAGCGTTCCATCATTTACCAATTGCCAATTACCAGTTTACTCATCGAAACCGATTCACCTTTTTTGGCCCCCGTCCCCCATCGCGGCCAACGCAACGAACCCGCCTTCGTTGTTGAAATTGCTGATAAAATTGCCGTGTTAAAATCCCGAAAACTGGAAGAGGTTGCCGCCGTGACTACAGAGAACGCGGCCCGCCTTTTTCTGTGGTGAACCTTTGAATACCGTGACTTTCTTAAATCCCGTCCAGGAACAAATTCTGCTGGTTGAAGATCGAATGCGCGCCCAGGGTGCAGACTGCAACCAGGATCTGCGCGCCGCCCTGGAACACTTGCTGGCCGCAGGAGGAAAACGCATCCGCCCGACCCTCGTCCTGCTGGTCGGAAACATGCTGGGCAACAAATCCGAACCGCTGGTCACCCTCGGCGCGGCCGTGGAACTGCTCCACACCGCCACCCTCGTTCACGATGACCTGATTGACGGCGCGCTCCTGCGCCGCGGCGCGGAGACATTGAACGCACGCTGGTCGTCCGCGGCCACAGTCCTGACAGGCGACTTCCTCTTCGCGCGCGCCGCCAAATTGGCCGCTGACGTGGACCATCTGTCCGTAATGAGGCTGTTCGCCGAGACGCTGGCTGTCATCGTCAACGGCGAACTGACCCAATTGTTCTCAGCGCGCGGGGTGATCAACCGCGATAATTACTATCAGCGCATTTACGCCAAGACCGCCTCGCTGTTCGAAATGGCCACCCACGCCGGCGCCATGATCAGCACGGAGAATACCGCCACAATCGAATCGCTCCGCAAATTCGGATACGAACTTGGAATGGCCTTCCAGATCGTGGATGACCTGCTCGACTTCACAGGCGACCAGTCTGCCGTCGGTAAGCCGCTCGGTTCCGACCTCCTGCAGGGACTCGTCACCCTCCCCGCCATCTACTTTGCAGAAATGAACCCCGATCATCCCGATGTCCGTTCGCTCGCCGCGGGAGGCTGGGGCGATCACGAGCGTATGGAACGCCTCGTCCAGTCCATCCGCACCAGCGACGCCATCCACAAGGCCATGCGCGAAGCGGAACAATGTGTGGACCGCGCCATCGCCCACATTGCCCAATTCGAAAACGGCGTCGAAAAGCAGGCGCTGGAAGACCTGGCAAGATACGTGGTAGACAGAAAGATCTAAAGTCGGCCAGCCTCCACTTGTTTTGCACCATTTTCCGAAAGCAAAATATTCGGATTTCCTCCCACCCATGACAAACCCTCGCAAACCCTTCCGCATCAACGTTGGCTTCATCGTCAACAACGACGTGGGCTTCAGCAACGAATTTCCGTTCGACTACAACACGATCAAGGTCGCGGACGATCTCGAACTGCACAATCTCCACGGAAGCGCCATCGTCGGCCGCACCCCGCAGGGATTGCTCCTGACGGGCAAATTCACGGCCACATTCAATGTCGAATGTGTGCGCTGCCTCCGCGAGTTCGAACACACCGTCCACTGGGAAATGACCGAGTTGTACGCGTTCAACGAAAAGTTCATGACCGACTCGGGTCTGCTCCTCCCCGACGACGCGCAGATCGATCTCGCTCCCATCATCCGCGATTACGCCCTCACCGAAGTCCCGATCAATCCCATCTGCAAACCAGACTGCAAAGGCCTCTGCCCCATCTGCGGTCAGGACCTCAACCAAAAAGATTGCGGCCACCGCGCCGATTCGAACGACTCTCCATTCGCATCTCTCAAAGACCTGCTCAAAAACTGACATCGGAGCCCCATGCCCAGCCATTCAACGCCCACGCACAATGCGCTCGAGACACTGCTCGAAAAGGCTGGCTTGCAGGGCTATCTGACCACCGACGACCTCATCGAAGCCTATCCAGACGCCGCGCAGGATTTAGACCGCCTGCGCGTTTTGCTTTCTGCCATGCGACGCCGCGGCGTGGACATCCTCGACACCGCCGAGCCGAACGCCTCAAACGACCCCGCAGCGGACTCGCCCATCGAAGAATTTTTCGCCAGCGACGACCCTGTGGACCTGTACCTCAGGGAAATGGCGCGCGTTCCCCTTCTCACCATGGAGGAGGAACTCGAACTGGCAATCCGCATCGAGAACGCGCGCACCGCCCGAAAGAGTCTCGAAGCGAGGGACGCGCAAACCGCAGAAAAATGCCGCCGCATCGAACCAATCCTCCAGGTCGGCATGGAAGCGCGCGAAAAACTCATCAAAGCCAACACACGCCTGGTGGTCAGCATCGCCAAACGGTTCATCGGACGCGGCATCCCGTTCCTCGACCTCGTCCAGGAGGGGAATCTGGGACTGATGAAGGCCGTGGAAAAATTCGATCACCACCGCGGTTTCCGCTTCTCCACATATGCCACCTGGTGGATCAAACAATCCATCAGCCGCGCCATCGCCGATCAGGGACGCACCATCCGCGTCCCCGTTCACATGGTGGACCGCATCCGTCAGTTGTACAAGGCCCAGCGCGAACTGGAGCAAAGACTGGGACGCCAGCCCGCCATCGAGGAGATCGCGGCCGCGCTCGACCTGCCCGTCCACAAGGTGCAGTGGATCATGAAAGTCTCGTGGCAGCCGCTTTCGCTCGAGTCCCCTGTCGGCGAAGATGATGACACAGAACTCGGTCAGTTCATCGAAGACAATACCAATCCGACCCCCATTCAGAGCGCCTACCAGTCCATGCTCAAAGATAAGATGGCCAAAGTGCTGGACGCCCTCTCGCCGCGCGAATCGCAGGTGCTCCGCTGGCGGTTCGGTCTCTATGACGGCCACGAATACACCCTGGAGGAGGTCGGTCAAAAATTCGGCCTCACGCGCGAACGCATCCGCCAGATCGAAGGGAAAGCCCTGCGGCAGTTGCGCCATCCACGCAAAGCCAGGGAACTGGAGGAGTACCTGTAACCCTCCCCAAAAGTTCCAACCTCTTATAAAATTGTTCAATGGACATAGACCTCGACCTTTACCGCCACGAGATACGTGTCTCCAACGATCCGCTGGTTCGGCTTTCGGCGCTGGATGTCTCCCCCGACCGTCCCCAGCGGATATTTGTTTTCCTGCACGGGTTTGGAGGCCAGGCCTTGCAATGGATCTACCAAATGCAGAGGTTCAGCCTGCAGAACCGCGTCATCGCGCTCGACCTGCGCGGGCACGGCCTCTCCGACAAACCCTCCTCAGGCTACGACATGCCGTGCATGCTGGCGGATATCAAGACCGCCCTCGACGTCTTGCGCGTGAACGAGCCAGTCGTTTTGGTGGGACATTCCTTCGGCGGCGCGCTTGCAACGGAGTTCGCTCTCGCGCACCCAGAGCGGGTGGCCCATCTCGTGCTGATCGCCACCGCAGGCGAATTCCATCTCAACCCCCTCTTCCGCCTCGGACTCAACCTCCCCAATTGGCTTCTCCGCCTCATCGGCCCACTGACGCGCTCGTGGCTGTCTGCGCCGCCGCACGCCCTGAAGGCCTACTATCACTCCAATCTCAACAAATGGAAGGGCTGGGACAAGTTCGCGCGCCTCAACCTGCCCACGCTGGTCATCCGCGGGCATCGTGATGCAGTATTCGAAAAAGTCCATTTCGAGCAGGTGGCCAAAAACATCCCAGGCGCGGAAGACGCCGACATTGGCGTGTCTGGTCACATGGTCATGCTGGAGCGACGCGAAGCCGTGGACCGCGCCATCGAGCGCTTCCTCGCGGGCGAGGGACAGACACCCTCCTGGCGCGGCACATCAAAAGTAACACGAAAGAAAGCCCGCACGCGCGAGGACCTGAAGGCGGAACGTCCGTGGCTGGCGCACTACGAAAAAGGCGTGCCCTACACCATCAGCGTGCCGCGTATTCCGCTTCACCATCTCCTGCGTTCCTCCGTGCGAAGATTCCCACGCCACGCCGCGATCTATTTCGAAGGCTCGCGGCTCTCCTACCGACAGTTGAATCACGAAGCCAACAAATTTGCCAACGCATTGCTCGGCCTCGGCATCGGACGCGGCGCACGCGTTGCCCTGCTGCTGCCAAACATTCCGCAGATGGTGGTGGGATTTTTCGGCGTGCTGAAAGCGGGAGCAACAGCCGTCTTCATGCCTCCGATGACCAACCCTGAGGAACTCGTAAGTCAGATCCGCGATGCCGACGCCAGCGTGCTGGTGACGTTGAATCTTTCCGCGGGACTGGCGAAACAAATCCAAGCCAGCACTGGCATTCCGCACATCATTCTCACCGACCCTGCGGATTATTTGTCCCTCCCGAAAAAATTGATCTCGCGCTGGCTTCATCGCGGACTCTCCGTCCCAGGCGGAATCCGCTGGCGGCATCTCATGCGCGGACAGGATTGGCGCTCGCCTACCCTGCAGGTGGACCCCGACGAACTGGCCGTCATCCAATACACAGGCGGGACGACCGCCGCGGCCAAAGGCGTGATGCTCTCGCACAAAAACCTGGTCGCCAACGCCCTGCAGACGCGCCACTGGATGCCTGCGGCCGAGGAAGGCCGCGAACGATTCTTGTGCGCGCTCCCCTTCTCGCATAGTTACGGACTCACGACCGCCCTCAACGTCCCGATTGCCCTGGGCGCGGCGTTGATCCTCAAAGCGCGTTTCGAGATCCACGATATCCTCCACGCCATCAAAAAGCACAAACCGACGATCTTCCCTGGCGTGCCGAGCATGTACGTAGCCATTAACAATTTCCGCGGCGCGCGTAAATTCGGCATCTCATCCATCCATGCCTGCATCAGCGGCTCTGCGCCCCTGCCCGTGGAAGTGCAGGAGGCCTTCGAGAAACTCACCAGGGGAAAACTCGTCGAAGGCTACGGTCTCACCGAGGCATCGCCTGTCACCCACGCCAATCCACTGGGAGGCAATCGCAAGGTTGGGAGCATCGGCATTCCTCTCCCGTCCACCGAGGCCGCAGTCGTGGACCTGGTCGGCGGCCGTAAGGAAGTCAAAGCGGGGCAGATCGGCGAACTGGTGATTCGCGGCCCGCAGGTGATGCTCGGCTATTGGCGCAACGAATCCGCCACCAGCGAGGCGCTCACCCCCGATGGATGGCTTCGCACAGGTGACGTGGCACAAATGGACAGCGAAGGCTACTTTCGCATCATCGCGCGCAAAGCAGATATGTGGTATCCCCCCCAATCGGGCGCGCCCGCCAAAACGTCGAGGAGGAAGCCCGCCTTCCCGCGCGACGTGGAGGAAGTCATTTACGAAATCCCCCAGGTGAAGGAAGCGGCGGTGGTCGCCATCGCGTCGCATCCGTTCGCGTTCGTCATCGCGGGACGTGAACGCCCCACCCCGGAAGCGGTCATTGCCTATTGCAAGCGGCGGCTCCCCCCACACCTTGTCCCGCGCTTCGTCATTTTCATGGACGATTTTCCACGCACCTTCATTGGGAAAGTGCTTCGCAGAGAGTTGGCAAAACGATATGAAAAATACCAGTCAGGCGAGGGGCAATCTGTTTGAGATTCCTCCTGAAGTTAATTTCATAGAACGGGGGCCACAGGACGGCGCGCCCATTCTGCTCGTTCATGGCCTGGCCGCATCGCTCCACGATTGGGACGCGCTCCTGCCCGAATTGTCCGCGGCAAATTACCATGCCTGCGCCCTCGACCTGCTCGGACACGGCGAAAGCCCCAAACCAGATTCGCGCTCCTACAAAACGAAATGGGTCTATAAGCATTTCGTGCAGTGGATCGATTCGCTTCAATTCCGCGAGACGCCCATCCTCATCGGCCACTCGCTCGGCGGTTACATGTGTCTGCGTTATGCCATCCGCCATCCCGAAAGAGTACGCGCCCTCGTGCTCACCAATCCGTTTTACAAACTCGAACAACTTCCTGCGCTCCTCCGTCGCACGTATCGCCGTCCCACCATCAATGCACTCGTTGTCGAGCGCACGCCTGAATGGGTCTTCCGCTGGATCATCGAACTGACGAATCACGCGCTCGGGCGCGTGGGCGGCTCCGCGTTGACACTCTCCGAGGAGATTCGACTGCAGACCGCGCTGGATTACAAACGCACCGCCCCAGGCGCGTTCAACATCCCCAACACGGTTCGCGATCTGACCTCGGACCTGGCGCGCGTCACCATGCCGACTCTTGTCATCTGGGGCGACCGCGACCAAACCCTCGCGTCCGATTCATTCCCTGCGCTTGTCCGCGCCCTCCCAAACGCCCGCGGACAGGCTATCTCTGGCGGGCACGTCCCGCATCAATCCAATCCAACAGAATACAACCAATGGGTGCTGGATTTTTTAAGACAGGTTTCATAGAAAAATTTCCCGCAAAACAATGAGGGCGGATATTTTAAGGTTAATCACCCTCTAGTCCTCTTGTGACCACCTTGCTTGTATGTTAGAATGCAACCAACCAACCATATATGTACGGCTTTTGAAGAATCAAACCGCCATATATGGCGGCAACATTTGTTCTATTTTTGGACCTTTCATGCGCTGCCCTTACTGCCAAAACAACGATTCCAAAGTACTGGACACTTCTCACGATAGCCACGGGGGTATCCGACGCCGCCGCGAGTGTCTCAAGTGTGGACAGCGATTCAGCAGTTACGAACGTCCCGTCCTTTCCACCCCCCTCATCGTCAAACAGGACGGAACCCGCGAAGAGTTCGACCGCGAAAAACTGGCGCGAGGCATCCGCATTTCGTGCGCGAAGCGCCCCGTCTCCGCGGCGGACATTGAACGGCTGATTGGTCAGGTGGAATCGGAACTGCAAAAGATGGGCAAAGCCGAAGTTTCCTCGCGTATTGTGGGCGACCTCGTCATCCATGGCCTCAAGGAAATGGACCAGATCGCATACATTCGCTACGCCATCGTCTACCTCCGTCTCGACGATCTTCACGCGCTCCGCAACGAAATCAATCGCTTACTCGAAGGCTAATCCAACCGACAACCTCATCCATTGGGGAGGTGTAGTTGTCGGTTTTTGCGTCTCAACACACCACTAAATTCTGAGGAGAGAATGCCATGGTTGCCAAAATTGACCCAGCCGCGAAACACGGTTTATTGCCGACCCCTGTCATGCCGCGCGGCCTTCCCAAAGTGGACCTGACCGAGAATGCGCGTCAGGTATTGATGAAACGCTACGTCCGCCGCGGCGATGACGGCAAACCCGTCGAGACCGTGGAGGAAATGTTCTGGCGCGTGGCCTGGCACGTCGCCAAAGTGGAGGAAGTCTGGAATGGGAATGTAGACGCCCGCGCCGTTGAGTTCTATCGCCTGCTGACCAGCAAAAGGTTCTTCCCCAATTCCCCAACCTTTACTGGGGCGGGCACGCCGCTGGGACAACTCGCGGCCTGCTTTGTGCTTCCCATCTCCGACGACATGGGACGCGACAGCGCGGGCATCTTCCAGACCCTGCGCGACGCGGCCCTCATCCAGCAGACGGGCGGCGGCAACGGCTTCTCGTTCTCGCGCCTGCGGCCAAAGGGCGGACTGGTCAAATCCTCCGCTGGACAGGCCACGGGTCCCGTTGGCTTCCTGCGCGTCTACGACCACGCGTTTGGGGAGATTGCCCAGGGTGGCTGCCTTCTGCCTGAAACTTTGGTTTTCACTGACAAAGGGCTGTTGCGGCTTGATGAGATCGTTAATTCCGATGTCCCCGGATGGCAGGAGCATGTGTTATCCATTCCAACCGATGAAGGACGGAAAGAATCGCCGCGCGGATACAACAATGGGATTGCGAACGTGACGCGCGTGCATACGCGCGAAGGTTTGAGTCTCACTGGCACGCCGAATCATAAAGTGAAAGTAATGACCGACGAAGGTCCGCAGTGGAAGGAAATTGGAGCCTTGGAGCGCGGCGACTGGATCGTTGTTCGCCTGGGTGAACACACCGGCAGGATGCAGGCTTTGAGAAAGCCCGCGCAGAAACACGGCAATCAGGTCATGCCCAACCTCCCGTCCATTCTGGATGATGAATTAGCGTTTTTCCTCGGCTATTTGGCGGGGGATGGATTTGTGGCGCAGGGCGAAAACGATCATCGCGTGGGTGTGAGCGTAGCGCATACCTCCTACTTGATGGAGGAAATGCCTCTTCTCCTGGAGCGATTGTTCGGCGTCCATGTAAATAGGATGCAGAAACCCAACGACGCCTCGATTACGCTCGTGATTGATAATCGCGCCGTCAAGGATTTCCTGGTAATGAACGGCTTGGAAAAAAAGACCAGCCGCGATGTATCCGTACCTCGCCTGGTGCGGCAATCGCCTCCAAATATTATCGGTGCATATTTGCGCGGCTTGTTCGAAGCGGATGGGGCATTGTCGCATGGCTATCCCTCGATTGGCACATCTTCCTCCCGCCTGGCGCGCGAAGTGTCTACATTGCTGATTGGTTTAGGATGCCCCGTCAACATTCGTACAATCACGGCAGGACTGGATCGTTGGGGCGACTCGGATACCCATCAGGTAAGGATCAATTCAACGGTTGGTTTGCAAGCCTGGCGCGAAAAAATAGGCTGCGATCAGCGTTCTCGTTTTGTGTCAGCGTATGCCTGGGAAAGCGATCTGCGTAGGAAAAGTTCCTATGTGCTGCCAAACGCGAAATACTGGCTGCAATCCGTGCTGAATGAGATCACGTTGGAGCAAATTGACCGCAAAAGGCGCGGCAGGAACATCAATTTTCGCGCCACGGAACCGAAACTGCGCCGACAGGTTCTGCGTTACCTGCGCGATGACCGTAACCTTACCCGCTCGGGATATGATTTGCTCAAAGCCCAATACCCCGAAGAATTCCAAAGCGCGCCATCCGCAGATCAATTCTGGTTTGTGGAAGTGGGTGGGGTTGAGGCTGTGGGACAATCCCTCACGCTCGATCTTGAAGTGGCTGATAATCACACGTATCTTGCCTATGGCATGGTGACACACAACACGCGTCGCGGCGCCAACATGGCCGTCCTGCGCGTGGATCATCCCGATGTGGAAGAGTTCATCACCTCGAAGACCAACGAGAACCACATCACCAATTTCAACATTTCCGTCGGCATCACAGACGCGTTCATGCGCGCTGTGAAGAACGACGAGGACTGGGAATTGCGCTTCCCCGACATTTCCCAAAAGGAATATCGCGGCTGGAGCGGCACGTTGGAACAGGCGGAGAAAGCGGGCATGACCATCCGCTCATACGGAAAAGTCCGCGCCCGCGACATCTTCGACAAGATCGTAAAGCAGGCACATCACAACGGCGAGCCTGGCGTCCTCTTTTTGGATGCAGCCAATCGCGATAACCCTGTCCCGCATTTGTATCCGCTCGAGGCAACGAATCCATGTTTTGTCGGATCAACCCGTATAGCAACCGACCTGGGTTTAAAGACAATTCAAGAATTGGCTGAATCGAGCATTGATTTCATGGTTGCAACCGATTTACGCGCTCCGCAAGGAGGAAACGGTTTTGCAAATAAAAACTTCGGCGTGGCATATCGCGTTTCTTCTCCAGCATGGAAGACGCGCGCGAATACGCCTGTCCTGAGATTGACAACCAAACACGGCTATTCGGTTGTGGCCACAACCGACCACAAATTCCTGACGAATGATCGCGGTTATGTTGAATTGAGCGATTTAAAAATAGGCGACAAATTACTTCTTCAGTCTGGCGAAGGAGTCTGGAATCGAAATTCGACTTTGCCCAATGTTGACTACATTCAGGAAAAATTGACGGTCATGGCACATGGCGGAGATCACGCTTCGGGACACACAGTTACGCGTGACGATTTTGCCGAACAATATGCCAAGCTCCCAAAAACATGGTCTCATGATCTCGGGGTTGTTGTCGGTGCGTTGATTGGAGATGGCTGGCTCAGCCCAAATAGCAATTCGCCAATGGGAATGGTTTTTAATAACAAAGATGATGATGAATTGCTAGGCATTGTGCAACAGACTATGCAAACCTACTTTCGCGGTGGTCATTTGCATCAACGCGACTCGGTTCGACAGTTGACATTTGGCAGAGTGCCGTATCTCTTCTTTGAATCCCTCGGTGTTTTACATGCTCGCGCTCATGAAAAACGCATTCCTGCTTCCATTTGGAACGCTCCCCGCGACGCTGTGATTGGCTTCCTGCAAGGCTTATTTACAACGGACGGAACAGTCAATATTTCAGGCCATAAGAAATCCTGTTCTGTGAGACTTTCGAGTTCGTCGGTTGAATTGTTGCGCGATGTGCAAATATTGCTGCTCAATTTCGCAATCGTGAGCCGCATCCATAAGCGCCGCGAACCTGGATATCGGAAATTGCCCAACGGGAAAGGTGGGTTGCAGGAACATCTCACACAGACCGACTACGAACTTATCATTGACAAAGCGAATCGAGATCGGTTTGTCTCAGAAATCGGATTCCTTAATTCTGCAAAACAGAGTAAAGTACAGGAATTCATTTCCAGAAAAAGTCGCGCGTCCAATTCCGAATCGTTTATTACGACAGTCGTTTCTATTGAAGATGCGGGCGTGGCAGATGTGTATGATCTGACCGAAATGCAAACGCACAGCGTGATTGCAAATGGAATTGTCGCGCACCAATGCGGAGAGCAATGGCTTGGTCCCTACGAGAACTGCTGTCTCGGCTCGGTCAATCTCAATGAGCATTGCGGCCCCAACGGCACGGTGGACTGGGAAACCCTCCGCCAGAGCGTGGTCACCGCCACGCGCTTCCTCGATGACGTGGTGGAAGCCAATGCCTATGTGCCTGCCGTCCCGCAATTGAAGGAAGCCGCCCACCGCGCCCGCCGCATCGGACTTGGCATCATGGGCCTTGCAGATTTGATGTACCACGTTGGAGTCCGCTACGGCTCGAAGGAAGGACAGGAGTTTGGCGCGCAGGTGATGGAGTTTGTCCGCTATCACGCCATGCAGACCAGCATCGAGTTAGCCAAAGTGCGCGGCCCCTTCCCTGCCATCGAGGGCAGTATCTACGATCCCGATGCTTTGAAATGGACTCCGCCTCAGCCGCTGGACGCGTATCAGCATAACTGGGGCCGCCCCAGCGTCGAGTGGGACGCGATTGTGGACGGCATTCGCAAACACGGCATCCGCAACGCCGCGCAGACCACCGTCGCGCCGACGGGCACCATCGCCACCGTCGCAGGTTGCGAAGGATATGGCTGCGAACCCGTCTTCGCGCTGGCATACATCCGTCACGTCAACGACAATGGCAAGGACCTTCGGCTCACCTACGCCAGCCCGCGTTTCGATGAGGCATTAAAAAAACTCGGCCTCGGCGAAGAAAAACGGCAGGAGATCGTGGAACAGGCGATGAGCGAAGGCACGTGCCAGCACGTCACCGAATTGCCGCAGTCTGTACGCGACACATTCGTAGTCTCGGGCGATATCACCGCGGAGGAGCACGTCCGCACGCAAGCCGCCTTGCAGGTCTTCGTGGACAACTCGCTTTCCAAGACGATCAACTTCCCCGAGACCGCCACCGAGCATGACGTTGCCAACGCCTACATGCTGGCCTGGGAACTGGGATGCAAAGGGATTACTGTTTACGTGACGGGTTCGCGCGAAAAGGTTGTACTGGAGACGAAAGCCACTGCCGCCAGGAAGGAACCCGCGTCTCAACCCGACCCTGGGCTGGCTCCCGTTTCGACAGGCGCTGTCTCCCCTTCAGGGACAATGTGGCACGAGACGAAGAAACCGCGTCCCCGCGCATTGACAGGCCGCACGTTCAACGTGGAAACGCCCGTCGGCAAGGCATTCATCACCATCAACGAAAATGGCGGCAACCAGCCCTTCGAGGCGTTCATCAACACTTCGAAGGCGGGCTCCGAAACCGCGGCAGTCTCCGAAGCAATCGGACGCCTCATCTCTTACATTTTGCGGATGGCCGGCCCCATCGTCCCGACTGACCGCATGCGGGAGGTGGCCCGCCAGTTGATGGGCATCGGCGGCGGGAGGTCGCTGGGCTTTGGCCCGAACCGCGTCCGCTCCCTGCCTGATGGCATCGGACAGGTGCTCGATCACTATCTGCGCGAAAAAGATGGCATTGCCCCCGCACCCGTGGAAGAGAAATCCAACGGCAACGGCGGTCACACCATCGAAAAGGAGGCCGCCGAAAACGTCCCCCCGATGCGGATCGGCGACCTGTGTCCCGAATGTGGCGAGGCCGCGGTTGTCAATGAAGAGGGATGCAGAAAGTGTTACGCGTGCGGGTACAGCGAGTGCTAGGTGTCAACACAGTTTCCCCCATTTCAATCCCGTAAATACATGCGGGGCAGGCGAACGGAAATGGGGGAGGTATGCAACAGCGTCCTGAATACGAATTACTGTTTTCATCCAAACATCTCCTTCCCCTT
>DYKX01000152.1 GCA_020722375.1 Anaerolinea thermophila
GGTTCATCCCCACGTGTGTGGGGACAGTCCCAAATCTTGGTCTATGCGGCGATTTCAGGGTAATTTCTCCATATCTTGGGGGCGCTTCGTTCTTGCTTTCACCTTCTTCTCTATCGCCTCCGGCAAATTCGGTATGCGCACCAATTGTAACCCCTCCAGTTCGACGATCTCACGTTGTGTAACACCGTACAACCGCATGGCGAAATGTTGCTCGGTATTCGTTGACCATATCTGTACGACGCCGCCAACGGAACCGGTCAGTTTGCAGCACTTTTGCCACAGGCGTTCGCGTACCATGGCATTGACATGCCCTACAAATACGCCTGTATGTGGCTCTACCAGCCAGCGGGTCAATTCGCCGCGCAGCGCCGGGGTCATGTGTTCGAGGATCATCACAATCATGTTTCCTCCTCGTCGGTGGAATCCTCCTCAGGCGGAGCGTCCCAAAGCGGCGCCGGAAGCGATGTTTCGCTGTCCGGATCGCCTTCGGGCGGTGTGAAACTCCTGTCCACGCCGAGCAGGTCGTCAATGTCCGGCAAGATGCGCTCCAGCAATTTCACTTCCTTGAATTTCTGGCGGCAGGCGGCGCGCACACGCCCGTCCACGTGTTCGGGCGATTCGGCCACCGTCTGGAATGCAATCGGGATGGTGATTTCGGCTTTGTACAGGTCGGCGATGTCATAGACGAACGAGGTCTGCCGCCCAGTGTGGACGAATCCCAACCCCGGCGAGTAGCCGCCCGAGACGATGGCGGCATGGCAGATTCCATTCAATAGCGCGTTGCCGGCCGAGAGGGCGCGGTTGACCGGGTCGGCGTTGCCCCAGTTGCCGCGGTCGTAACGCCGCCCGTGCCAGGGCACGCCGTAGGTCTTGCTGGCCTGGTAATAGACGCTGCGCACGCGCGCGCCTTCCATGCCGCGGATCTGCTCCAGCGTCAGGTCTGGCGCGAGCGGTTCGGGGAAACGTTTCTGGTACATGCGGCGGATCACGTCCAATCGCTGGACAGGGTCGCTCACCATTTCCGCCTGTCGCAGCAGGTGATAGCCTTTGCGCGTCTCTCCCAATCCCTGGGCGTAGCAGCGGGTCACATCCTCTCCTGTCCACACGATGAGACAGCCGCTCTCCGCCAGCACCTTGACCGCCGCGTGGCTGATGCTCGTGCCGGGGCCGAGCATCAGCACGCTTAGCGCCGCCACCGGGGCCTGTGTGCGCCCCTCTTTCTGGATGAACTCGATGGACGAGTCCTTTCGATCCACGATGGCGTGTTCGATGTACAGGTAGGATAAACTATCCCGCAATTTGGGTAATTCGTGTAAATCTTGCATACTGCCTCCAATGTCATTGCGAGGGCGTTCTTCCCGAAGCAATCTCCTGTTTACAGCGAGGAGACTGCTTCGTTGCGCTCGCAGTGACAGAACCAAAACTATTCGATTGTTAAGGTGCGGATGGAGACTGAGTCCGCCTTGGGGCCTCTCCCGCGTCTCCGGCGGGATCAGTCCCTCGGCAAACTCCCAGTACGATCGTACTACCCGCGAACGGGGGCCACAGACAACAGGCCGAAGCCCAAGCCCTTGGCACTTCCGATACCCGCGCTGATGGTTTTCACCAACAGGTCAGGATCTTTTACATGCAAAATGCCTTCGAACTGCGCCGAGACAAAACGCATACGCCGTGCATCGTCTTTCTCTGTGAATAATTTGCCGCGCAGATTAGCCTTGCCGGTCACGTGCGCCGAAACCAGCGCCCCGCCGGCCGCTTCGATTTTGCGTTGCAGCCAGGCCAATTGATCTTTTTCACGGAAAAGCCCAATGCGTTTGGCGTTCTCTTTCAGCCGTTTGGTTGGGTTGGCGCGCAGGCGAAAAGCCAATGCCTGACCCGCGCGCAACTGCAGGTTGACTTCCTTCCAGGCGGGGTTTTCCACGCCTATGGGCAGAGCGGACTCGGCGAGCAGATAATCCTTCCGGTCGGCAAGCAAGAACGACCAATCGGGTTGCTGCTGCGACTGCACCAACACGGTAGGGACTCCCGTCGTGGGATGCAAGTCCACGCGGAAGAGGATGCCCGAGGGTTCGTTCTCCTTGAAATTGGCGTTCGGGAACGCGCGGCAGATGGTACGGTGCATTTCGTAGGGGTCGGCTAGTTCGCGCTGCACCTGGCGCGAACGTGGGTTGAGGGTGAGGCGGGAGAGGTACATCAGGTCATCTCCGGGTTTTCGATTTCAGACTTGCCCTGAGTGGAGTCGAAGGGTTGCAGATTTTCGACTGGCGGGGTGGGCCATGCCATGAAACGGGTGGTCAGCCGCCGGGGGGCAAAGTGCCGCTGGCTGAAAGAAAGCGGCTGGTCGGGGCGGACGAGGTAGCCGTCCGGGTCTTCCAGCGCCAGGCGCGCCTGTTGAGAGGAGAGGCGGTTGGTGAGCGGCGGATAAGTTTTCAACGTTGTTTCTAAATCGGTATTCGCTTTCAGGCCATCCGGCAGGAAGGGCGGTTCGGCGGGGACGAAAGCCTTGCGCCCCAAAAAGAGCGGCCAGACCGGTTTCTTGAGCGCGGTGTGCAGGCGCTGCAACAGGGGCAGGTCATCGCCCGCCAGCCCGACCAGGAAACAGGCATCCGCCAGGTAGTAGCGGCGGGAAACCTCGGTTTCTTTGATGCCGCCGCCCGCTTTTAGCACGTCTTTGGCAGTGTGATAATCCATTTTGAGCGCGCCTTCGCGGTCGGCGCGGACGCCCATGCGCAGGGCCGCGAGCGGTTGGAGGGCGGCGTCATCGGCGCGGTCTATGCCCAGGGCGGCGCACAACAGGCCTACGACGCCGCTCTTGGAGGGTTCCAGCCCGGTATCGCGCACGGTAAAGCGGCTTTGCACGCCCCACGATTGCATCGGCCCGCACAGACGAAGCAGCAGGGTGTGCATGGGTCACTCCAATTCTGCCAGCATGGCGGCAACCCACTCCTCGCGGTTGTCTTTGACGGCATCCTTCAGGTTTTCGAGCGGTGCATCTTCGGGTAGGACAAGCGCCGCCGGGGTAACGCCCTGCGTGCCGTAAATTTTGGTCAGTCGGCCCCAATAGGCATCCAAGGCACGGATGGAGGGCTTGAGATAGCCGCCGTCTCTGTCCGCTTTGACGGGCGTCTCGAAGGCGTTCGCCAGCGACCAGGATTCGCCATCGGCGCGTGTGACACCGAGCAGGAAATCGGGCGGGTTCTGGGCGGCAAAGGCATTTTGCTTGCCGGTTGGCACGGCGGTAATGGCGGCGCGCAGAAAGCCTTCCACGGTTTTCCTGGCCAGGGCTTTGTCGTCGCTGAGATTCTTGACCAATTGTCCCCAATTGATGCGGGCGTAGCGGTAGTAGGTGGCGCTGTCGAAAGCGGTCACGCCGATCATACCCGCGCCGGTTTCGTCATCTTGCTGGAGGTCGTCTACGGCAGTGTAGTAGTCCAAATCCATGCTGACGCGGTGGGTGGAGATGGCGTGCGCCACCTGGCAGGCGGCGTCCAGGTTCAGGTCTGGTTTTTCGGCCAGCATACGGCCAAACAAGGCAATGTCCGGCGCGCTGGTGCGATTCTTGAGCGCCTTGACCCATTCATTGACGATGGGCTTGAGCGCCGGGGATTTGCCTTCCTTGAGTGTGGGGACAATGTCGTCCCATTTCTCTTTGAGAGCGGCGACAATCTCGGCGATTTCGCTCTTGCTCAGGTAGAGCAGCACTTTGCTCTTGGGCTGGCCGGTTTTCTTGTCGGTTCCCGTGCCGATGCCCAATTCGTTGGCAAAGGCCTCGGCCACTGCCCACGCCTGCTGCTCTTCCTTCCCTGCCTCGGCGAGCGGCCTGGCAATCAGGCGCGTAATCCACCTGGTGCGGTCGGCCAGTTCGACGGCAGTGGTTTTGGCAAAAATGGCCTCCCGTCGTATGGCGCGCTTGATGCACTGGCTGGAGATGCGCGCCCGCCGTACCCCGCCGAAGTCGGTATCTTTGGGGTTTCCGGTGTCGTCGCGGTTGAGGTTGGAAGGGGCAAAGTTTTGGAGAATGTGAAGTTCGATGAACATGAGAGGGTCCTTTCTTGGAATGATGTTAGAATCTGCGAGAGGTAAATTGTTGTGAGGTGTACCATGAAGGCAAACCTGTTACGCGAGAAATTGCACCGCCAAATTGACCGCCTGCCCGATGACCTGGTGGAGCAACTTGCCGACTTCGCCCTGTTCCTGCTGGCAAAGCGCAAGGCTGCGCCCGATTATGAAAATTGGAGCGAAGCCGACTGGAAGAAGTTGTCGCTGGAGCAGTTCTTCCGCGAAGAGGACGAGGTAACGTACACGATTTCCGAAGCGCGGGAAGTCTATCGTCCATGAAACCCAGCGACGTTGTTCTGCTCCGCTTTTCACAGGCTGATTTGCAGGAGGGCAAATTGCGCCCGGCATTGGTGCTTGCGCTTGCGCCTGGCCGCCATGAAGACGTTTTGCTGGCGCTGGTCACTTCGCGCGTGCACCAGGCCGTTCCCGGCTTCGATGAAATCATCCAACCGTCCGATACGGATTTTGCTGCCAGCGGGCTGAAAGCGGCCTCGGCCATTCGACTGGCGCGCCTGACGAGCGTGGAACAGGCAGTCATTGTAGCCCGCCTGGGCGAGATTGCTCCAGAACGCTTGAAGGTCATCAGACAGCGGCTCATAGACTGGTTGCAGAAGTAGGGCTGTTCCATCCGTTGGATACTCAACTGCTCTCCCCGCCGGCCTCTTCCGGCGGTTTTTTTCCCCAGAAGGCGCGCGCCCACCACTTCTGCACACGGCAGTCTTCGCCATCCCAGGCCAGAATATCCCAGAACAATTGGTTCCAGTCCACCGGCTGGTCTTTGGACTTGAGGAAACTGATTGCCTGGCGCAGGTAATCGGGCAGGTCTTCGGAGTGGGCCGCCAGCAGGATGGTGAAACGCCGCTCCAGGGCGTCTTTGTTCTTGCCTTCGGGGTCGGCCTGGCGGAAGTGGTCGCCCATGTTGCCCTTGCCGCCGGGGAGCGGGTGCAGGGCAAACAGCGAGGCGATGAGGTAACAGGTTTCCTCTAACTTTTGGCTACGCTGGGTGGGCAGCAGCGGCTCGATGTAGGGAAACATCTGCGGCGCGGCGCCGGGCGGCAGGCCGAGTCCGCGCCGCAGGGCGGCCAGGGCGGCGCGGTCATTGGCATTGGCCAGTGAGTAGAGTTCTTTGATGAATGGGTGAGTTTTGTCTTTTTCCATTTGATTTTTCTCCTTTCATAGGCTAAGAAAATGATTAAGCATATTCAAACGTTAGAGTGACTACTCCCGGTTCGCTCATATTTTGTTGCGTTTTTTAATTTCACAGCCCCCATA
>DYKX01000014.1:0-10111 GCA_020722375.1 Anaerolinea thermophila
AGGCGTGGCCCATATATTTGTGTTTTTGCATTTGTCATGGAGAGCGGTGGAAGAAGCGTGAAACGGACAAAAGAAAAGCTGTTGCGCTCTCCAAATACGGAGCTTTGGGCTTCAGATTTCTTTTGGCCCTTTTTTGCGGATTATTCGTATGAGGAAATCATGTTGGCAGTCTTGCAAGTGCTACTTGTACACCCTGATGCAGAGAAGGTGTCACCTGAAGTGCCTGATGGTGTCCTTGATATATTTGAGTTTCAATGCAGAGAATTTGGTCTTGTGGATGAGGTGGGGAACTTTGATGATCCAGCAAAACTGGTCTCATTTTTCTGCAATCCTAAACGGAAATCTCGAAAGTTGAAAAATGCCAAGAAAAATTAAAGAAAGTCAAGGAGTTATTGCTAGGCAACAGACTGTCCGTAACGACTTTGCGACATGTACGGTGATATGCGATGACAGCCGCGAAGTATTGAAAGAATTTGTTGGTCGTGTGGACCTAATTGTTACGTCTCCACCTTATGCTGACGCGCGCCATAAACATTACGATAGTATTCATCCTGATAAATTTGTAGAATGGTTCATGTCCTTCCATGAACCATTCTACAACGCATTGAAACCTGAAGGAAGCTTGGTGATTAACATTAAGGACAAAGTAGTTGATGGTGTTAGACATCGTTATGTATGGAAAACCATCGAAGCTTTATCTGAACGCGGATGGTATGCAATTGATGACTACTTATGGCACAAACCCAATCCGATGCCAGGTCGTTGGCCCACACGATTGAGAGACGGATGGGAATACTGCTTTCATTTGTCAAAATCTAAGCGTCCTTACTTCAATGCCGATGCCGTTCGAAAACCAATTGGTGATTGGGTCGAAACTCGATTGGCAAAATTAGGTAAGAATGATTTGAGTAGACACAATTCCGCAAACCAAAGCGGTTTTGGACGCGACCTTTCAAAATGGACTAACAAGAAAACAGTCCTTCCATCTAATGTGTTGTCAATTGCCCTCGTTGGAAAGAACAAGGGGCACCCTGCTGTATTTCCTGTTGAATTACCTGCCTTCTTTATCAAACTTCTCTCACCTGTTGGTGGACTAATAGTTGATCCGTTCGGAGGCAGTGGTACTACAGGTGTAGCGTCCCTTCTTCTTGGCAGGGAGAGTTTGCTGATTGACAATAATCCTAAATATTTTGATGAGGCTGTCAAAAGACTGAGGCAAGAAGGCAAAGTGAACGGAAAAAAACATGCAATGCAACAATCTCTCCTTTTAGATTGACTTGTTCAATGAATCAAACGAGACAGTCCCCGTGAAGGGGACTGTCTCGTCTTAATCATCAACAGATACCGATAAATTTCCAATTCTCCCCTGTCTTTTTTGCAATATCCCGTCGGCATAATTAATATATCCCGTCAGCATATCTATCATATCCTGATAGGATATTGACCTTCTCTCTTGATCGTTATGCTCCAGACAGGAGAAATCGCATGGCATCTCTTGTTACTGCACTCAACCATTACCGTCCGCAGATCGAATATGGCGATACGGCTGATTGGCGCGAGGTGGCCGATTACATGGCCGATAATTCCACCCTGAGCCGCGCCGACATCATCGCCGTGTTGACGGGTTTACAGGCGGCAGTTGTCCACTTTCATCGTCAGGGACGCGGCGTCAAACTCGAAGGGCTGGGGACCTACCTGCCCAACGTCAACTATCGGGGCGAGTTCGACGTGGCGCACCGTCTCGACCATGAATTGAAGCGGGCCTTGAACAGCGGCATGTTCAGTGGCAGGATACGCAACAGGCGCAACATCGGGAAGTCAGCCGCCGAGGTGGTTGTCCTGTGGAACAGCGAGCATCCCGAAGACCCGATAGAGTAAAATACCGTCCATGAATGGAACCACACGTACCGACATCAAACCAGGTCTCACCGTGCTGATCGTCCTCAAGCAGGACCAGCGCACGGGCAAACTGACCAAAGGCATCGTCAAGGACATCCTGACCAAATCGCCGACGCATCCGCACGGGATCAAGGTGCGGCTCATGGACGGGCAGGTGGGACGCGTCAAAGAGGTGGTGGCCGAATGAACAGAGTCCGCTTCCCCGTCCAGATTGGCGCGGCGGGACTTGTCCTCGGCCTGCTGGCCTGCCGTCCCGTCTTTGCCATTGGCTGGAGCGAACTGGTCATCCTGTTCCTGATCATCGCCTTCCTGCTGGGTCCCCTCCTGTTGAAACTGGCGCGTGCCTGGGATGCGTATCAGAAATCGCAGAAGAAGAAGTGAAGCGGCCGCCCGCGCGGAAAATGAAATCCCGCCGTCGCGAATTTCCGTTATAATATTTCTGCGCCCTGGTAGTTCAATGGATAGAACAAGGCACTCCTAAGGCTTAGATGTGGGTTCGATTCCCGCCCGGGGCACACCTGAAAAATCTGTTAACTTCACTTGAATTTAGGCCTTGCGCTCCTGGAAAAGTTATAGTAATATATCGGCGGCAAGCGCTTGGGTGCCCCCCTCACCCAGGCGTTTGCCACTTAAAAGGCACAACAAAAATCGGGTTTCTCCAGGAAATCCGATTTTTTATTTGGGAACTGCCGCCACCACTTCGATCAACGTCACCGTATCGTGGGCGTTGTCTCCCGTCAAAAACTCTGGGCGGATTTTGCTTCTAGCGCTTGCAAAGGACTCAGGTTCACGCGCCAGCACGTTGATTTCCACCTTTGAAAAGTAACGATCAAACACGCGCTGGTAATCGCGCAGGCGGAAGCGGTTCAGGTTGCTGGTGGGGTTCAGCCAGTTCTTCCACGTTCGCTCGGAGAATTTCAGCATCTCGAACGGGAGTTGGAAATAGTGATCGCGCAGGTCCACGTAGTGGATGTGGACTCCGTTCGGCGCGGTCAACGCGGCCAGGGCGGCGGTCAGCCCGTCCACGTCAACGAGATGTTCGTAGACGGAGGAACTCAGCACGAGATCGAACTTTTCGGCGCGGACGTTCTTCACATCATCGTGGATCAAGGTGAGGAACGCTTCGTTCGTGACCACCTGTTCGCCGCGCAGACTGAAATAATCGGGATAGGCGCGGACGAGTTCGCGGTTGCGACGGTCATCGGGCGGGGCAAAGCGGTCGAGCAGGACGATGTGGCGGGCTCCCGCTCGAAGCAGTTCCGCGCCCACCGCGAAGTTGCCTCCGTACCCGAAGACGAGGACGCGTTTCCCCGTCAGGGACGCGCCACGCGCGGCGAGCGCGTCGCGGTAACGGGTCACGGCGGAGGCGGGTTCGCGCGTCTCCAGCCCGGGGTGGATGATGAGTCCACGGCGGAGGAGGAATCGGGTAATTGACTCGGGGAGGAAATGTCGGATGAGGCGGAGGAGGAGGTAGTTGAGATTCATTGTGGTAATGGCATCACGCAATCGGGTGAGACGGTTTCGAGCGGGACGAGGAGTTGGAGTTTGAATTCTTCCAGCGTGACGGCTGGCTCGTAGTAGCAAAGGATCGGCGCGGCCACCCACTTCACCCAGGCGTTGTTCTCCTCGCCGAAACTGTAATCGCTGTCTTTAATCGGCAGGCGGAGCGGGTCGCTGATGATGAGTGCGAAGCGATGGGCTTCAAGGTCGCGGTAAAAGGCAGGGAAAGTGACCGCGGCGGTCTCGCCCATGGCCTGGTCCATCAGGTATTTTTTCTCGTATTCGGCGATGAGCGGGACGTCTTTGACGTAGCCGAAGGTGAGCAGT
The DNA here is from genome assembly GCA_020722375.1 of Anaerolinea thermophila. Classification (GTDB taxonomy): domain Bacteria; phylum Chloroflexota; class Anaerolineae; order Anaerolineales; family Villigracilaceae; genus Denitrolinea. The sequence continues at coordinate 3,727 of DYKX01000014.1, forward strand.
TGGCGCTGATCCATGAAAAGCACATCACCTTTGGATTGCGCGTTGGCAACGTACTCGCGGACGAGATCGAGCGTGTTGTCCACCTCGTCGCGAGGAGGCAGCAGGCCGAGGATGCGCGGGTCGGCGTAGGGATCCTCCACGTCCGCGAGGACTTTGAGGCGGTTGAAATCGTCGGCGTAGAGCAGGGGGCGCAGGCGAAGCAATGTTCCGTAGGCGGGAAGCGCCACCAGCAGAATGAGAACGACGCGCATCCACGCGGAGAGTGAGGCATCTTCTGTCAGCCAGGAGCGAGCAGGCGCAAAGTGACAGTCACTTCCAAAGTGACTGTCACTTTGCGCGGGTTCCAGGTGAACGCGGTCGGTCTTTTCCCAGACCATCCCCGCGCAAAACAACAGGCCGATCAGGAACATATCCATGTTGTGGAGGTCGCCGCCGCCGCCGATCTTCGTGGATGCGACCAGTCCCACCACGAGGAACGCGGTCAGCACGCCGAGAATGGCGAGACGTTGCCAGAGGTTGAGAGTCCAAAGTCTCTGCCGCACCGCGAAGAGCAAAACGATCACGAGCGGCGTGATGGCGATGACCAGGTTGACGAGGATACCGAGATTGTACGTGCTGTTCGGAAGCAGACGGTACCACAGCAGAGGCTGTCGTCCCACCGACTCGGCGGCCTGTGTCACGGAGGCGTTGCCCGTCCCCGCCAGCAGGCCTGTCAGTTGCGGGAGGAGGAGTCCGCCCACCAGTCCCGCGAGGCCGAGGAGGATAGCGCGGCCCCAGTCACGCGCGGCGAGGCGTCCGTTTTCGAGTCCCGCGCTGGCGAGCCAGAGCATCCCTGCCCACATGGCGGGCGCAAAACTCCATGTGAAGCGGCTGACCGCGGCGAAGTATCCCGCCGCGGCGAGGAGGGGCAGCGAAAGCCAAAGGGGGCGTCGCCACGCGAGCGCAACCACCGCCGCGCTGAAGAGCAGGGGCGAATGGATCGGCCCCTGCCGCAGGAAGAGGAATCCCCACAGCCCCGTGAGGAGCCAGGTCAGTACCGCAACATTCATGTTGCCTCGCGGCGCAAGATAAATCTTGCGGTACTGCGGCAGATAAAAAACGCACAAGCCGAGCAGAACATACGGCACGATGCCCATCAAGCCGAGCCAGAGACGCTCCTGAAAAATCGTCAGGCCAGGATACAAAAATGGAAGCCCGCCGATGAGTTGACGGCCCACATCGAGGAAGGGTGTCAGTTGCGAATCGGCGGGGAAGACGTATCGCTCGCGGCCAAACAGGATGGAGTAATCCCACAGGCGATTGCCCTCCGACCAGCCCAGCGAAAACGGATAACTCGTGACGCCTGCCAGCGGGATGGACGCGCCGACGACCGCGCTGCTGACGAGGGCCGCGACCAACGCATCTTTCCAGACGAGGAGCGCGTCGCCGCGACCGAGCATGACCGCCAGCCCGAGCGTGGACAGGATCCACACGAGCAGGCGAATCCCGAAGCCCGTGAAGACCACGCCCCACGAGGTGTATTGAAATAAAATCACAGGTGCGAGCGCGAAAACGACAGCGGACACCCAGCGGAGGAATCCCAGCCGCGAGCGCAGACGGGTCAACGCGGCCCGCGCGGGGTCGAGTCGACGCGGCGCCCAGGCCAGGGTCAGGATGGAGGCGAAGAGTCCCAGAGAGAGGAGGACAAAGCCAAAGAATCCGATGGCCCACTTGGGAGAGTATTCTCCGAGCCAGATTCCAGTTCCCCAGGCAACGCGGTTCAGTTCGAGGCAGGCCTGGGTCAGCAACGCGGCGGAGAGGAGGACGGCCAGCAGGCGTGGCAGTGAATTTTTGTTCGATGACATGGCGGGGATTATAACGGGGAAATCCTGCCCTTCAGTAGCACGAGATAGTATCTCGCGTTACCGCGATTTACTTTTCGTTTTCAACCGCGCGAGGCGATGATCGAGTTCCTGTTTCCAGTGCTTTTTGACATAGGCAGGCAACTCGGACGATTTCACCAACTCCAGCGCGGACCTGGCCCAGTGCGTCGCCGCGTCCAGATCGCGGACGCGGTGCTCGTAATGCTTCGCCAATTCCACATGCGCGTAAATGTGACCCTGTGCGGCGGCCCCCTCCCACAAGCGGACAGCCTCGTTGATGTCCCCGCGGCGCTTCTGCAGATGCGACAATCGCTCCACCGCTGACCCGAAATCGGATTCGCTCAATTCGTGGGTGAGTCCATGCTCGAAGAGACGCGCGGCCAGATCCCATTGACGCAAGTCTTCGAAGAGTTTGCCGAGGGCGATGAAGTCGAGTCCGTGTTGGACATTCCCGTTGAATGGATCGTGGAGCATGGCCGCCATGTGGCGGAGCAGCGCGGCCATCGAGACCACGTCCATGGCGTTGTGGTAGAAGACGCCTTTCAACGGGGTCGCGTCGCCCGTGCGGAGATAGTCAAAATACAGCCAGGGGATTTCGTAGCCAGGCACTTCTTCGGTGGTGCGCCGCAGGCCGAGGATATTCTCTTCGAGATATTTCAGCGCACGGGAGGGGAGTCTATCCCGCCAGAGACGGCGAGCGAGAGGAAGCAGGTCGAGGTGGGAAAAATCTTTGAGAGGGCTGGGAATATCATGTAACTTGTAACGTGTAACAAGTAACGGCGCATCAAACGCCTTTCCATTAAACGTAACGAGCGCTTTGCACGGCGCGAGGAACTCGATCAGCGCTTCGAGCATGGCGGGTTCTTCGGACGGGTCGCGCAGGAAAAATTGTGCCAGGCGAAAGTCATCGCCCTCGAACCGTCCCACCCCGACCATGAAGGCGTACGTCCCCGTGCCGCCTGCCATGCCGCTGGTTTCGGTGTCGAGGAAGGCGAAGGAGGATAGAGGGAAAGAGGAAAGGAGCGGATCACGCGCCCAGGTCGCGATGGTTTCGAGCGGATGGTCAATGGTTAATGGATGCGCGCCGTGACGATAGTCCGCGCCGAAGGTCTGCTCGGAGATGAAGGCCTCGCCGCGCGCGGTCTGACGGTATCCGCCTGGGACGATGGTATGGATTGGGACATACCCCCCTTTCATTCCCCCTGCAGGGGGGACAGAGGGGGGTATCCCCACTTTGATGCCGAGGGCCTTGAGTTTGTCTGCGAGGGAGGGCTTGGAAGAGGAATCCATGAGACAATTGTATCGTATGGAAGAAAGCGGTGTTAACTCTTTTAATTCGGCGAAACAGGAGCATCCATGACCACAGCCAAAGCAGGTCGGTTATCGTTCTGGACAAAGCGATCCTGTTATTCTCCGCGGTTGCCATGGCCTGGTTCTACCCGCTGACGCGTGAGAAGCACGCCCGCGTGCGGAGACTATTGGAGACGAGGAAGAGCCGAGAATCCGAAACGCAAAGTTAAAGATGAAATCCCTGTTTTCCAGCATCTGACGGAAAACGGGGATTTTTTGTGGGCCAGCCCGGAGTCGGACCGGGAACCGGGCGCTTATCCTGCTTGTTGGAAGAATAAGGTATGAGGTCAACTGGAGTACAGGACTTCGTAAAACGCCTGCTTTTACCATTGCGCTACTGGCCCAGGATGAAACTCCTGCGAAGTCTTCTATTTGACCAGTAACAGGCTTTCGCCAAGTTGTATCAACTGCGCAAGGAATATGTCAACGGGTGGCGCTTGAATCCAACGTATCGAATCCCAATCCGCTTTTTGAACAGAACACAGAAGCCGCCCCAAATCGGCTGGGAACACGCCAGCAGCCTTGCTTTGCGCATTTGTAATGGCAGAAGCAATGGACAGGTTTTTTACACAGCAAAAGCCCCAAATGTCGGCCAGGTCTTTTGGCTCTTCCCGGTCGAGAAGGGCAGTGATTTTGTTGGCAAGAATATTCCCGGCGCTGTCCAACCGCCCGAGGATGGGGTGGATTTGGACTGTTCCCACCCTTGCTGGAACATCGTTGATCAACTCAATCTTTAGGGAAACCAGCCCCTGAACAATGTTGAGGCGGACAAATCGTTCCTCCTTTGCAATGACGTCTAACGTCCATTCTGAGCCAAGGGCTTGAATGATTCGTTCTGCCCAGAGACCAAAACGCGCATCGTCATTGACAAAGTAATCCAAATCATCCGAAAAACGGTGTTGCAAATAGCCGCGCGACGCGGCGGTTCCGCCAGTGAGGTAAAAACCAGTATCCGCTTGATTGATGACGCGAATCACCCGATCCTGAAAGGGATAGAGCGTGTCAAAATAGTAGGCAGCAGGATCGTTAACCACGGAGCAACTCGGGATGTTTTTCGGGGAGCCACTGTACAAGAAAGTCAAGTCCTCGCACGCGGCTTTTCGAGCGGACGCGTTCGCGCCAGCGCGGCCAGTTTTCCACTAATTTTTTGTAGCCGATCATTCGAATGATCTCGTCATAGGAAGCATATTCCAGCAATCGGCGCGCAGCCCAGTCCTGATTCAACCGTCCACGCGTGCGGCGGCCAGCCAGGATCTCGCGGAATTCCGAGAGGTCGAGATCGTAATCCCACACATAAGGAAGTCGTTGCGTGGTCTGCATGATTTGATTATACGTGAAAACCCAAAGGAATTGCGCTACTTTTTCGTCATTTCCCGCGCCTGTTCCACATACGCGAGACTCTGATGACGGAAATACGTGTTGTACAACTCGGCGTAATGTCCTCCCTGTGCCAGCAAGCCCTCGTGATTCCCCTCTTCGATGATTGCGCCCTTTTGCATGACCACGATTCGATCCGCGGCTTTCACCGTGGACAGGCGATGCGCGATGAGAATGCTGGTGGCGTTTTTCAGAATCAAATTCAACGCCTGCTGGATCTGCCACTCGGTGAACGGATCGATGCTGGCGGTGGCCTCGTCGAGGATGAAGATGGCGGGGTTTTGGACGATCACCCGCATCAACGCGACCAGTTGGCGTTGTCCCATCGAGAGGCGGTTGCCGCGCTCGCCCACCTGCGTGTCGAGTCCGTCGGGCAGGGTCTCCAGCCACTCGCCGCCGCCGATCTGACGCGCCAGACGCAGCATCTCCGCTTCGGGGGCGTCGGACGCGGCGTAACGGATGTTCTCGGCCACCGTCCCTGAGAAAAGAAACGGGACCTGCGACACGATTCCCAGTCGGCGGCGATACGATTGCAGGTCGAACGTGCGGATGTCGCGTCCGTCAATTGTCAGCGATCCCGATTGGAATTCGTAGAAGCGCGCGATCAATTTCGCGATGGACGACTTGCCTGCGCCGGTGTGTCCCACCAGCGCGAGATTCTCCCCGGGCTGGATGACCAGATTGAAGTCGCGCAGGATCGGCTCGTCGGTCTTGTAGTGGAATCCCAAATTCTCGAATCGAATCTGACCTTTGAGCGGACCCGCTTCCTGCGAGTCGATCTGCACGACGTTGGGATCCGCGTCGATCAACGCGAAGACGCGTTCCGCGGCCGAAAGTCCCGACTGGATCTGCGCCCAGAACGAGGCCAGGTTGAGGATCGGGAACATGAATTGATCGAGCGCGAGGATGAAGAGGTACCACGCCCCTGCGGTGATGATGCCGTCCACAATGGAGAGGCCGCCCGCGTAGACGAGGATCGCGACGAAGATGCCGCTCAACGCGTTGAGAATTGGGAAGACCAGTGAGAAGACGAGGCCGCGCTGGATGTTGACCGCGTACGAGGTCTGGTTGGCCGCGTCGAAGGTCTCGAAGATGCTCTGTTCCTGGCGGAAATTCTTGGCGATGGAGATGCCGCTGACGGTCTCTTTGATCGCGGCGTTGACGTCTGCCATGGCCTGCATGCCGCGCTTGGTGACGCGGCGGGCGAGGGCGCGGAAGCCGAGCGTGAAACCGAGCGCAATAGGGACGAATCCCAGCATGAGCCATGCCATGTGCGTTTCGGTGTGGAAGAGAATGATGCCGAGCAGGATGGCCTGGAACATCTGCGCGGTGACGTCGGTGAGGATGATGACCAGTTGGCCGAAATCGTTCGTGTCGGAGGTGATGCGCGAGACGATGCGTCCCGAGGAGAACTGGTCGTAGAACGAGAGGTCGTGGTCGGCCGCGGCGCGGAAGGCGCGTCCGCGCAGGTCGAGCACCACGTCGCCGACGGCGCGCACAGAAAGACTGCGCCGCGCCCAGTTCAAACCCCACGTCCCGACGCCCACTGCCAGCATCGCCAGACCAATCAACCAGATGACATTCAGTGAAGGCTGTCCGCCGAGCGCGTCCACGATTTTTCCCACGATGACGGGCGTCGCGGCGCTCAACGCGGACAGCGCGATGACGAGGATGGCGACAACGATCAGCCGCGCGGCCTGCGATTTAAAATAGCCCGCGATGCGGCGCGCCAATACGCGATCGCTGTATTGGCGATCATATTTTTCGGGGTTAAGTCCTGCGAAGAAGCCCATGGG
>DYKX01000014.1:10211-30382 GCA_020722375.1 Anaerolinea thermophila
CGCTGTATTGGCGATCATATTTTTCGGGGTTAAGTCCTGCGAAGAAGCCCATGGGGTAGTTGCCAGTGTTCAGTGATCAGTTATCAGTGATCAGTGTTCAGTGTTCAGTAGCCAATCTTCCAATTCCAATTCTTTAATTCGCCCGAAATGTTTCTGATTGTGCGTTACAAGGATTGCTTTATTATCCAAAGCGATACCCGCTATCTGCAAATCCATGTCATCCAGGCGGATTCCTGCATGTTCCAATTCTGCCTTCAGCATGCCAAAACGACGGGCGCTGGTTTCATCGAAGGATAAGATAGTGAACATTGCGAGGAGAATATCCAGGCGGGTAAGGTTCTCTTCGGGACGCGACGAACGATGTGCGCCGTGTGTCAGTTCGCCAACGCTGATTGATGTAACGGCAAGCTCCTCATCTGCCTGTGCTTTTCCTCCCAGGTCAAGTTTGCCGCGAAGGATGGCGATACAGTGATCGCTATCAAGAATTTTCACAATTCCACCGATGGGCGCGCTGACGAGATTTCCCGCTCCGCATAGATTTCATCGGTCAGGTTGGCGAATTCATCGGCATCCCACAAACCGAACGCAGCCATGGCAGGATGAACTTCTCCGCGCTTCACTTTTTCAAGTAAAACGGAATCTTGTCCAAGCGCCAGCGCCAATCGAAACGCCATATTGGCGTTTCTCTCAAGCCGTTCCAATTCATCGGGATTAACAAGCGCGGCAACCACTCGGCCACGGCGACGGATTACAAAACGCTCTCCCGCGGCTGTTCGGCTAACCAATTCTGAAAAACTGCTTTTGGCTTCTGCAATGCTTATGTCGGTCATATTTTGCTCCTAAACAAGTCATTATGACCTGTTCGTCGTCATTCTACCACTATTCTCGAAATATCCGTCCATACGCCTCCGAAGTCTTCATCAACTCCTCGTGGCTCCCAATCGCGGCCACGCGGCCTTTGCGGAGAACGATGATGAGATCCGCCCAGCGGATTTGGGAGAGGCGGTGCGTGATGATGAAGGTGGTGCGTCCCTTCGAGGCGGCGGAGATGGCGCGCTGGATGCGGTCTTCGGTGGCCGAGTCGATGGCGGATGTGGAGTCGTCGAGGATGAGGATGCGCGGGTCGGTGAGGAAGGCGCGGGCGAGCGCGAGGCGCTGGCGCTGTCCGCCCGAAAGCGTGACGCCGCGTTCGCCGATGACGGTGTCGTAGCCCTTCTCGAAGGTGAGGATGAACTCGTGCGCCTGCGCGGACCTGGCGGCGGACTCGATCTCCTCGCGCGTCGCGTCGGGTTTGCCGAAGGCGATGTTCTCGGCGATACTGCGCGAGAAGAGGAAGATATCCTGCTCGATGATGGAAATCTGGCGGCGGAGTGCGGCCAGATTCCAATCGCGGACGGCGATCCCGTCCACCTTTACTTCGCCGCAGGGCGCGTCGTAGATGCGGTTGATGAGTTTGACGAGGCTGGTCTTGCCCGCGCCCGTTTGCCCGACGATGGCGACGGTTTGTCCCGCCTTCACTTTGAACGAGATACCGTCAAGAATCTTTTCGCCCTCGTTGTATTCAAAACACACATCTGAAAATTCCACGTCGCCTTTCATTTCGCCATTGAAGCCTGCCGCGTTCTGGTCGAGGTCGCTTTCGCGGTTGATGAGTTCGAGGATGCGGCGCGCACCCGAAAGTCCGAGCGAGATCTGGCTGTAGGCAAATGTCGAGGCAAAGGTGGGGAATTCCAACAGGCGCAGGAGACCGAAGAAGGCCACCACGTCGCCGACGGAGATTTCGCCCGCGCGATACAGCACGAGCGAGTGAAAGAGTCCCGCCGCGTAAGTGATCCCAAGCAGCAGCATGGGCAGGAACTTTGCTTCCAGGTCGCCTTGTTTGACAAAGGCCTCGCGCACGCGGCGCGCGTTGGCGACGAAGCGATCAATTTCGGTGTCTTCCTGGGCGGCGCCTTTCATCGTCTCCACGCCGTCGAGAGCCTCGGAGAGATGGGTGTTCATTGTGCCGAATGCCCCGCGCACCGCGTCCGTGACGGGCGAGAGGGTTTTCAGGTAGTTCGCGAGCGCAAAAAAGTAGGCAACGCTAAATAGCGCGGGAACCAGCAAAAGGTCGGGATGGATGCGAGGTCCCGTGTAGAGAGGAACGAGCAGGAAGAAGAACGATCCGATGACGAGATTCAGTCCAGGGCTGAACATGAAGTTCACTTCGCGCACGTCGTTGGTGGCGCGCGCCATCGTGTCGCCCACGGGCTGCAGGTTGTGGAAGGTCATGCTCTTGCCGAGCAGGGACAGGTACAATTCGTCGCGGATGTCGCGTTCGATGCGCTGCGCCATGATCTCCGCGCCGAAGTTGCGCCCGAATTGCAGCACGCCGCGCACCACCTGCGAAACGCCGATGGCCAGCGCGGTCTGGAGAAGCAGACTGAGGCTCGGCGCGGCGGCCAGCATATCGTCGAAGGCCCGACCGACGTAACGCGGCACGACGCCTGCCAGCGCGCCGTTACCGAACGCGCCAATCAGGATGATGATGAGAATCGGCCAGTAACGCAGCGCGTGTGAAACGATCCAGCGCATCGGACTGGAACGATCCGCGCTGTGGGAACGGGCGAGGGTAAATTCTGCGGGGAGGGGAGTGGCGGTCATGGAAGGAATTGGATTTTACCATGTCGAAAACTTGCGTAACTCCCAATGCCCCGCTGTGTTTATTAAGATAGAGGTTGTCTGAATTGACAACACTCAACCCCAATTCCCAAAGGAGAATGTACAATGAAAGTCAGTCTGCCCAAAACGATCTCTGGCTGGTGCATGTGGTTGTTCTTCCTGTGGTTCGGCATCGGATCCTTTGCCGCACTTCCGATGTCGGCAACTATTGCCGGTATACTCGCACTCGGCTATGCCGTGTTCGCGTTCCTTGGCATGTAAATTTGCCAGCCACAAAGGCAGCCTCCCGATTGGGAGGCTGCCTTTGTTTTAAGACTTGCCTCGCTCGTACAAATAGGCCGTATCTTCCCAATCTTTTCGATAGCCCGCCGCGTCCAGATCGCGCAGGACGCTTTCGCCGATCACATTCATCCAACGGGCGACGACTGCCCCACGCGCGGACGCGAGCCGACGGAGGTCTTTCAGCAATTCGATTCGATCCTCGCCCGCGCACGCCTCCATCCCGACGATGAGGCGGGGCGCGCCCTCTTCGTCATCTTCCCACGCTGAGACGATTCCCCCGCGCCCGCGCCACCAGAAAAATAGATTCTCGTCTTTCATCGCCGCGCAGATTGCCTCCGCGTTCGGCGCGGCGAATTTCCAGCCGACGTTCAAATATCCGTTGGGACTCCAGCGCTGACAAAACTCGGCCGCCTCGTCGGCTTCTTCGGCGCGCAGGGGCGCGAACGCGTCCGTCGATTCTGCCAGCGCATCCGCCGCGTACGCGCAGACTTCGCCCACGCGCACGAAGCCGCGCGCCTCGCTCAGGTGATGGACTTGCACGCGCTTTGAACTGGTCATCAATCGCAAAGCGCCATCGCCGTGCGCGTCGAACCATTCGTTGGCGGCCGCGTCCAAACGCGAGCCGACTTTCAAGCCCTGAAAATATGGGTCCACGCGGAATCCCTCCAGCCACCATTGGCCTGGCGCGAGGAATGAAACTTTGGCGCAACCAATACACTTCCCCGCGTACTCGGCCACGAGCAACTGTCCCTGCGGGTCTTTGAGCCATTCGGGAAATACCTCGCCGACGTAATCGTGTCCGCCCCAAATAAACTTGGTGAACTCGGCCACATCTTCCTTATCTTTAGGAAGCGCGGGGCGGATAACAGGGAGGGGGGATGAAAATGTTTGCATGGGAGGGATTATATCAAAATATAAGGAATTAAACTCCTTGTATTTTGACAAATTCAAGGATTTAGGATATAGTTACCCTATGTTTCATCGTTCGTACGAACCATTGGAGAGTTATCTGCAAGCAGGCAAAGTTTTGCTTGTGTATGGGCCACAGCGGGCGGGAAAGACCACCCTGCTCCAAAATTTTCTGAAGCAAACGCCGCTCAAATATAAACTCGATTCAGGAGATAACATTCGCACGCAGGAGATTCTGCGCTCGCAGGATTTCAATCAAATCCTCGCGTATGTGGAAGGCTATGACCTGTTGGCGATTGACGAGGCGCAGAACATTCCCAACATTGGGATGGGATTGAAGATCATTGTGGATCAAAAGCCCGAGATGTGCGTGCTCGTCACTGGCTCATCGTCTTTTGAACTCGCGGGACAGGTTGGCGAGCCGCTGACTGGCCGCAAGCGTACCTTGACGCTTTTTCCACTGTCGCAGGAGGAATTGCTATCCGTCCACAACCGCTTCGAGTTGAAGGAGCGCTTGCAGGAGTATCTTGTTTACGGGTCGTATCCCGAAGCGCTGACGGCCTCCACTTCCAAAGAAAAAGTCGAGGTGCTGACGGAGATCGCAAATTCCTATCTCGTTAAAGATGTCCTGGCGTTCGATCGGGTGAAGAACTCGCGCACCCTGCTCAACCTGCTCAAACTATTGGCGTTCCAGGTCGGCTCCGAGGTCTCGCTGACGGAGATCGGCGCGCAGGTCGGCGCGGATTACAAGACTGTCCAACGGTATCTCGACCTGTTGGAAAAGGCATTTGTGATTGTTCGCCTGGGCGGTTTTAGCCGCAATCTGCGAAAAGAGATCGTCAACAAATCGAAATACTATTTCCTGGATAACGGCATTCGCAACGCCCTGGTCGCCCAATTCAATTCTCTCGACCAACGAAACGACATCGGCCAGTTGTGGGAAAATTTCCTGTTCATCGAGCGTTTAAAATACCGAACCTATCATTCGGTATACGCCAATATGTACTTCTGGCGCACGTACGACCAGCAGGAAATAGACCTGGTGGAAGAACGCGAAGGAAATCTGTTTGGATACGAAATGAAATGGTCCATGGGAAAAAACGTCAACGCGCCGAAAAACTGGCGTGAAGGCTATGCGGGTGCGAGTTACGAAATCATCCACCCTGAAAATTACCAAGCCTTTATTTTGCCCTGATGGAGGGGAGTACACAGGCACACAAGTAGACACGTACACACGCGACACATTGAACCTGTCTACCTGTTTACGTGTGTACGCGCCTACGCCGGGAACAACTTCTCCATCACCTCAGGACAGTATTTGGCCACCATCTCAGACGAGAGGCCGTTCTCGTGACAGATGGCCGCGTAGAGGTCCGCGCTGGGGCGTTTGGTGCGTTTCTGCGTCTCGGTGTCGAGCGCCCAGAGTCCGAAGCGTTGAGTCCAGCCGCGCTCCCATTCGAAGTTGTCCACCAGCGACCAGTGGAAGTAGCCCTTGATCGGCCAGTTGAAGTTTACGCCGCGCCACATCTGGTGAATGTGCTGGGCCAGGTAGCGCGGACGTATTTTGTCGGTCGAGTCTTCCACGCCGTTTTCAGAAACGATGATCGGCAGGTCGGGATAAGTCCGCACCGCCCATTTGAGTGTGTCGAAAAATCCTTCGGGGATGTTGGCGATGAATTTATTCTCGCTGAAATCTGCATCCGCAGGGAAGCCCGAATGAGTGAACAGTTCCTTCGGGTTGGCAAGATTGAACGAGACCGTATCCTGCGAGTAATAATTGATGCCGAGATAATCCTGTGTACCTTTGGCTTCGGGGATTGAAACATTGCCAACGGGAGACTTCAATATGCCCGTGCTGATGCCGGATGGGAAGGCCATGTTGATTCCCGCATAGCGCACGTTCCGCATCATTTTATCGAGCGGCGACCAGGAGCGGGCGACCATCGGGCGGTAGTGCAGGGCATACCCGGCGCGCGCTTCGGGCTGGATCTCGTGAATGGCGCGGTAAGCGATGGCGTGGGCGCGCAGCATGTTCGCCTCCACCTGGACGGCGCGCTTGATGTCGTTCACGCCGGGTGGGAACGCGCCGTTGGCATATCCGCTCAACGCGTAGACGTTCGGCTCGTTGATCGTCACCCATAGCGTGCAATATTCCTTCAGCGCTTCCACCGTCTTGCGGACGAATTTCTCGAAATGCGGAATCACGTCGGCGGTTTCCCAGGCGCCTGTTTCCTCCACCCAAAGCGGATTCGAAAAATGATGCAGCGTGACCATCGGCGTGATGCCGCGCTCTTTCATCCCGCGCAGCATGGCGCGGTATTTCTCCAGCGCGTCCTCGTCCCAGCGATCGGACGCGGGCTGGATGCGGCTCCACTCCACCGAGAGGCGGTGCGCGTTCTGTCCCGCCTCGGCGGCGCGGTCGAGGTCTTCCTTCCAGCGTCCGCCCCACCAGTCGCAGGCGAGACCCGACTTGCCGTTCGCGTGACCGTCCTCCTCCCACTTCCACCATTGACTGTTGGTGTTGTTCCCTTCCACCTGATACGACGCGGTGGCCGTCCCCCACAAAAAGCCTTTTGGAAAATGATAGGTAGTCATGTAGTCTGATAGTCTCCTGGTTGGATAGTCTGGTACCGCAACATTTATGTTGCCTCCAACGGGCAAGATAAATCTTGCGGTACTATGCACCACGCACTACGCAACACGTGATAGATACGCCATATAAAGCGCGACCGACCCCGCCACCGCCGCGTTCAAAGATTCAATTTCTCCGCACATCGGCAATTTCAAAATGATATCGCACTTCCTGCGCGTCAGGTCATGCAGACCCTCTCCTTCCGAGCCGACGACGAGACCGAGCGCGCCGCGCAGGTGACGGGAATTCGCCTCCATCCTGACCCCGTGCTGGTCGAGGCCGACAATCCACGTTTCCGCGTCTTTGAGCGCGTCGATCGCCTGCGAGAGATTGGCCTGCGCGATCAGCAGATGCTCGCTCGCGCCCGACGATGCGTTGACCACCGCGGGCGTCACTTCCACCGTCCGCGCCAACGGGATGACGATGCCGTGGACTCCCACCGCCTCTGCCGTGCGGAGCAGTGTGCCAAAATTTTGCGGGTCTTGCAGGGAATCGAGGATTAGCACGAAGGGCGGTTCGCTCTTCTGGCGCGCCGCGTCGAGAATCTCGATCACGTCCGAGTAGGGATACGCACTGACTTCGGCGGCCACGCCCTGATGGTTCTCGTGGATCTTGTCCAGCCGCGGGCGCGGAGTGCGCGTCACCTTGATCTTTCGCTCTTTCGCCAGTTTGAGAATCTGCTCGATCTTGCCTTTTTCCTGCGCCCCCTCGGCGATTTGAATCTCAAAAATGTCCCTGCGTTTGGCGCGCAGGGTTTCGTAAACCGCGTTGCGAGAGTAGATGAATTCTTTCATAGGCTGTTATTTTATCGTAAATCTCTGGTAGAAGGATTATCGCGGACAAGTTGCCTCTTTTCAACAATGGGTCTCGCAAGTATCATGCTGGCATGACCCAACAACACGAACATCAAAGCAATCGCGCCGCGTTGACCCGTTTCGCGTGGATTTCCATCGCCGCGTCCATTTTGACCATTGCGCTGAAATCGGGCGCGTACCTGCTGACCAACTCGGTCGGCTTCCTGTCCGACGCGGTCGAATCGCTCGTGAACCTGGTGGCGGGTATCATGGCGCTGATTATGCTGACCATTGCCGCGCGCCCCGCGGATGAGAGTCACGCGTTTGGTCATAGCAAGGCCGAATATTTTTCGAGCGCCACCGAGGGGATTTTGATCCTGGTCGCGGCGGGAGGAATCATCTCCACAGCCATCCAGCGATTTTTCAATCCTCAGCCCTTGGAGCAACTGGGAATCGGTTTGATCATTTCCGCGGCCGCGTCGGTCGTGAACTTTGCCGCGGCGCGTGTCCTTTTGGCGGCTGGCAGGCGGGAAAATTCGATCACCCTCGAAGCGGACGCGCAACACTTGATGACGGATGTGTGGACCTCCGTCGGTGTCATCACGGCTATGGGTGTTGTGGCGTTGACGGGCTGGCAGACGCTCGACCCGATCATCGCGATCCTCGTCGGGTTGAACATCGTCTGGACGGCGTACCAACTGCTTCGTCGGTCTGTGGCGGGACTGATGGACGCGTCCCTGCCCGAGGCGGAGCAGAAGGTCATCGAGGCGGTCATGTCCAGGTACCGCGAGCGCGGCGTCGCCTTTCACGCCTTGCGGACGCGCCAATCGGCAGCGCGGCGCTTCGTCTCGGTGCATGTGCTCGTGCCTGGCGCGTGGACCGTCCACGACGCGCATCACATCGCCGAGGATTTCGAGGGCGACGTCCGCAAGGAGTTGCCCGACGCCATCGTCCAGACGCATCTCGAACCTGTGGACGATGAGATTTCCATGCACGATGTCCACGAGCAGTGAAGCAGACTGGAATCGACAAGGCCGAAGCGCAATGCCTCGGCCTTGTTTTTATTGGAGCGACTTTCAGCGCAGGAAGAAAATAGCGACTGCGATGGCGACGGCGCAAACGAGCATCGCAGCCAGGAAGCCGACGATGACCAGCCAATTCCTTCCGCCGCTTTCCTGAAAGGTCGGTTCCTGCGGGATGAGCGGCTTGGAGGATTGGAAGGCAGGCTCGAAGGCGGGCGTCTTCTGCGCAGACGGGGCGGCGGTGACAATTCCCAATTGGTTGAGTTTCGCGAACGCGTCCTGCAACTTCTGGCGCGCCTCAGGCGGAAGTTCATCCACGCTGTTGTAAACCTTGCCATCGTAGTTGATCGCGCTGGTGAAGGCGGTCATCACGTTTTTGGCGATGTCCCCTTCCAGAAAATCGGGGATGCCGTTGCCGTTCGCATCGGTGAAAATCTGGAACATGGACTCGTAGGCCTGACGTTCATTGGCGGGCATTTCATCCACGCTGTTGTAGGTCTTGCTGTTGAAGTTGATCTGCATGGGAGCCTCCTTTGGGATGGCAGGGACGTCTTTCGTCTCTTCGATTACAATCCTTAAAAATTATACTCTAAAGGTATCCTCAAATGTCCTCCTCCCCCTTCTCTCTCCTCTTCCAACCTCTCCGCATCGGACCCGTCACCGCGCCCAACCGCTTTTACCAGGTGCCTCACTGCAACGGATTCGGCTACCGTATGCCGCGCGGACAAGCCGCCATGCGCGCCGTCAAAGCCGAGGGCGGCTGGGGCGTGGTCTGCACCGAGGAGGTGGAGATTCATCACACCACCGACCTCTCGCCGTTCTTCGAAGGCCGCCTGTGGGACGATGCCGACATCCCCGCCTACGCGTTGATCGCCGACTCGATCCATCGGCACGGATCCCTCGCGGGCATCGAACTGACCTACAACGGTCACGCCGCCTCCAACCTTTACTCGCGGACGGCCGCCCTCGGTCCGCGCTCGATGAGTCTTACCGGCGCGTCGGGCTACGAACCAGGTCAAACCCGCGCCGCCACGAAAGAGGACTTCCAGTCGCTGCGCCGCTGGCATCGCGCCGCCGCCTTGCGCGCCCAAAAGGCTGGCTTCGACATCGTCTACGTCTACGCGGGGCACGGACTGGCGCTCGCCTTCCAGATGCTTTCCAGACACAACGACCGTCCCGACGAATACGGCGGCTCGCTCGAAAACCGCGTCCGCCTGCTCAGGGAATTGCTCGAAGACACCAGGGAAGCCGTCGGTGACACGTGCGCGGTCGCGTTGCGCTTCGCCGTGGACGAACTGCTCGGCGAAGAGGGCATGACCCACGACGGCGAAGCGCGCGAGATCGTCTCGATGCTGGCGGAGTTGCCCGACCTGTGGGATGTCAACATTGCCAGGTGGGCCAACGACTCCGCCACTTCGCGTTTTGCCAAACAGGGCTATCAGGAAAAATACATTTCGTTCGTCAAAGGTCTCACCACCAAACCCGTCGTCGGCGTGGGACGCTACACCTCGCCCGAAGCCATGCTCTCCATCGTCCAGCGCGGCATCGTGGACTTTGTCGGCGCGGCGCGGCCCTCCATTGCCGATCCCTTCCTGCCGAAAAAAATTCAGGAGAATCGCTTCGAAGACATCCGCGAGTGCATCGGCTGTAACATCTGCGTCTCGGGCGACGAGCGCATGGTGCCCATCCGTTGCACGCAAAACCCCAGCATGGGCGAGGAGTGGCGGCGCGGCTGGCATCCCGAATCCATCGCGCCGAAAAGATCCGAGAAGGAAATTCTCGTCGTCGGCGGCGGGCCCGCGGGACTGGAAGCCGCGCGCGCCCTCGGCCAGCGCGGCTACCGCGTCATCCTGACCGAGGCGGGGCGCGAGTTTGGCGGACGCGTCCACCGCGAGAGTCAGTTGCCAGGTCTCAGCGAGTGGCGCCGCGTCGTGGATTGGCGTCTCACGCAGATCGAAAAACTTCCCAACATCTTTCCCTACCTCGGCAGTCCCATGTCCGCCGCAGACGTGCTCGAAGCGGGCCCGCGCGATGTCATCATCGCCACGGGCTCCACATGGCGGCGCGATGGGATTGGGCGCACACGGCGTATGCCCATCACGGGCCACAACATTTTCACGCCCGACGATCTCATGGCGGGCAAACTTCCCAAAGGCCGCGTCGTCCTCTACGACGACGATCATTACTACCTCGGCGGCGTGCTGGCGGAATTGCTGGCGCAAAATGACTGCCAGGTGACTCTCGTCACACCCGCGCCGCTGGTCTCCGCGTGGACGGAATACACCCTCGAGCAGGAACGCATCCACGCGCGCCTCCTCCGCCTCGGCGTGACTCTCCTCCCGCACCATGTTCTCGCTTCATCCGACCCCGAGGCGGTCACCGTCCATCATGCCATTTCCTCCGCTGAGACGATTCTTCCCGCCGACGCGCTCGTCCTCGTCACCGAGCGGACTCCCAACGACGCGCTCTACCGCGAACTCCAGCCCGCGCTCGCCGAGGGCAAACTCGATTCCCTGCGCCTCATCGGCGACGCCGAAGCGCCGAACATCATCGCCCAAGCCGTCTACAGCGGACACCTCGCCGCGCGCGAATTCGATGAACCCATCAACCCCGACGAGACGCCCTTCTTGCGCGAGCGCACGTTGTAAGCCGAGATACTATCTCGACCTACTGAATCAAAAACGCGGCCGCTTCCACGGTCGCGTTCCTATTTCGACAGTTAGACAATCCGACCAACGACCAGCGGACTAATTTCCCATCAACCAACCCCACACCCCTTTTTTCTTCTCCTCCGGCGGACGCGGCTTGGGCACGGTCATCACGATCACCGTAATGTTGTCATGCCCGCCGCGCTCGTTGGCCTGCGCCACCAGTTGTTGCACCGCCACCTTCGGCGACTCGGCCTCGACGAGGGTCTTCTGGATCTCGTCCGCCCAGACCATATCGGTCAGGCCGTCGGAGCAGAGCAGGAGGATGTCATCGGGCAGGAGGGTCATGCCCTGATTCTTCTGTGCCTGCACCGCGTTGTCGGTCTCGCTCAGTTTCAGGCGGAAATCCACTTCGGGCAGTTTCAGCGAACCCAGGTAGCGGCGGATGACGTGTACGTTGGGATGGTCGCGGGCGTCTTCGGGCTGGATGATCTTCTTCTCGATGGCCTCCTGCACCCAGGTATGGTCGGTGGTCAATTGGTGAATCTGACCGCCGCGCACAAGATAGATGCGCGAATCCCCCACGAAGGCAATGTACAGTTTATCGCCGATCACCCACGCGCAGGCGCAGGTGGCGCCCATGCCTTGCCATTCATCGTCCGAGGCGGAGTGATGCGCGATGGCCTCGCTGGCCGAATGGATGGCCTCCTCCATGATGTGGAGCGGGTCGCGGCCGTTGCTTTCGGCCACCACCTGACTGATGTGGTCCACGGCCAGTTCCGCGGCCACCTCCCCGGCGCGGTGACCGCCGATCCCGTCCGACAGCACGGCAAAGAGCGATGGAGTGGGGTCGTCCGCGCTGAGATGGTGGGAAAGCACCGCAAAGCGGTCTTCATTGTTTTTCCCCGACATCCCAGCATGGCTGAGGGCGGCAACGTGCAGGTGGGCGCGCGGTGTGCGGATCATGAGTTGGCAGGGGTAACGACAGGTTCAGGCACGGTCGGCGGGTTCTTCAACTCAAAACGATACGATAGACGCCCAAAGTTTACCCTATCCCCGTGTTTTAGGGGATAGCCTTCTTGGGGGACTGGTTCGTAGTTTACCCACGTCCCGGCCAGCGAATTCTGGTCGAAAATCAGATACCCCGCGCCGGTCAAATTCTGCTGGATGCGCGCGTGCAGGGGCGAGATGGACGGCTCGTCGAGGATCACCGCCGCCTGCACCGGGTCCGTGCCGATGGTGACGTCCGGGCTGGCGAGCGGGATCGGGGACGACGCGGCCGGCGTCCCGTCCGGCTCGAGGCGGATGAGCCAGGCCGCCGCGTCCGGGACCTGGTCTGGGCGCGTCCGCCGCGGCTTTTTCTTCCCCGTCGGCGGTTCCATCACAGCCGAGACGGGCTGGGTGAGCGGGTCGGTGAATTTCTGGCGCTGGGTCTTGCGTTTGCGCCGCGCCGAGCGGATGCGCGTGCCGAACAGGATGGACAACAGGATCACCCCCGCCAGCCCCACGATGCCCCAGACGATGATGAAGCGGTAACGGGCCAGCAGGGCTGTGATGCCTGTCGGCGGCTTGACCACGGTGACGGTGACCGGCAGGCTGAGGCTTTCGCCGGTCATGCCGAGACTGTCGGTGGCCTCCACTTTCAGTTGGTGTTGCCCGCTGACGGTGTAGCCGCGCAGGTCCCAGGTGAATTTGTCGAACGGGGCGGTGTTATTCTCGGCCACGAGTTCGCCGTCCACAAAGAAGGCGGTACGGACGATGGGACGCGGGTGGCCGTCGGGGAAGTCGAAGACGATTTCGAGTTGCTGTTCTTCGGGAACGAGGATCTCGGCATTGTAGGGATCGTCGGGCGGCGCGGTGCGCGTCAACTGTGCGGGCAGCGCGGCCAGAATCGGGTTCGGCGGCTGGACGTTGAGCGTGAACGTCTGAGGCGCGGAGGAAATGGTCGCGCCGCCGACGTTCACGTCCACGCTCAGGGTGTGTTCGCCGCTCGAGGTCAGGGACGAGGCGTAGGTCAGGCGGTAGGCGCGTCGCAGGGGCGCGAAATAGGTCTCAGGGTCGGGGATGTCCTCACGTCCCGAAAAAGTCAGGAAGCCGCCGCCCGTCTGCGCGGCCAGCGACTGGAAAAGACGCGCGCTGGGATGTTCGAAATATTGCTCGCCGTCCACCAGCCAGATGGTGATGCGCGTGCGCGAGGCCAGGGCGCGTTCGCCGATGGTTTGCAAGGCGGCCTCCAGCGCGGGGTCTTCCATGTGCGGCGTGATAAACAGCACTGCGCGCTTCATGCCCACCTGCGGCGTGTTGGCGAGCGCGGCGTCGAGCGAGAGCGCCAGCGATTGGATGTTGGGCGTGGTGGCGCGGAAATCGGGCTGGAAGGCCGCGAAACTGGCGATCCATGCTTCGGGCGTGGTGTGCGCGATGAGCGGCCCCGCGATGGTGACGAGGCTCAGATCGTCGCCCGCCTCCGCGGGACGCGCCCGCTCCTCGGCGGCCCACACGCCGAGCGCCTGCTGGACGCGCTGGTAGCGCGTGACTCCCTCTCCGTCGCGGACATCCAGCGCGGGCCCGAGGTTGACTCCGATCACGATCTGCGCGCCGAGCGGCTCCTCGGTCAGTTCCTGGACCCGTCGCGGGGTCCCGTCTTCCAGCGCCGTCAGCGCCGACGGTTCGAGTCCACCCACGAATTGTCCTGCATCGTTGTAGACGTCCAGCAGGGCGGAGACCTTCGGGAAGGCGGACGCGTCGGGCGCGCTGATCTCGGCGTAGGCGGAGGTTTGGGCGGACGCGAAGGAGGAAGGATGAATTATGAAGTATGAAAAGAGAAAGATGAAAGATGAAAGATGAAAGATGAAACGCAAATTATGAATGATGAAGGATGAATTATGAAAGGCAGACGCGGAATGAGCGCGATGATACGGCTTCCCTTTTTGGTTGTGGTTTGTGTGTTTCGTTGGAAGTAGTTTCATCACTGGCAATCGTAAATCGTAAATCTAAAATCGTAAATCTAAAATCCCTTCACTCCCATTCGATCGTCGCGGGCGGTTTGCTCGTAATATCATACACCACCCGATTAATTCCGTCCACTTCGTTGACGATGCGGTTCGCCACCTTCGCCAGCAGGTCGTGGGGCAGGCGCGCCCAGTCGGCGGTCATAAAATCCTCGGTGGTCACCGCGCGGATCGCGGCCGCCTCCTGATACGTCCGCTGGTCGCCCATCACGCCGACTGACCTTACTGGCAACAAGACTACAAACGCCTGTGACGTATCCGCGCCCTTGCCCAAAAATCCCGCGCGGGACAATTCCTCGATCAGGATCGCGTCCGCCGCCCGCAGACGTCCCACGCGCTCGCGCGTCACCTCCCCGAGACAGCGCACGGTCAGGCCCGGACCCGGGAATGGTTGCCGCCACACCAGCGACTCAGGCAGCCCCAGCGCCTCGCCGACGGCGCGTACCTCGTCCTTGAAGAGGTAGCGTAACGGCTCCACCAACTCGAACTCCATGTCCTCGGGCAGTCCGCCCACATTGTGATGTGACTTGATCTTCTGCGCCTTGCTGCGGTCGGGCGCGGACGATTCCACCACATCGGGATAGATCGTCCCCTGCACCAAAAATTTCGGCTGTCCCACCGCCTTTGCCTGCTCCTCGAAAATTCGAATAAATTTCTCGCCGACGATTCTTCGTTTCTGCTCGGGTTCGGTCACACCTTGCAGCGCGGACAAAAACTCATCGGCCGCGTCCACCGCGATCAACTCCGAGTGAAGATGCTGGCGGAACGCGGATGCGACCTGCTCGCCCTCGTTCTTCCGCAAGAGGCCCGTGTCCACGAAGACGCAGACCAACTGATCGCCGATTGCCTTGTGGACCAGCGCCGCGGCCACCGACGAATCCACTCCGCCCGAAACCGCCGCCAGGACGCGTTCCCCGCCCACCTGCGTGCGGATGCGAGTCACCGCCTCCTCGATAATGGAGGCAGGCGTCCAGTCTGGCTGGATGTGGCAGATGTCAGTGGCAAAATGCCTGAAGAGTTCGATCCCATTCGGCGTGTGATGCACTTCGGGATGGAATTGCACGCCAAAATAGTTCCGTTGAAAATCGCCCATCGCCGCGAAGGGACTGTGTCCCGATTTCGCCAGCGCCACGAATCCCTCGGGCATTTTGGTGATGCGGTCCCCGTGCGACATCCAGACGCGAGAGAGAGCAGAGAGCAGAGGAGTAGAGAGCAGGGGTTCGATCTCCGCGGGGCCGTATTCGCGCTGTGCGGACGCGTCCACCTGGCCGCCGAGGGCGTGGGTGAGCGCCTGCATCCCGTAGCAAATGCCGAGAATGGGAAGTCCGCTTTCGAGGATGAAATTCTGGATGAACGGCGCGCCCTCCTCGTAGACCGAGCGCGGCCCGCCCGAGAGGATAAATCCCTTCGGGTGGATGGACATGATTTTTCCCTGCGGCGCGTCCCATGGGAACAACTCGCAGTAGACCTGTACCTCGCGCACGCGCCGCGCGATCAGTTGGGCATATTGGGAACCGAAATCGAGGATGGCGAGGGAATTAGTCATCAGTAATCAGTTTTCAGTCATCAGTGGAATTCAGTCTATCCAATTGATTTTCTGCGAGACAGGATGTGAAAACGTTCAAGCAAGCAGTCTCTTCACTGTGCCGACAAAATCTTCCGCGACATTTACTGTGCGAATGGCCTCCCCTTCTGTTACGTGAACAATCACCCCATAATCTCCCACACCTCGCAATTTAAACAGCCAATTCAGATTCTTGCCCTGCGTAACAGCGAGTTTCCCTGTTTTCACAAATTCCCGATGGATGGCAGAAATCACCCCGCTGTATTTACTGGGATCAATATTCTTTCCCAATGGCAACGCGCTGGCCGCATAGAATGCCGCGTAATAGGCTCGTGACGCGGCAACGTCGTAATGGCCTTTCTCGAGCAGGTCTCTGGCCACCTGCATGGAGTCGTCCGCCCTTTCAAGGTTGGCGGTGATTTCATTGGAGTATTCAGCCATCAGAGAGGGATTCCATCCCGCGCCGCGTTTCGATACAAAGCCAGACTGCCTGCCTCATAATCTGTTGCCAGAACAGGCTTTGCAGAAATTAATCTATCCGATTCGAGTTGAACGGAATACAGCACATCCACAATTTTTCTCAATTCGGCGAAATAATCGACGGGGGGAGTCAACAGGACGAGCAAATCAATGTCGCTGGTTTTTCCTGCTGTCTTGCGCGCCACCGAGCCGTACAGAATCACGCCTCGAAGCCGTTTGCCGTATGCTTTGGCAAGGGCCTGTTTGCACTTTTGAACCGTGCGATTTAACTCAGTAGCGGTCATGCTTGATATTATACATCAGGCAATCGGCTGGAAATCACCCTCCTCAATTCCTCCTGCACGGACTGCCACTCGCGTCCCGCGTTCACCACGCGCCAGCGGGCGGGTTCCTGCTTCACCATCTCCAGATACCCCGCGCGCACGCGGCGATGGAAGTCCACGGTGTAGGCGTCGAGACGGTTCCACTCGTCCGCTTTTTGCTTGCGCTTCAGGCCGATCTCCACATCCACGTCGAGGAGAATCGTCAGGTCAGGGACGAGTCCGCCCGTGGCGTATTTGATGAGAGCGCGTACCTGCTCCAAACCCTGCTGGTGACCATAGCCCTGGTACGCTATCGTCGAATCGTAATAGCGGTCGGAGAGAACGATCTCGCCCAGCGCCAGCCGCGGACGAACCACCTGCTCCACGAACTGCGCCCGCGCGGCCTGATAGAGAAGCGTCTCGGTGCGGGGATGCATCTCGGTATTCTTCAGGTCATGCAGAATCTCGCGGATCTGCTCGCCGATGGATGTCCCGCCTGGTTCGCGCGTCGGGAAGATGACGTGTCCACGCTCGCGGAAATACTCCACGAGGCAGGGAATGTGGCTGGTCTTGCCGGAACCTTCGGGGCCTTCGAGGGTGATGAACATGGGGGTGAAGGTAGATAGGTAAACGAGTACACAAGTAGACAGGTGACGTGTTTACGTGTTTACGTGTGTACCTGTCTACCTGTGTACATTCCTACTCGCGAAATATCCTCACATGCCTGCGCGGCTCTTTCCCATACGAGTGACTGACCAACTCCGCGTTGCGCGCCATCTCGTGTTGGAGTCTACGTACCAGCGAGGGGCCGGGCGGCAGGTCCACCCAGCGCTCGCCGTTGAGCACCGCCGCAATCGCGGCCTGGGTCTCGTCGCGCACGTTGTCGAGTTCGCCACTGTGCGCGGTGACGCCCTCGGCGGGCAGGTTGAACAGGTCGCCCATGAACTTCTCCACTTGTGCGATGGTGTTGGCCTTCAGCACATAGATCGGCATCCCGCGCGCCTCGGCGTCCATAATGGTGGCCTGTCGGTCGCGGTAGTACGAGCGCAGGGTCACGAGCGCGTCGGCCTCCTCCACGTCACGGACGATGATGGCAGGCACGCCGAATCGCTTCGCGGCCTGTTGCAGCCGGTTGCGCGCCACGCCATATGGGTAGACGCGGACGGCCTTTATCGCGAGCGCACGGGTTGTGGGCGCGAGCGCGCCTGTTGTCGGTTTCGATGACTCGTCAGTGGAGCGGGGGGCAGGGACTGGTTCGGAGGCCGCGACCGCCCCACGTCCACGGCGAGGCGAGATTTTTGTCGTCTCCTTCGCGTCCAACTTCGACCCGACAGCGGGCGCGGCCTTCTCGATCCGAATCTGACCCGCTTCGTCGCGCGTCCGAATCTCGGGTGGAAGCGGGAAGCCGCGCAGGAGCGCGTCGACCGAGCCCATGATGTCGGCGTGGACCGCGAACCGATCGCGGGTCTGAATCTCCACGAGGACGTCGAAGGTGGGCGGGGCGCGTCGCTCGAGGACCGTCTTCTGGGTCCCGCGTCGACGCGCTTCCTCGTCCGAGAGAGTCACCGCTTCGATGCCGCCGACGAGGTCGGAGAGAGTCGGATTCAGCAGAAGGTTGTCGAGCGTGTTGCCGTGCGCCGTGCCGATGAGTTGGACGCCGCGCTCGGCGATGGTGCGGGCAGCGGCGGCTTCGGCCTCGCGGCCGATCTCGTCAATGACGATGACTTCGGGGTTGTGATTCTCCACCGCCTCGATCATCACTTCATGCTGGAGCGTCGGCACTTTGACCTGCATGCGCCGCGCCTTGCCCACCGCGGGATGCGGCACGTCGCCGTCGCCGCCAATCTCGTTGGAGGTGTCCACGATGACGACGCGTTTGGTCTCGGCCAGGATGCGCGCGGCCTCGCGCAGGAGGGTGGTCTTGCCCACGCCCGGGCGCCCGAGGATGAGCAGGGACTTGCCCGAGTTGACGATGTCTTCGATGATGTCAATCGTCCCGTAGACGGCGCGCCCGACGCGCAGGGTGAGGCCGACGATGGTCCCGTGCCTGTTGCGGATGGCGGAGATGCGGTGAAGCGTGCGCTCGATGCCCGCGCGGTTGTCGGCGTCGAACTCGCCCGTGCGTTCGTCCACGTAGTCAATTTCGGCGCGCGTGACTTCGGTCTCCCGCAGGATGACCTCCTGTTCCACGAAGCGCGCCGTGGGGACGCGTCCGAGGTCGAGGATGATCTCGAGCAGGTCTTCTTTTTGGTTGGCGGCCTCGACCGCGTGACGGATGTTCAGCGGCAAAACGTCGAGCAGGGCGTCGAGGTCGTCGGTGATGCGTTTTTGGTTCATGGGTTTTAAGTTTCAGGTGTCAAGTGTCACGTTTCACGTGTCAAGTGTCACGTCTCACGTGAGAGAGAGGCAAAGAGGTACTTGCGCCGCGCGAGCCTTTAAAACGCGGCCTACGGAGTTAGAGGGAAGTGTGGATCATGACGGAGTACCTGCCAGTCGGTAAGGATGGATATATTATACAGCCCATTTATCCTCTGATATAATCCCCCGCCGACCGCTCATGAACTTCACCAGTTACGAATTTCTGCTTTTCTTCCTGATCATTTTCGCGGCCTGCTGGCTCGTCCGCAAGCAGATGTGGCAAAACCTGCTCCTGCTGGCGGCGAGTTACGTTTTTTACGGCTGGATTCATCCGTGGTACGCGCTCCTGCTGGGGCTTTCGACGCTGGGAGATTATTGGATCGCCCTCGCCCTCGAAAAGTCCGGGAAAAAGAACCGCCTCGTCTGGGCGAGTCTCGCCCTCAATATCGGCGTACTGGCCTTCTTCAAATATTTCGGATTTTTCGTCCCCTCCCTCGGCGCGAGACTGGCCGACATGGGCATCCATGCGGACGTCTTCCTCGCCAGCATCGTCCTGCCCGTGGGACTTTCGTTCTTCACGCTGAAAAAACTGGCCTACGTGCTGGACGTTTCGCGCGACGTCATCCGCCCCACGCGTGACCTGGTCGGGTTCGCCCTCTTCGTGGCGTTCTTCCCCCAGATCACCGCCGGCCCCATGGACCGCGCCCAAAAACTTCTGCCGCAGATCCAGTCGCCGCGCGTCTGGAAAGCCGAAAATTTCACCAACGCCTGGCCTTTGCTGGTGATGGGCTTCTTCAAAAAATTCGTCATCGCCAACGGTGTCGGGCCGACGGTCAGCCGCATTTTTCACATCACCAATCCCACCGGCGAACTTGCCCTCGCCGCCGCCATGGGCTTCACCCTCCAAATCCTCGCGGACTTCTCAGGCTACACCGACATCGCGCGCGGCCTCTCGTACCTGCTCGGCTTCGACACCTCCGAAAACTTCCGCACGCCCTACCTCTCCCTCACCCCCACCGAATTCTGGAACCGCTGGCACATCACCCTCTCCACGTGGCTGCGTGACTACATCTTCTTCCCCGTGCGCCGCGCCCTCCTGCGCGCCAAATCCCTGCCCGATTGGATCGTGCAGGCCGCGCCTCCCATCGTCACCATGCTGGTGAGCGGACTCTGGCACGGCGTCGGCTGGACGTATGTGGTCTGGGGCTTGTTGTACGGCGCCTCCATCGCGTTCTATCAACTCATCGGCCTGCGCGGCGAATGGAAGCCGAAGGGACTCGTCAAGACGGTCCTCGCCTGGATCGTGATGTTCGCCTTGACGCTGCTTGCCTTCCTCATCTTCGCTGCTCCCTCCCTGACCTGGATCGGGAACCTCTTCTCCAAGCCTTTCTTCGGGACGATCGAAGATCAGTCCGTGGCCCTGCTGATGTTTTCGTTGACGGCGGTCTATTCCCTGCCGCTGATTGTGAAACTTCTGCTCGACAAATATTTTAAGTCCAATTCCATCGTCT
>DYKX01000015.1:0-5813 GCA_020722375.1 Anaerolinea thermophila
AGTTTTTCTCAGTGTCTCTGTGTCTCAGTGGTTTGACCTGTTTGGTTTCGGCTTGCCCGAGTTAGGTTGATTGTGGCAAATTATACAACCGATTATCATGACGAGAGGATGTTGTAAAAACAGCAGTCCCTTGCGAGAACTGCCATTTTCTTGAATTTCGATTGTGGGTCAAGCCGCTCTGAATCGTTTGAGCCGAGTTATCGCGAGCATGATAATTCCGCCGAGGGCGAGCGCGGCGGATTGGATGGCAATCGGCTTCGACACGCCCGCCAGCACCGAGTCGACCAGTCCACGCACGAGTTCGCGCACGGATATTGGCAGGGTAGGCGGGATGCGCGGCGCAACGTAATTGACGAATGCCCATTCGGTGAGCAGGCCAACACTCCCCGCGGCGACCAGTCCGAGCAGGCCGCCGATCAGGATGGGGATTCCCCACCACAGCAACCAGCCTTTCACGTCACGGACGGCGAACAGGGTGACGAGGAACAGCAGTCCGAGCGGGAGGAGCGGGCTGAAGCGCAGAACCCCGCGTAAGGTCCGCAGGACGCGCAACGGGTCTTGTGGAGTCTCCGCATCCGCGCGGATGAGTGTCACGGTGTCGGGAATCCCCGCCGCGGCCGTCTGCAATCCCGTTTGGATCAACGGCTGCATGAGTCCCAATACTTCCTCAGACGGGTTGCAGAAGAACAGTTTGGGATTGCCTGTCAGCATGCCCACGGTCATCTTGCCCATTTGCTCCAGCGTGCAGGGCGGTTGGGCGCGCAACATTTCCATCATGGCTTGTGTGCCAGCGGCGCCGCTGATGTGCGCCTTGAATTCGCTCATTGAAAGTTGGGCGCTTTCGCTTTCTCCGTTGAGATAATCAAAGACGGAGTTGATGGCCTGTTCGGTCATGGGCCGACTCACTTCGGCGGGCAGGAAGGCGTGCATGGCCGCCTCCCAATTTTCCGCGGGGATGATCGCGAGAAGCGACCGAACTGCGCCCAGGTCTCCGTCTTGTTGTGCTGGGTTGGAAAGCGTCTCCGCCGCGAGGGCGGGCAGGCGCTCGTAAAAATTCTGGCGTTCCAACGCGGTCAAATAGGAGCGTGCGTCGAAAAGCCTTCCCTCGGTATTGAAGAACACCAACGCAACGACAACGGTCGGCACGAACAGGATCGCGCAAAGGAACGCCAGTATTTTCAAAATTACGTTGAAGAATGTTTTCATTTCAACCTCCTCGAATTCCATCGTCATTGCGAGGGCGATCTCCCCGAAGCAATCCCCTCCTTCAGCGTGGAGATTGCTTCGACGCTCGCCCTTCGACTGCGCTACGCTTCGCTCAGGGCGGCGTCTCGCAATGACGAAGCCAGAACCACATCACATCGCCAGTTCGATGTAATCCTGCGTCACGGTCGGTTGTCCTGCCGCGCCGAGGAGCGAGAGCAGTTCGTTCACCAGTTCGGCCTTGCGCTGCGCGTCGCCGCGGCTCCATGTACGCGATTTGATCTCCAGGAAATGCCCAAGCGACGGCGTTTTTACATCGTCCAGGTTGACAAAGAATTCCGTGTCTTTGTAACGGATCAGCCAGCGGTATCTGTCCTTGTTCAGTTCCACTTCGCGCACGGGCTTGAAGTATTCGCGATAGAAACGCAGGGACTGGGTGGCGGGCGCCAGGAAGCGCGAGCGCGAGAGCAGGACTTCCTTTTCGAACGCGCCTTCGCGTTTTTGTCCCACCAGTGTCAGGCGTGGACGCGTGGCGGTGACGTTGCCGCGTTCGTCGAGGAACTCATCCTCGCGATAGCGGATGCGTCCCTGCGCGGGATCATCGAAGAAGAAGTACGTGTCGTGCTGGTCGTAGTGACGGACGCGGCCGATCTCGATCTCGGGACGCTCGAGTCCTTCCCTGACTTTGGCGGGGTCGGCCAATTTGACCTTGACCTGCACCTCGAATGACTCCTCTTCCATCGAGCCGCCCAGCGCGATCAGTTTCGATAACACCGATTGTTCGCGTTCGATCAGGAACGCGTCGATCTTCTTCGCCGCTTCCTGCGCCTGCGCGAGCAACTCCTTTTCATTCAGTGTCAGCAACTCTCTATCCCGCATTAACCATTTTCCATTAACCATTACATCGCTTACGTCAGTAGACTTCGCGGCGTAGACGATCTGCGCGTACGCGTTGTGCGGATCGCGGCGGAAGCGCGGCGAGTTGTGCAGCGGACTAGTGTCCACCACGATCAGGTCGGCGCGGCGGCCTGGGGTGAGCGACCCCGTCAAATGTCCGAGATGAAGCGCCTGCGCGCCGAGACGAGTCGCCATCGTCAACGCGGTCTGCGCGGGGACGGAGGTCGGGTCGTTGCTGGCGGCCTTCGCCACGAACGAGGCCAGCCGCACTTCCTCGAACATGTCGAGGTCGTTGTTGCTGGCGGGGCCGTCGGTGCCGATGCCCACATTGAGTCCCGCTTCGAGCATCTTCGTCACGGGCGCGAATCCCGAGGCCAGTTTGAGATTCGACGAGGGGTTGTGGCTGACGCCCGCGCCGTGATTCTTGAGCGTGCGGATCTCGCCCATATCCACGTGGACGCAATGCGCGGCGATGACCTTGGCCTCGAACAGTCCCTGCTTTTTCACATAGGGGATGACGGGCATGTTGTTTTCGTTGCGCATGTTTTCCACTTCAAAGGAAGTTTCGGCGAGATGGATGTGGAGCGGCACGTCGAATTCCCTGGCGAGTTGGGCAGTTTCGCGCAGCATCTCGGCGGTGGTGGTGTAGGGCGCGTGCGGCGCGATGGCAGGGACGATGAGCGGATGTCCCTTCCAGCGCTGGATGAAATCGCGGGCGCGGGCGAGGCCGTCTTCGAAGGAGGGCGCGTCCGATGTCGGGAACTTGAGGACCGATTGCCCGCAGACGGCGCGCAATCCCGCCTCGGCGGTGGCTTTGGCCACTTCATCCTCGAAGAAGTACATATCGTTGAAGGTGGTCACGCCCGAGCGGATGAATTCCGCGCAGGCGATCTGCGTTCCCAGCCGCACAAATTCGGGTGAGACGAACTCGCGCTCCACAGGCCAGAGGTAACCTTGCAGCCACACGTCCAGCCGCAGGTCGTCGGCGATGCCGCGCAGAAGCGTCATCGGGACGTGGGTGTGCGCGTTGATCAGTCCTGGCATCAATACTTTTCCGCCGCAATCGAACGTCTCCTGGGCGGAATATTCTTTTTGGATCTCGTCTTCGGGGCCAACAGCAACGATGGAATCGCCAAGCACGGCGACCGCGCCTGGGTCATATTGGGTCAGCTTTTCGTCCATGGTGAGGACGAGGGCGTTGGTGAAGATGATATCTGCTTTTTGGGTCATTCAGTCTCCTTAATCTACCCTGTCTTTAGCCGCCCCTTCCCTGCCTGGGAAGGGAGATGGGGGATAGGTCTGATTTATAAACTTCCGAAGCCAAACGACTTCGGAAGTGATGGTTGGGGCAAAGTTGCTTTATCCTACCACAAACTAATTCAGCAACGAACAGGCGCTTTATGGCCTGGGTTGTTTACCCGCCGCTCACGGGCGGAAACATGGCGAGTTCGGCTCCCTCTGGCAGGACGGCCTCCTCGAAGGCGTATTCGCGGTTGATGGTCGTCAGCACGGATTTCATGTTTTGCTCGAGCGCGGGATATTCGCGGGCAACCTGTGCCTTGAGCGCGTGGACGGTTGCGCCATTGGGCAAATTCAATTCGATAAATTTTGCGCCACCGGCGCGCTCGCGCAGGGTGGCAAAGAGTAAGATTTTGACGCGGGTCATTCGATAAACTCCATCTTGCCACGAACTTATTCGTGCACATTCGCGTAATTCGTGGCTAAATTATTTTTCCTTCAATTCGTAAAAAACCAACAGCGTGTTGCTATACTTCCGTTCATCGAATTTTACCAAGCTATGCAACTCCAAATCCTTATACTCGCGCGGATGGATCTGCACCATCACCCACGCGTCCTCCGTCAGCCAGGTCGGGTTTTCGTCCAGTGCGAGCACGGCGCGTTCCCAAATTTCCTTGTATTGCGGCGGGGCGATGTAGACGTTTTGGAATTTTCGATCTGCAGGCTGCGCCAGCATCGCCAGCGAATCGGCGCGGCGGACCTCGGCCTGCTCGGTGAAGCAGCAATGCTCCAGGTTGAATTTGATCGTCTCGATGGGTGCGCGGTTTAAATCCGTGAAGCGGACGAACGACGCGCCGCGACTCAGGGCTTCGATGCCCACCGCGCCCGTGCCAGCGAACACGTCCCACCACGACGAGTCGACCACGTCCGTGCCGATGATGTTGAACAGCGCTTCCTTCACCATGTCCGTGATCGGGCGCGTGGTATCGCCAGGGACAGATTTCAGTTTACGGCCTTTGGCCGTGCCAGAGATGACGCGGAGAGTCATATTATTCCTTGTAGCGCAAATTGCCAATTTGCGCAACTGCATGTAGATTCCCATGCGGCGCGATGACGGGAACAACGCATCCCGTGGACAGGATGAACTTCCGTCCGCGCGTTTGCTGAATGGCATCCTCCGCCTCTTCCTTCACTTGGGCGGGATTCCCCAGCGCGAGCGTGTCCTGTCTCAGGCCGCCGCAGGTCACGCCCTGAAAGGTCTTGCGCGCTTCAGCCAGCGTGGGCGGAGTCTCGCGGTCGTGCCAGTTGACGACGGGGAAGAAGAACGAAGAAAGCAGGGGGAAGTGGACGTCTTTTCCATGTAAATGTAATACATTGAGCCACGAACCGTTGGCAGGTTCGAGCGCTTCCTGGTCGAACGGCAGGCCGAAGGTTTTGTATTCCTCGAGCGAAAGCAGGCTGGCTTGCGCGTGTTGGATGGCGTAGAAGATCCCGTCAATGCCTGTTTCGAGCGCGGCCGCGACAAACTTGCGCGTGGTGCGGGCGATGACGTCCAGTCCGCGCAGGACTTCTTCGGGATACAGCCGCAGGTGCGAGAGGAGCGTTTCGTTTCCAGCCAGATTTTTCGCCTGCGCCAATGGGCTGAAGATGGTCTGGATGAAAGGAGTTTCGGGGGCGAGTCCCTTTTTGATGAGGCGCAGACATTCCAGTTGCGCGGCGAGATGCCTGGAGGTGGGATCCAGTTCGGGCAGGAGCGACCAGTCGCGAGGTCCAGTAATGACGCGTTTGACGTAGCGACGCGTCCCCTCGGTGTGTCCCTCCCAGACGTCGTCCACGCCCCAATCCTTCAAACAAAACGAGGAGGCGGGCGTCACTTTGACAAAGTCGAAATCGTAGACGCGTTGCCAGTGGAGAGTCGCCGCGGCCAGTGTTTCGAGCGACTGATCGTCCACGGGGAAATGCCGCCAGAGCGCGACGGGCGTGCGGTCGGGCTGTTCGCCTGCGAGACAGGCCTGGAGACGTTCTCGATGCGTTGTCATGGGACTTGTTTTACCACACAAAAGGTCGCGCCGCCGCGTCCGACTTCAAGGACGGTGGGCGCGTCGTGGACGGTTTTGCGGTCCTCGTTGGTGCGCGTGTTGACGAGGACGAGGTCGCCCGAAGCGATCTGACTGAACTCGGCGCGGTAATCGCGGACGACGACCCCTGCGGACGCGTAACGCGCGGCGATGTACGGTTCGCGTCGGACGAAGAGATTGACGCGGCCTTCGGGTTGGATCTGCTCGACGGCTTCCTTGTAGCAGGTGAGCCAGTAGTCGGTCTCGTAGACGCGGAACGCGCCGCCCGTCCCGCCGACGAGGGAGTTGTAGTAGGCGTATTCGTAGGGATGGAGTTGCGCCGCGCCGAGGATGCCTGGAAAAAGCAGGGCAAAAATTATGGATATGCGTAACCAGGATTGTAATCTGTTTGATGGT
>DYKX01000015.1:5913-30312 GCA_020722375.1 Anaerolinea thermophila
CGGATTGCAGACTTCCAGTCTGCCTGGGCGGACTGAAGTCCGCGCTCCGTGCCAAATCTGTTTGATGGTCGGATTGCAGACTTCCAGTCTGCCTGGGCGGACTGAAGTCCGCGCTCCGTGCCAATCCACTTCATGATCACTTCCAATCCCAGCCCGCAAGTGACAAAGACTGGAGGCAGAATAAAAAGGAAATGACGGAACCCGTCGTACATGGGCGGGCGGAGGAGGAGCACGTAGAGGGTGGGAATGACAAATGCAGTGATCAGTAACCAGTAATCAGTGATTAGTAGCCTTATGGTTGACCAATGGTTGCGGAGGGTGGTCACGGTTTTCCACGCGGCGGTGAGGAGGCCGAGGAGGAAGAACGGCCAAACGGGTTCGGTTAGCGTAATTCCAAGCAACGTGGGCAGGTAGCGGCGCGGAAGTTCGTAGGCGCGGTAGACTTCTCCGCCGAACAGCACTTGCAGTCCCGTCGGGTTATCGGACATGAAGAGGAAGACTTGAAAGAAGTTTTTCAGCGGCGATTCCCAGAGATAAGGCCAGGAGGCGAGCATGAAGAGGAGGGAGAAAATAATGAAAGATGAAAGATGAAAGATGAAAGATGAAAGCGGCGGTCTGCCGAATTGATCGCGTGCTGCGTATTGCATAATTGCGTAAATGACAACGAGAATCCCCGCCAGCGGAGCGAGCACGCGGATGGAAGTTGCAATCCCCAAAAAGAATGCCGCGACCACCACGCTCCACATTTTACGTTTTACGTTTTTCGTTTTATCGTTCAGCGCGTCCACCATCTCAAACCCGAACAACAACGCGCCGGTGAAGAAGACGAGAAACGGCATATCCTTGGGATTAATAAAGGCGTGACCGAGCAAAAGCGGTTGCGTGGAAAATAGCGCCGCCGCGCCAAAGGCCGCCCACTCTCCCATCCAGCGCCGGCTGAGACGGTAGATGAAGGTGACACCGAGCAGGAACGTCAGAAAGTTGACCAGATGCCATGCGGAGGCTTCGTCCACGCCGATGGATTCGAGAACGTGGACGGGCGTGCGCGCCAGCAGGAGATAGGCGGGGCCGCGCGTCTTGTGGTCATCACCGCTGGAGCCGTAGGATTTGGAGAGGTCGAAATCGGAAGAGAACCAGTTGGCGGGCGTGTACGCGTATCCCAGCGACTCGCCGTAATCATAAAAGAGCGGCTCGTCCCAGGAGAGGCCGTAATCGCGGAAGGTAGAGAGGCCGAAGATGAGGAGCGCGAGAAGAAGGATGATGAAGGGGATGTGTTTTGCAATTGAGCGTGAAATCATTGAGGGTGATTATACTGTGCCTGCAACAACCGCTCCCCGCTCGCCCCAAACACCTTGACCTCCGCCCTCGCGGCGGGACTGGTCGGATACTCGTTTTCGAGCATTCCCCACACCATCGAGTCGCTCCAGCGGTCGAGGAAGGGAGTCTTTTGACGAAGAGTCCCTTCGTGGGTATAGCCCAGTTTGCGCGGAACCGCGGCGGAGGCGAGATTGGCGGGGTCGCAATGAATTTCCACGCGGTGGACGCGGCAAATCTCGAACGCAACCATTGTCAGCGCGGCCGTGGATTCGGTTACTAAACCTTGATTGACGAAATCCTTGTGAATCCAGTAACCGATCTCAAGTTGGTTTTCGCCGATGCGCGGGTGCAGTCCCGTTCCGCCCAGCAAGCGCGTTTCGTCTGTGTTGAAAATTCCGTAGATGTAATTTTCGCCCAGGTCGAACTTGCCGCGAAAACCTTGCACGGCCTTCGTCCGCGCTTCGAGAGAGACGGGTTCGTTATGCGCCCAGGGCATCCATGGCTTGAGATGTTCGAGGCTCTCCATCACCGATTGCTCGAGCAGTTTCGCGTCGGCGGGGTTGTAGCAACGGATGACCAGTCGCTTCATCTCGATGCGGTAGGCGGGATTGGGGATGACGTCGCTCATTCATTTTCTCCGCAGGCGGTACAGTGATCCGCCCAAGTCTTCGATCTGATAATTCTCGCTCAACTCTGGCGAAAGGACGGTGAAATAGATCGGCCGCTCGTCGATGTTGGCGTCGATGTACGCCAGCGCCGAATCCGCCACCCTCATTTTTTCGTTCACGAACGCCGAGTGGATGCTCACGTCCTTGCGCGTGTTTTCCACTTCGGCGGTGTACACGAGGCTGTAGAGTTTGTCCCACTCTGTGAACAGAATTGCATTTGGCTCCAACCGCCCCAAAATCTTGCGCGCATCCTGAATGGCCTTGTCGGGTGCGAAGATCGGGTAGATATGGTCGCGGCGGACGAATTCGGGATAACCCCTCAGGATGGACGACTGAAGGTCCGCACGCGCGTCCCAAAACGGAAGCAGGACCAGGGTCAGGCTGGACGCGCCGACGAGGAGAGTCCGCATCACGCGACCCGTCGCGGGGATCCGTTTCAGGAGCCCGTCCAACCCGTCGAGGAACGCGCTCGCCCCCGCGTCCATCCACACTGCGAGAAAGACCATTGCAGGGACGTAGAACTCGCGGAAGATCGAGAACGCCACCGTGACGGCCAGTCCCCACACGAGCAGAAATCCCGCGAGGGGATAGAGTGCGTCGCGCCACCCCGCCCGCTGAAAGAGGACGAGCATGCCCAGCAGAATCAGCACGAACGCCCACGCGGGGAGCAACGAGACAAACTCCACCAGCCGCGCGTGGATCTCTTCGATGGGGGCGCTGAAGTAGTAGTCCCAAAAATGGTTGGCGGGGAAAATGGCCGCGAGGCGCTCGAAAGGTGTGTCGAACTGGCTTTCGGTGAGACCGAATTCGCTGAGCGAGGGACGATAGACCGTGTTGTAAATGCTGGAGGGCGGGTCGTTCGCGTCCACATACAGGAAGGCCGCCAGCGTGCAGGCCGCGCCGAGCAACGCACCCAGCGCCGCAGCGGTCCATGCGGATTTTGTCCGCGCGGAGGTGACCATGACGATCAAGACCGAGACGGCGGTCATCACGATGGTGCTGTGGATGCCGAGACTCAGTCCGCCGAGTATTCCTGCCGCGAAGAGAAATCCCCATTTGTGCGTCCGCTCCCAGAGCAGAATGAGCAGCCAGATGCTGGCGATGAATCCCGCCGCGGTTGCGTAGGATTCGGCGATGAGCGCCCGCCACCAGAATCCCTGCGCCAACGCGAGCAGGGCAGAGGATGCCAGCGCGGCCGCGCGGCGTCCGTTGAGCAACCGTCCGATGAGATAGACCTGCGCCACCGCCAACGCGGCGAAGAAGGCCGACATCAGATTGACGCGCCAGGCGATGTTTCCGAATGGGAGGAAGGTGAAAAGTTTGCCGATGAGGATGTGGGCCATGTACCCACTTGGGTGGGTCATTCCCAGCGTGTACGCCAGCGTCTGGAACTCAGCCGAATCGCCCCACAACAGTGACGGCGCCAGCGTGCGGACGAATAACGCGAACGCGAGAATCCAAACCCCAGCGGCTGTCAGAAGGTCGTTGCGTTGCAGGGATGTGCGGTTGTGCATGGATCAACAAAGATGCTACTTCCTCAACTCCAATCGCCGCGCCTGACGTTCCCTGGCTTCCGCGAGTTTCTTTTCCTCGTCCACAGTCTCTGCGAAAATTGGCGGCACCTGGACGGGTTTTCCCTCGTCATCCAGCGCTACATAGAGGAGATAGGCGGTATTGGTGTGCCAGCGCTGCCCAGTGATGGGATTCTCCGCGATCACCTGCACCTCGGCCTCGATGGAAGTTTTGCCCGCGTAGGTCACCTCGGCATTGAGGATAACCAGGTCGCTGGTCCTAATCGGCAGGCGGAAGACCATCGAGTCGATGGCCACCGTCACCACGCGGCGCTGGGCGTGACGCATACAAGCCAGCGCGCCTGCCTCGTCCACAAGTTTCATGATCCAGCCGCCGTGGACGTTGCCAAGGTTGTTGGCGTGTTCGGGTTGCATCATCTGTGCGATGCTGATGCGCGAAGCGCGGATGGGTTTGGGGGTAAGGGGTTCAGTCATCAGTTTTCAGTGATCAGTTTTCAGTTCCGTGTCTACCTGGATACGTGTGTACGTGTGTACCTGTGTACCTGTGTACTTGTGTACCTGTGTACCTGTCTACTTTTGTACCCTAATCGAGATCTTCCCTCAACTCGCCAACATCCAGGGTGTGCAGGCGTTCGGGCTCGTCCAGCAACACGTCCACGATGCTGTAGGTGATCTCCTTCATCATCGGCGCGAGCGGGACGGTGGCGGGTGGGGAGATCCGCTTCGGCGGCGCGGGCGGCTTCAGTCGAGGTTGAAGCGTGGATGTCACCCGCTTCCGCAGGATGCGCGGCTCGTCAGTCAGGTATCCAACGTAATATCCAAGCACCGAATAAACATCCCGTTTGGGTGTCACCCAGCCGATCCAATCGCCGTTGCGGTTGAACAGGTGGGGATACACAAGAAACGCCTCGGCATCGCCTTTGGAGTTGTATATGGGAATTGGTGCGCGGCGCAGGGCAGGGTGGGTTTCAGCGTTCATCAATGTCATTATACGTCCAATAGCGGTTGGCGAAATAATTCCATAGCATGACAATTCCGATGGCGATTGCCAGCGCGGCATTGTGGCCGACGACGACCGCCGCCTCCGCCCCGACCCCAAGCCGTGCCGCCAAATCCCCGAGCGGACTCTCCATCCAGGCGATGATCGGCGTGCGGATGAGCAGTCCAACCACGTTGATCAGTCCAAATTGTGCCATCTGGTGGTGGACAGCCTTGCCGCGCGATTCGGGATAGGTCCAATGGCGGTTCCACAAAAAGTTGTTGACCACCGCCAGCGCGAAGGAAATGGCCTGCGAAACGACGGGCGCCAGCCCGACGGCCAGGTTGAGAAAGTTGTATACAGCAAAATCCACCACTGTGCCGATTGCGCCGACGGTGGCAAATTTCAAGAAGCGGATGCGCTCGTTCGCATCGTTGAAGATATGGGTCATGCAAGTCCGAGTTTTTTCTGGAAGTAGGGAATGGTCTGGCGCAACCCGTCTTCGAGGCTGACCTTTGGCTCCCAGCCGAGAATGGTGCGTGCGCGCGTGATGTCGGGTTGGCGTCGCTGTGGATCGCGTTCACTGCGCTCCTTGGCGAGAAAAGTGACGCCCGCCTTGTTGCCCGTCAGTCGGTTGATTGCTTCGGCGAATTGCAGCACCGACATTTCCACGGGGTTGCCAATGTTGACGGGCATGTGCTCATCGGAGTACAGCAGGCGGACAATGCCGTCCACCAGATCGTCCACGTAGCAGAAGGAGCGCGTCTGCTGGCCGTCGCCGTAGATGGTGAGCGGCTGTCCGAGCAGGGCCTGCTTGAGGAAGTTCGGGAGGGCGCGGCCGTCCTCGAGGTCCATGCGCGGACCGTAGGTGTTGAAGATGCGGACAATGCGCGTGTTCACGCCGTGCTGACGGTGGTAAGCCATTGTCAACGACTCGGCGAAGCGTTTGGCCTCATCATAGACGGCGCGCGGGCCGACGGGGTCCACGTTGCCCGCGTAGTCTTCCGTCTGCGGGTGGACGAGCGGGTCGCCGTAGATTTCGCTGGTGGAGGCCAGCAGGAATCTCGCCTTGTTCACTTTTGCCACGCCGAGCGAATTGTGAGTTCCCAACGCGCCTGCCTTCATGGTCTGGATGGGCAGGTTGAAATATCCCGAAGGAGATTTCGGGTTGGGGCTGGCGGGCGAAGCGAAATGCAGAACAGCGTCCACGCGGCCGCGCACGTAGATGTAGTTGGAGACGTCGTGCTTGTAGAACACGAATCTCTCGTTCCCCATCAGGTGGGCGATGTTTTCGCGGCTTCCCGTGATGAAATTGTCCAGCCCGATGACTTCGTGTCCATCCAGCAGGAGTTTGTCGCATAGGTGGGAGCCGAGAAATCCCGCGGCTCCAGTGATGAGTATTCGCATGAAGAGTTCCTCTCTTGAACGATTGCAGGGTTTGTCTTTCTATTTCCAATCGACCTTTGCCAGTGTTCCATCGTTTGTGACCTGGAACGCCTGGCCGTTTCCCGAATCCACCAGCCACAAGTTGCCTTGATAGACGAGCGCCAAAAAGTCTCCTGCCTGACCCTCGACGGGTTGCGGCGCCCAGGCGGGAGTCTGCGGCTCGAGGCCGATCGAGTCCGCGGGCGGGAAGACGGCGCGTCGGTTCGACCCGTCGCGGTCCATCACGAAGACGCGATAGCGGCTGGACTCGCTCTGGTCTGGGAAAATGGCTTGCAGATACGCCACTTGATACAGCCGCTCCTTCCCGCTGACGCGGATGGGGGAGGCGGACGGGTAGGCGAACATGCCGACGTTTTGCACCAGCCGCACGGTCGCGTCGTTGATCATCGAGACGGCCATCAGGTCGAAGTAGGGCGATCCCTCCGCGGTCAGGGGCGCGGGGGCGGGGGCATGCGCGATCACGAACAGGGTACGCGCGTCCGTGCCCCAACTCATAGGAGGAATCCACGCCCAGTCGCTGTCGGTTTGCAGGGGCGTGATCTCCAGCATCGGGCGGAAGAAGCCCTTTTCCTGGTCCACAATGCCGATCTCATCGGGGCGGGCATACACGAGACGCCCATCCGAGCCCCAGGCATAGGCGATCCCCCACCACCCATACAGACCACCGCCATTGGCGTCGATGAGTCTCCGCGGCGTGTTGGGCACACTGCCAGCCATGGTGACGCGGTAAAAATCGTTGTTGGCCTGCCAGCCCGGCGCGGCGGGACGCGGCTCCACGGTGGTGTATCCGAACGTCGGGGTGGTGTTCGGCGCCCAGCCCGCAAAGTGGACGATGTTCGCCGCGCCGCTCACCTGGTTCGGTTGCGATGTCCCGTTCGCGCGGACGACCCACAGCGTGTTGATCTGCTCCGTGATCGGTTTTTTCGATTTGCGCGTGAACAGCAGGTACTCGCCCGTCGGCGAAAGGGTGAACACGTATCCATCCAGGTCGCCAGTGGTGACCAGAGGCTTTCGGTTGCCCGTGCTTCCTTCCATCAGCCAGGCGCTTCCGCCAGCCAACAGCACCAGTTTGCCCGGGATCGGCAGGGGCGCAAACGCCGATTGCGCGCCCACCATGGTCACCTCGGCAACCGCCTCTTTCAACACCACAGTCTTGACCACGGTGCGGCTGGTCTCTTCCCCGTCTTCGCTCAAGATGCGCCAGGTGATCTCCTGGCTTCCGTTCTCGCCGGGCGTCAGCAGGATCGTTTCGCCTTCGGTCACGGCCTCGCTGCGCACCACCCTGCGCTCAAAGGGAACTTCCACCACTTCAGTGATGAACGTCTCGACGACGCGCGTGATGTAGATGGAATCCCCATCGTTGAGGACGGTGTACAGCGGCGGCTCGACGGTATCCAGATTCCCGACGAGGA
Source organism: Anaerolinea thermophila (assembly GCA_020722375.1). Taxonomy (GTDB): domain Bacteria; phylum Chloroflexota; class Anaerolineae; order Anaerolineales; family Villigracilaceae; genus Denitrolinea. The sequence continues at coordinate 13,268 of DYKX01000015.1, forward strand.
TCCCCGCCTGCGCCAGCGCCTGCGTCACCGTCGTTCCATTCTGGACCTCGAGCGGGGTCGCGGCTCCGTCCGCGTGAATCGTCACGGACAGGTCTCCGCCGAACTGTGGGGAGCGGCAGCCTGTCAGAATAACCGCGAGCAGGATAGAGGTCAGAAGGAAGCGGGCTTTCATCGTCACGCAAATCGCTTTGGTATAATCCAGCCGTTAACGGATCTGCCCGACGATGGTCATCACACCATCGGCAATGGAAATGGATTGAATGCGGAAGCCGGTTGCCACCGGGCCGAGCGCGCCGGTATAAGCCTCCTCGATGACAGCCGTGATGGCTTTGTTCAGGCCTTCGGGCAGGGGAAAGGGACCGAAGTCCGCGGAGACGAGTTGCAGCGCTGGCTCGCCTGTCTCGTCCACACCCACGGCGAGGACGATCCCGATGTTGGCGACGAAGTTGCCCTGCGTGGTCTTGCCGTAGATGCGCATTTGCCCGTCGCGCAGGTAGACCTGCGGATCGGTGAACATGGGCGTGGGGTCATCAATGTTCTTGTAGGCGAGGTAGGAGGTCAATTGTGTTTCGTTCATCGTGAATGTGACCTCGCCCGTAAGAGCCCCCGCCTCCACCGCGGCTTTGACCTGTTCCTGAAGTGAAGTGACTGCCTCCTGTGAAACAGGGATCGGCGGTTGCGGATATTCAGGTCCGCCCACGAAGATGGTACAGGCCATCGTTGTTACCAGCGTGGCCAGCAAGAGCATGATTTTTCTAGTTCGTTGCATGGAAATTCTCGAAATGAATAAAATTGAACGGGAGTAATTATAGCATGACCGATTCTGAAAACCCGCTGGCCTCCACAGCCATTCGTCTCGAGGCGCTTTTATTTGTGGCCGCGGAGCCTGTCCTGCCTGCGCAGTTGGCCGCCGCATTGGAAACAACCACGACAGAGGTCGAACAGGGACTGCGCGTGCTGGAAGAATCCCTCCAGACGCGTGGTCTGCGCCTGCAACGGCACGCGGGACGCATCCAATTGACGACCGCGCCTGAATTTGCCGAATTGATCGAGCGCTTCCTCGGTCTCGAAGCGACCACCCGCCTAAGCCGCGCCGCGCTCGAGACGCTGGCCATCATCGCCTACCAGCAACCGGTCACCCGTCCGCAGGTGGACGCGATCCGCGGCGTCAACAGCGACGGGATGATGAAAAGCCTGCTGAGCAAGGGGCTCATCCAGGAGACGGGCCGTACCGATGGGCCTGGCCGCCCGATCCTCTACAGCACCACGCCTGAGTTCCTGCAACACTTCGGCATTAATTCCGTCCGTGATTTGCCGCCGCTGGAGTTGCCGCAGGAAGGTGAAGAGCAGGATGTAAGTTTGCTGAAAGGATGAAAATGCAGGAACGATTACAGAAAATTCTGGCCCAGGCAGGCTACGGTTCGCGCCGCGCTTGCGAAGAGTTCATCATTGCAGGGCGGGTACGCGTCAATGGACAGGTGGCCGAACTGGGGCAAAAGGCCGATTCATCCCTTGACCACATCACGCTGGACGGCAAGCCGCTTCCCCGAATCGAACGGCTGGTGTATATCGCGTTGAACAAGCCGCGCTTTGTCCTTTCGACGGTGGAGCGCGAGGAAGGCGACGCCCGCGAGACGGTGATCGATCTCGTGGACGTGCGCGAGCGCGTCTATCCCGTGGGACGGTTGGATCTCGAATCGGAGGGACTCATCCTGCTGACAAATGACGGCGAGCTGACGAATCGCCTCACGCATCCGCGCTTTGGTCACGAGAAGGAATACCGCGTGCTGGTGGCGCGTCGCCCCGACGAGGAGCAATTGTCCGCATGGCGGCGCGGGGTGGTGCTGGCAGACGGATACAAGACCGCGCCCGCCAGTGTGTTCGTTACGGAAATGCACGGCAAGGGGGCATGGCTGAAGGTGGTGATGGGGGAAGGGAGGAAGCGTCAGATACGCGAGATCGGTGCGCTGCTGGGATTGCCCGTCGTGAGAATCGTCAGGGTGAGGATCGGCGCGTTGCGGCTGGGCAAACTCAAACCACGCGAGTGGCGCTTTTTGAGGGAGGATGAGGTCGAAGCGTTGAAGAATCCCGAAAAGGAAGGCCCGAAACAGGAGAGGAAATCCAGTTACAAAAAGAAAAGGCCTGTCCGATAAGGGCAGGCCCTGGGGCTGTTCACTCGATTTTCAAAATCTTGAATTTGATCTTGCCTTGAGGCGTTTCGACATCCACCACGTCGCCGACGCGGTGATCCATGACCGCGCGTCCGATGGGCGATTCGTGCGAGATGCGTCCGTTGCGCGGATCTGCCTCTTTGGGCCCGACGAGGTGGTACGTTTCCGCGGGGTAGTCTGTCTCCTGGATGGTAACGTGCGAGCCGACGCTGACCAAATCTTTGTTTGCACTTTTTTCGATGACAACCGCGTTGCGGATGAGGTATTCCAGTTCCTGGATGCGGCCTTCGAGAAAGCCCTGGTCTTCCTTGGCTTGGTGATAGTCCGCGTTTTCGGAGAGATCGCCCATTTGGATGGCGGAACGCAGGCGCGCGGCCAGTTCGATGCGGCGTTCGCCTGTCAACTCCTTTAGTTCGGCTTTGATTTTTTCGAGACCTTCGGCGGTCAGGTAGGTGGGTTTGGTCATATCTCCTCTTGCGTTATGGCATTGCCAGTGGGTTGAATAGTTTTTGGTGTTCCTCGGTGGCGTACCGATCGGTCATCCCTGCAATGTAATCGCAAATGGTGCGCTCCAGTCCGCGCAGGGCGATGATCTTTTGAATGTGCTCGGGCAGGATGGACGGCTCGGCGCGATAAGCGGCGAACAGGTCGGAGAGGATGCGCTCCGCCTTGACCTGCATCCGCACGACGCGATGATGGCGGTACATACGGGCGTAGAGGAAATCCTTCAACTCGCGATTATGACGATGCGTCTCTTCGCTGAACCCGATGACGTTGTGCTTCAATTTCTGGATGTCGAGCGGGGACTTTGCTCCGCTATCCTTAATTCGCTCGAAGGTCGTGTTGACCAAATCGGTGACTTCGAGACCGATCAGTTTGCGGATCAGGCGATGACGGTCCATGTCTTCGAGTTCGGGTCCCTGCCACTGGATGTTGTCTGTCAGCGATTCCCAGAGCGTGATGCCGTTCAACATACGCGGTGTGATCATGCCCGAACGCAGGCCGTCATCGAGATCGTGCGCGGTATAGGCCAACTCGTCTGCCACGTTGCAGATCTGGGTTTCGAGATTCCCGCGCAGGTCAGGGTTGAACGCCGAGGCGTCCGAGATGTCGTATTCCGATTCGTGCTTGACAATTCCTTCGCGCACTTCCCAGGTCAGGTTCAGGCCAGGAAATTCAGGATAACGCTGTTCCAGTTCGGTGACGATGCGGAACGATTGCTTGTTGTGGTCGAACCCGCCGAAGTCCTTCATCAGGCGGCTGAGTGCGGATTCGCCCGAATGTCCAAACGGGGGATGTCCCACATCGTGGACGAGGCAGATGGCCTCCACCAGGTCTTCGTTGGCGCCGAGGGCACGGGCGATGGTGCGTCCGATCTGCGCGACTTCGAGGGTGTGTGTCAGGCGGGTGCGGTAGTAGTCGCCTTCGTAGTTGATGAAGACCTGTGTCTTGTATTCGAGGCGGCGGAACGCTGTGGTGTGGAGAATGCGGTCGCGGTCACGCTGGAACGAGGTGCGGTAGTCGGGTTCGCTATCCAGGTAGGCGCGGCCTTTCGAGTCCTTACTCCGCATGGCGTAGGGAGCGAGGCTCTTGTCTTCGATCTCTTCGAGTTGTTGGCGTGTGTAGTACATGGCAGATATTTTACCCCTCTCCAATGAGAGAGGGGTAAGTGGGGCGAGTGGGACTTGAACCCACACGGGCCTAAGCCCAGCGGTTTTTAAGACCGCTGCGTCTGCCGATTCCGCCATCGCCCCGGTAGATGGATTTTACTCGATAGGGGAATTCCGTCAAGTGAACTTATTTTAACGAGGTTTGGCTTTATTCCCGGTGGGTCCAAAAATTAGTGCAATGTCGCGAGAAAATCCGTCACGGCCTGCATGAACTGGTCGGGTTGTTCTTCGTGGGGCAGGCGGCCGCATTGCGGGATGACGACCAGTTGGGTATTGGGGAGTTCGCTGGAGACGGTCAGGAACGGTCAGGCCAGGCCATTAACTCGATTCACGCCACCCTTGCACGTTTCCCCATCCTCCTCAAGTCACGGTAATTCCACAACACCTGCCAGACGCGCAGGGCGGCCTCGGCTTGTATCTTGAACGACATCTTCGATTTTCCCCAGCGGCGGTCGGCAAAGTAGATCGGGGCCTCGCCAATTTTATATTCCAGGCAATGTGCGAGATAGGCCATCTCCACCAGGAAGATGTATCCGTTGGCGCGGATGCGATTCAGCGGCAGACCTTCCAGCGTCTCGCGGCGCCACATGCGGTAGCCCGTGGTCACGTCACGCAGGGGCAGGCCGAGGATCGTCCGCGCGTAGAAATTTCCGAAGGCGCTGAGTCCCTTTCGCCAGAACGGCCAGCGCTCGTCCACCGAGCCGCCGTCCACGTAACGGGATCCCAGCACAACGTCACAGGAAGCGAGACGCTCGGACATCGCCACCAGCGCGGACGGATCGTGGGAGAAGTCCGCGTCCATCTGGACGATGACGTCGGCCTCCGTTTCGAGGGCGGACGCGAACCCTTCGAGGTACGCCGTCCGCAGTCCCTGCTTCCCCGCGCGGTGCAACACGCCGACCCGTCCCGCGTGCCGACGAGCCAACTCGTCCGCGACCGCGCCTGTCCCGTCGGGGCTGTTATCGTCCACGACCAGGACACGCAAGTCGAGCGGAAGCGAAAAAAGAGCGGAGACCAGTTTGGGCAGGTTCTCCGCTTCATTGTATGTGGGGGTTACAACGGTGATCTTCAAGCCGCCTCTAATGCTTCAGACGCAGGAGTTCCGCCTTGAGTCTGTCGAGGCTGGTAAAGCGTCCGCTCACTGAAGGTATCTCGCTCATTTTGACATCCAGTCGATCCGAGCGCTGGGAGGCGCGTTCGCGGTCTCGGATGGGATAAAAATAATCGAGCGATTGGTGTAAGCGGGAGTGCAGGCGCTCCTGCAGCGCAGAGCGGTTGGCGGCATTAACGACCAGCACAAATTCCGCAGGTCCAAGATGCCCCAGGAAATCGTTTTTTGCCCCAATTTCGGTGATGGTATTGTGGATCATCACGCTGAACGCGCGCAGGACATCGTCGGACGCGACAAAGCCATAGGTTTCGCGAAAGGCATCCAGATTTTCGAGCGAGACAAGGAGAACCGCCAGATTGTCGTCTTTTGTTGCCGCGGCCAACCGTTCGTCCACCAGCGGACCTTCGGGCAGGCCGCTGACGGGGTTGGTCAGCGATCCCTGGCTGATGCGTTGCAGCGCGTTTCGGACGCGCAGGCGGAGTTCTTGTATATCGAACGGCTTGGTAATGTAATCGTCCGCGCCGAGTTCGAGTCCCTGCAATTTATCGGCGCGTTCGCGTTTCTCGGTCAGGAAAATGATCGGCACGTCGGAGGTGCGGCGGTCACTGCGGAGGCGGCGCGCCACCTCGTAGCCGTCTATATCGGGAAGGCGAATATCAAGGATGGCAAGATCGGGATGGTTGGTCTGGCAGGCGCGCACGCCGTCCTCCCCCCAATTGACGGTCAACACATCGTAACCTTGTGCGCGAAAATACGCCGTGACCATTTCGGCCACATCAAGGTCATCTTCAACAATCAGGATCTTCTGCTTGGCGTTGGCCACGATTATCCCTGCTAGGAAAGAGGTTCTTTCTGGATGACGTACTCACAAACAGTATCGCCCATGGCAATACAACGAGACTCGTTCACGCGAAATTCGTTTCCACCCGACACCCATTTCAAGGCTTCCTGCAAAATACCCGCCGCAATGAAACAGCTGGGTTTATCCAACCCCTTGCGGCCTGTGCATTCCGAGCATTTGTGGATGGTGTAGATGAATTCGTTTTCTTTTTCTTCCACCGTGCTGTACTGGTCACTGATTTGCGAGAAGATCTTAGCCACGGCTGGCAGGCCAATGCGAAGTTTGGCTTGAAGCGGCAGAACTTTGAACGCCAGATCGCCCACTCCCGCCAGCGCGCCGAAATTCCGCAAGCCATCTGCAAAAATGGCGCGTCCGACACGCAGAGAGAGGCCGCGGCCACCGCGCGGGCCGTACATCTCTTCCAACGCCATGTTGACCGCCGCCACTTCCGCAAAATCGAATCCCTTTTCCAGGTTATCGGGCAGAGGATGTTCGATGTAATGGCTCAAGCCGCCAAGGTTGAGGATGGCATTCAAACCATTGCGTCCCATCACTTCCTCGAGGGCGCGCACAAGAATCAGACCAAATTTATTGGGATAAGCCAGACCACTTTTTTGAATAGAGGCCATACAATCTCCACTAGATCAATTTCGACAGGTCTTCTGTGGCGCGGCGCATATCTAAGAAGATCAGTCCCAACTTGGCCTGTTCGCGCGCCAGCGCGGTGAGTACGGCTTCCTGTCCAACCGACATGAGCACGACATACCCCTTCTCGCCCTTGATGTAAACCTGCTCCAACGAACCGCGCCCCAGTTCTGAAGCGATGCGTTCGCCAAGCGATAACATGGCCGCAGACATGGCCGAGACACGGTCCTCTTCCACGCCGTGCGGCAGTGCAGAGGCGATGCTCAAACCGTCCACACTGACAATTGCAGAGGCCTCTATATCAGGTGAGGATGCCTGCAGTTCCCGCAGGCGATCCACCATTTGTTGCGTACGAGATTTGGACAAAGTTGCCATCCTTGGGGATTCGCGCAGAGAAACGCGCGGAAAATTGAAATTGCGAATTTCGTGGTGCTATTTTAGAACACGCAGGGCATTGTGTCAAGTTTGGCGCATCCAAACGGAAATGAACCCAACAGAACCGTAAGGCAGACATGCTATAATCTGCCGAATTCATGACGAGGATAGGATGAGATTGAAAATTTCCCATCTGGCTTTACTGTTACTTTTGATCGTCGGCCATTTCCCTGTGCAGGCGCAGGGAGCGATCCCCGAAGAAGAATCATACAGCGGCGGCGTAGTATGCTCTCCCGATGCGTATCTGAACGGGACAAGTGACTGCCTGCCGCTTGGCCCATCTGCCTACGTCGCCAGCCTCGCCAGCATTGGTTTGACCATTCCCCCGCGTCCGTTCATCGCGTCCAAACCAAGTCCCGAACTGGCGCAGGTCCCCTATCGCTATTTCCACATGGCCGACGACCTGCCGCCCAAATTCTTTCCCACCCTTGCGGAGGCACAGGAAAATTCAGAGAACGCGCTCATCTACGCACCAGGTTTCGTGTACATCTCCTATCAAAGCATGGACGAGACAGGGCATCACTTTCTCACGCGCTCAGGATATTGGATCAGGGGAGACGGAAACCGCGTCCACGAATTTTCCTCCTTTCAGGGACTCCTCTTCCGCGAAACGCCCCGCGTCGCCTTCGGCTGGACCTTTGAGCAGATTCCTGTTCAATCGGCCCCTGGCTACGGGGCGGCGGAGACTGGCCAAAACATCCCCTCCCTGACGGTTGTCCAGGTTTACAAGACCGAAGTCATCAACGATACCGCCTGGAACATGATCGGCCCCAATCAATGGGTGGAGGGGCGAAAAGTTGCCGTCGTTACGCCCAACACCACTCCGCCAGAGGGCGTCACCAACGGACGCTGGATCGAGGTCAATCTCGAAGAGCAGACGATCGCTGTCTACGAAAACTATCAACTGGTTTTCGCCACCATGGGCGCAACAGGCGCGGAACCGTTCTGGACTCGCCCAGGTCTCTTCCCGATTACCGAGAAGAAAGAGACCGAGACGATGCGGAACAACGACCCCACCGATTTTTATTATCTCGAAGATGTTCCATACACCATGTACTTCGACGGCGACCGCGCCCTCCACGCGGCCTACTGGCGGACTCGATTCGGTTATCCCCAATCGCATGGATGTGTGAACCTGTCCATGGGCGACGCGCACTGGCTCTTCGATTGGGCGAATGTCGGTGATTGGGTCTACGTGCATGACCCCTCGGGAAAGACTCCCACCGATCCCGCGCTCTATCAAGGCGGCGCGTATTGACACGTGTATATGCGTATGGTAAACTCTCGCCCGCTGTTAACTGGTCCCGTGGTGTAGCGGCCTAACATGCGGCCCTGTCAAGGCCGAGATCGCGGGTTCGAATCCCGTCGGGACCGCTGTTACCAACCCTGATTTCCTCGTTCGCTAGGGTTGTAAGAGGTAAAAGCGCAAAAGTTGGTTGAACGCCGACAAGAACGCTTCCCTTTATATAGACTGCTTCAGCCGTCATCTGAAGCAGTCTTCTTTTTTCAAAGTCTGTTAATCTTTGCCACTTAGCAAGTTTGCTTTGAATTTCCAAAGCAAATGCCATGATAGCATTGTTATCTTTTTTCTGCATGGTTCACACTGAGTAAGAATCTGCTTTAGTGACTGTCACGTTGCACATTCTTTACAGATGAGCCAAGGTGTTTTTGCCACAAACTGGGCTTTTCTGAACCATGCCCAAGAACCTTTTTCCCGCGAAGGCCGCCACACCTGCCCTGGTACGGCTTAAGCCGCACGGCGCCAGGGAACGCACGCAGCCCCGCAGCAAAGCGGAGTGGGAGTGCGGTGCACACTTGCCCTGGCGGGCAGTGCCAGGGGGTGTCGCATCTTCGCGGTGAGATTGCCTTTTTGCAGTGGACTCAATATAATGGTCACATCTTCGAAGGAGGGCTCTTCGTGTCCACGCGCGGCAGTGACTGGGTTTCCTTCCTGCGGGTTCTCGCAATCTTGAGACGCTTGATGGAGGGGCCTGCGTCCAGCGAACAATTGATCCAGTCCGTCCTGCAAACAGTAGGAGCGGATGCGTATTCCTCTGCGTCCAGCGCGCGGAAATCGGCCTTCAAACATGATCGCACACACCTGAAGAATCGCCTGGGGGTGGATTTCCTTTACCTGAACGAATCCAACACGTACATTTTGAACGACGCCGGGCCTTATGGCAGGGTCTCCCTTTCTCCCGAAATGCTGCGGGCGCTGACGCTCCTGTCCCGTCAATACGATAATGCGGTCGGCGAACAGGCCGGGGTGCGCGACCTGGTCCAGCAGATCATCGGCTGGCTGCCTCCCGAAGCGCGGACCAGGATCGAGGATGCCAGTGAGCAGGTGTCACTGGACTTCGAGCAGGATGTGGACCGCAGCGTCATCCCGCCGCGCGTGCGGGAGACGGTCGAGCGGGCGTTGAACCAGCATCGCAAACTGGCGTTCAATTATCTGTCACCGCGCCGCGAGGACCGTCAGCCCGTGTATCACGAACTTGCGCCGTACCAATTGCGCTTCCAGGATGGTCACTGGTACCTGCGGGGATACGATCTGAACAACGCCCTGGGAGGCGAGGCCTCCTTTTTACGTTTCCGTTTGAGTTACCTCCTGGATGACGAGCGTCTGCGCGTTTCGCCGACGATGGTGGAGACGCGCCATCGCCAGCCGCCGCGTTTCCCCGTCCATTACCTGCTCCTGCCCGATATCGGACGCGGGGAGATCAGCCATCGCTTCCCGGAGACCCAGGTCACGCGCAAGGCGGATGGCAGCGCGGAAGTCCACGCCGTGACGGACGACGTATGGGAAGCGGCGCGCACGCTTCTTTCCTACGGGGATGGCTGCATCGTGCTGGGCGGCCTTGACCTGCGCCGCGAAATGGAACGCTGGGTGAAAGGCATGGCGAAGAATTACAACTTTTATAGTGAGGATATTGGATGAGGGGTCTCGATATGGTTCCCTACTCGACCACCTCTCGCAAGGGGTAGACCATGTATGCGGCCTACCTTGTGGTGTAAGATAAGGATATTCCGGTGAAAGGGGATATAAAGGGGGCAATCGGAAAGAAGGAACTGTGACCAATATTCTTGGAGATATCAATGATTACGCTACCGGAAATCGAAAATATTCTGAATGAATATATTGCAAAATATGTCCCGGCAATGATGAAATGGAACTATCATCTCATTCTAGTTAAAGGGGGGCCAGAGTATAAACACTTGCCAGAACAATCACATTTTTCTCACATTGTGAATGGGGTCTTCGGATTGGCTCAACTAATCAAATTTCTGGTTGAGCGCAATGTACAGATATCTACTTTGGACGAGGAAACATTTCGTAAAGCATTAGTACTTTTTACAATCCATGAAGTACACAAAAGTAGGCAGGTTGACAACATGGACTCTACTGAGTTCAGTATTCCACTGGAACAACTTGATGATGAATATCGGCGGTTGGGGCTAGATGATTTCGCACAGGTAGATAAGCATCTGATGCGGGAAGCCAATGTGCATAAACGCAGTTCCAGACACGGTGATACGTTGTTGAGCGATGATCCCAATGCCTCCCACCTGTGGCTCCTTGTGCGACTCGCGGATAGCTTTGCATCGGTCCAGACTCCAGAAGAGGCCGCGTCTTCACTGAAAGGTTATTTGGCAGACTTAGGGCCATCTTTTGCCACGAAGAATCCGCCGGGAAAGTATGCCCTTTACTATCATCAGATTAAGGATGTGCGAGGGGTATTGACGAACACAGTCCATCAGGCTGTCGCTCGACAATTGGAAACAGAATTGGGCTTTTATCCATTGCTCTATTTCGCCACTGGTGCGCTGTACATAGGGCCAGCTTCATCCAATGAACAAGCAGATAAGAATTTTGTCGGAAGCATTGCAAGCAAAGTGCTGGAGACGCTGAATCAAGGTGGAAATAAAGACGCCATTCGTGATGGACTGCGAGGCACAAAATATGATTTCGAGCGTTACGTCTATGCCTTTGCCGATGTTCAAACATTATTGGAATTCGTACGTGACGAAACGATCAAATCGAAGCCCAAAGCAAAACTACCTTTTGATGAAATAGAAAAAGAGGCTAAAAAGCGTAGTGATGAAACTTGGCGTGAAACGGTTGAGCAGCGTTACGGAATTACACTTTTAGAAGGAGATGAACATAAAACCTTCAATGAACTTTGGTCGTTAGCATGGCGCTATTTGCTCCACACGGACACGCTGTTGCGCGATCTGAACCCTGGGGAAAACAGGGTGGAATGGTTCTTGACGAATTTTTCTATTCCTCAGAATGTTGCTGATAATCTGCGCCAGGAAGCTGGAATTTGGATGCGCGGGGGATTAGGAAAATATGTTTTGGTCATTGCCTATCATTTCTTGCGAGGCACTGACTTTGAAGCGCGTTCTGCCGAATCCTTACCTCCCGAAGATGTTTTGAACATCCTGCATCAGCGCGTACTGGTAGCCATCCAAAAAGTGGATATCCGCGCCGGGCGCGAGGCTGCCGTAGCAGATCTGGGTTTGCGTCAGGATTTGGAAACATACCTGAAAGAAAACCTTTACCTTTCTTTTGCGCCGTTTGGCAAGATAACGAATGATGGGCTTGCCGATTACATCACTCCAAAACGCAAAGGGCACACTGGAAAAGTCTGTTCCATTTGCAATCGCGCTAGTGAATACACTCGAGAACTGCGTGCAGGTATTCTAGATGACTTTGGACGGGTTTTCTCCAACCGTGTTCTTCCTGCAATTGAAGCTCCTCAAGGAAACCGTTTGTGGTGCCCGGTCTGTCAATTGGAGTTCATTTTGCGCAAAATTATGGGCATGGGCTTACCTTCGACCGCACACTATAAAAACTCTCGCCGCATTTATCTTTATGTACTGCCCACCTTCTCTTTCACGCCAGAGCATATACGCTTATTCGTGCCATTATTGAAACCTTTCCATCAGGTGACCAGTATGCCAATACGTGACTACGGTAAAGACTGGGGTCTACCGCACTATTGGTTGGAACGACAAACCTTTGACCCCAATTGGCTGGAAGATTTACAAGATGTGTTGGCTCGAGAAGCAACCAAAATTTCTGGATGGGGTGGACGTAGTTTTGTCGGCGAGCGAGTGTCGCTGGGACGTATCACTGTCCAGCCGCACTACTATCTGATCACTTGGGAAAAGGCAGCCCGCGAGTCGGAATCCGATGATGCCCGTATCGCTACTCGCACCGAAGCCTGGGCCAAAGCCCTTTTCGTCGCGGCGATTATCAGCGGGTTGACCAGTTGCAAGGTGTACGTTACCGAGCGACCCTACCTGCCAGTGGCTGACCCTGCTGAACTAAAGGCTACTATCACTCTCGATGGGCCGCCGCCAGTTTTACGAGGATTACTAGGCGAGCGCACGGACGAAGTATCCCTCTATGGGCGGGAAAAGGGCAAGCGCAGTGGCTTGGAAATGGCGCTTGACCTGAGTGCTGCCTTGTGGACTGTGACAGCAGACGTGCACGCGCCCAATCGAAACACTAAAGACAAATATATTTCGGCAAGGTTGGAAAAGGTAAACTCTTCTCCACTGGCTGGGGCTACCTTTTACAAAGAGTATGGCCGTCTAAATAACGGCGACTCTCCTTATCCCACATTGGTTACTGCCTGCCAGATCTTGTTGGAAACACAGGCAGAAATTCACGGAGGTGAAATGATGGATTTAGTCGAAGAAATCTCAAAGAAGTCACTGGAAATTGCCCTGCCTAACTTCACCACTGGACGAGGCAAGGCGCGGCGATATGAGTTGCTATTTCGCGAAGGTATATCCGCCATGCGCAAAGCGCAGAAAATGATTCCCGAAATGCGCCAAGCAGCTCTCAGCGGGAAACCACCTTCGGAACAGAGCGTCGCCGAATTGAAACGATTGGCTGCTGGCACATTACTCAAGGGCTTGGAACGGCGGCAAGGCAGCAAGCGCGGTGAAGTTTTCGTGCGCCCCTGGGGCAAGGAATTGGGCCAACTGGTTGGCGAATTCACGGATTTGCTGGTGGATGGTCTCTACCTGACTCGCGCTGGGGGCAGTTTTGCCCGTTTTTTACGCCTGGAGAACGCTCTGGCTGACGGTATCTACTACTACACAGACAGAAACCTCTCTGGGCTGTGGAATGAATATAAAGAGCAAAAAGCGGCTCGCGCCGCATCAACAGAATCTGAATCGATGGAGGCATAAAATGACAATCGAATCCCTGCAAGACTATGCACAGTATTTCATCCCCACGATACCTCGCACACCAACCAACCGCTACGCCAGTATTATCTTGTTACGAGAGACAAAGTCCTATGCCATTTTCACTACTGAGGGTGGCGAGCAACAGGACGTAGAAGATACACCGGCAGGTATTGTTCATGCGGGCGAGAAGGTCAGTCGCTTGGTGGTGTTCAAACGCAAGCAGGTCGCCCCCGAGCGGCGTACTGGCAAGGCGCTTTTGCGGCAGTACGGAATCTTTCCATACGCCATCAAAGATGGAAAAGTTAGCTATGGGGAAGAGGCTACCCGGATGGAGAGCTTTTATGATGATTGCTACCTGACCGAAAAGCTTTGTACCCATTGCCCTGACTGCCTGATTTACGGCTACGCCGCTGTGGAAGGTGAAGGAGCGCGCAAGGCCCGCCTGATGACCGATACCTGTTTCAGCGTTCGTCCCTACGAAATCATTCAGAAGCAGGTCAAGTTCAACGTGATTAACGAAGCGGAGCATACCTCCGGCACGATCACTGAGTACGATTACACCACTCCAGGAGTCTTCCTGCCCTCTGTGGAGACTTCTGTGGACTTGACTGCTGATGAATTCGTATATGTACTTGGAAACCTGTTGCGCACTTCTCGCTACGGTAAGGAGGGCACTCGCCAGGGGTTTGTCCGCAATCACGTGCTTGCTGTCGCCTTTTCTGATGTAGAGTTGTTTGCTAACCTTGAGTTCACTCAAGCCTTATATGATGCTTTTAGAGACGACTCGGAAATTGATATGACAAGCGGTGACCTCAATCTGGCTGACTTTCAAAAGCATGTTGATTCAGTGCTGGAGAAACTAACCGGGAACCTACCTGGGCGTTTCGAGATGGTTGGAGGCGAAAAACTAGATGCCATACTGCAAGATATAAGAGCGTTGAACCAGGATGAGACCCGCCTTAAGGATTTCTTGCGAGGCCTGAACGATCAATCGGCATCCTTTGCGGTGTGATAGGAGGTGCCCCCATGCAAATTTATCGGGGTGCTATTGAACTGCTGGATTATGTCTTTTATGCCACTGTTGAGCGCGGCAAGGTCTATGAAACGGGAGCCTTTATCCACAACTATGCTTTGACCTACGCGTTAGGATTGGTAAAGAGTGAAACCTATACCTATGCCCAACTGACGCAAGAACCGCATTATGTGGAAGAGTTAGCTCCTCTGAATGGGCGCTTGTACGTTACACCTGCCGCGCCTCAAAATTTTGCTCATCGTTTGGTCCAGTGGAACACCATTCGGGAAGGATATGCCTACCCTGGCAAACCGCCCTCGCTAGGATACCCTGATTGGGGATTCGCTCGCATGTTACGACCTGGTTGCCGATTTGTTTTCTACATACTGGCAGCCAGTCCCACAACCCTACCTGATGCCCCTGTACTGCAAGGCTTGTTGGCAGAGAAATCCGTTCGAATACGGTTGGGTAAGTTTCCGGCAAAGGCGCGCGTAGTCCTACTCGCAGCAGAAGAAGTAAAAGAGAAAGAAGGGACTTTTCAAAGTAACACCCTGCTCAACTGGCGTGATCTCGAAACTGACCCACAAGTGTGTGATCTGGTTGCAGCCAGCCTGCCTACCCGCCTGTTGGCCAATGCCCATTTCGCCAGCAGCCCATACTTTGAGGCTCACTTTGGCGAAGATCTCGTTCGACTCCCGGCTCAAATGCGCTTCTTGGCTCGACAGCCGGAAGCGAAGCGCAAGAAAAAAGAGTGATTATGCCAGCCCTTACAGTAAACATCTCTCCTCTTGCCTTTGAGCAGATCAATGAAAATTGGCTTGGGGATTTAAAGCCTTATGCTTATCAAAGTCAAGTTTATCGGCTGGCGCAAGAAGCGTTGACGGGGAAGAAGACCTTGTGCCTCTTCCTCGTCACGCCCACCGGAAGTGGCAAAACTTTGGGCAGTTACGCCTATGCTATCAATGAAAAGGTGCCAGCCTTTGGAGTCTATCCAACCAATGAACTGATTCGTGACCAAGAAAACGCCTTGAAACCGCTGATAGACCCAACTGATGATTACCGCCTGCTGCGAATTGACAGCCAACAGCTTGACTATTGGCAAGATACACTAGACAAGGTCCAACATGCCACGACATTTGAAACATTGATGAACTGGAAGCCAACTATCCTTACTAATCCAGATATCTTGTTTTATACATTCTTTGGCTTGTACGCAGGGTCAAAAGGAATAGGTTCGCGTCTCTTTGCTCTTATGGGACAGTACCAACAGTTCGTCTTCGACGAGTTCCACCTCTACAATGTGAAGCAGATGGCCGATGTTGCTTACCTCGTAGGAACGTTGCACGCCATTAATCCTCACTATGGACGCGTTTTTACCTTTGCTTCGGCTACTCCCGAATCGCCTGCCAGAGAATGGTTGGAGAGACAACTACAACTGCCTGTCGAAATTGTAGAAGCCGAGCCGTCAATATCCCCTCAAGCCCGCACGATTGCCCACTCCTTGCAATTGACTCTCTTGCCTGCCGATTTGCGTCGCTGGCAGAGTGTGGAAACTTTACTGGCGTACTTGCCAGAATTGGGAAAGTTCTTTGCCGACTATCCTCAGGCCAGATTGGTCACCATATTGGACTCTGTCGCTGGGGCAATCACACTGGCTCAGACCTTGCGTGAACAATTCCCCGGGAAGACTGTTAGTGAAATACATGGCTTTAGCTCGTCTCAAGAGCGGGAGCAGGCTGTGAAGAAGCAGTTCACTGTTGGAACATCCACTATTGAAGTGGGTATTGACTTCAAGGATGAAACCGGCAAGGACTTGCTGATTTACGAAGCCCGCACTGCTGCCCAGTTCATTCAGCGTTTTGGTCGCTTGGCGCGCCACGAAAAGATTCTATCAATTCCAAATCGCGCCATCGCCCTGGTTCCAGAATATGTGTACCATTTCCTCACCGAACGCCTTTTATCGGATCAGCATCTTTCCCGTAAAGAGTTGTACTCATTGGTTGAAGAAGCCTATCAAAAGCCAACAGATTTTGCACATTACATCAGAAAACACGCCCCTGCCGAATTTACCGAAGCGCGCCGAAAAGTTCAGTCAATGTTTCAGCCAGATGAACGGCCACGAGTGGAAGACGAATTAGGCAAGACAATTGAAGCATTGACAGGAAAAAGCAGTAGTCAGGCATGGGGGGCATATCGTGGATATGAAGAGAAAGGTATCTTACAACCGTTGCTTACCTTTCGAGGCAGCGGTTTTGAGGCGGCCATTCTGGATGAACGCGCCACCGATCCTGGCTTACCTGCAAAACGTTATAACCTGATGTTTCTGTTACGGCGCGGGATTTTCACCGAACTCGAAGAGCAGGAATATCTGGCGTATCTGGACAAGTTAGCAAACCATTGGCCCGAAGATGTTGCTCGCGAAAAACGCTATGGGAAGTTGATTGGGAAAAATCCCAAAGAATTGCTTGGCGTATACGGATTTTTTGTCTTAACCAACCTGCTTGAAAAAACACGCAAGGTCTGGTTTGAGGTTAGCGAAGAGCAAGTGTATGGACGGAAGGCGTGTGTAACTGTCATAAGTGATTTACAAGTAAGCACCGATCCGGGACTGCGTTTGCGGCTGTTAAACCGTCATCTCGGCCGGAAGCAAATTGTTGCTTGGTTTGTAGACCAACATCCTGCCACTATCCAATTTGGTCGTGCGCTGCCCCCATTATTTGAACTTCACGAATTACGTGTGCGTAGACCCGGTGGTGCTTTGAGCGATCAGATTTGGAGCATCGCTTTCAACCAAGATGCCTTTTTTGTGGATAGCCTGGGCTGGTGGAAAGAACAACGAAACGATCAGGCAATCATATTGTAACCCGACCACCCAACCACCCTCCCATGCGCCTCTACTCCTCCGTCATCAAACTGACCAACCTGCACTCCGTCACCATCCCTCCTCCGGGCG
>DYKX01000153.1 GCA_020722375.1 Anaerolinea thermophila
TGGTGATTCTACAATCTCCTTCAGATTAATTCAATTCCTTTTCCGTCTTTGGCCGTGCCGATCACCCAGGCGGGTTGACCGATCTCTTCGGCGCGTTTCAAGAAAGAAGATAGTTTATCCTGCGGCACGCCCAGCAACAATCCGCCGCTGGTCTGCGGGTCGAAGAGCAGCATCTCGGCGGGCTCGTCCAATTCTTTTTTGAAAACCACGCTGGAACGGTAGTACGAACGATTGTCGAACGCGCCGCCCGCGAACGCGCCCATCTCGGCGTATTTTCGCGCACAACTCATCAACGGGATTTTTTCATACTCCAATTGGAGCGACACGCCCGACGCCTCAGCCATTTCCAATCCGTGACCGACCAGGCTGAAACCCGTGATGTCCGTCCCGCCGCGCAGGCCAAATTCGACCGCCAGTTCGGAGGCGGACTTGTTCAACCGTGACATCCAATCCACCACCTCGGTCACATCGGGACCTTCGGCGCGTTCCCGTTTCAGGGCGGTGGTCGTCACCCCGAAGCCGAGGGGCTTCGTCAGCACCAGCGCGTCGCCTGGACGGAGACCGCCTTTCGTCAGCATCTGACGCGGGTCCACGAATCCGACCACCACGAGGCCGTATTTTGGCTCCTTGTCGTTAATGGTGTGTCCGCCTGCGATGACCACTCCCGCCTCAAGTGCTTTTTTCGCGCCCCCGCGCAGAATCTCGGACGTGATTTCGACAGGCAGATTGTCGGGCATGGCCGCGACGTTGAGCGCCAGGAACGGCCTGCCGCCCATGGCATACACATCAGAAAGACTGTTGGCCGCCGCGATGGAACCGTAGTCGCAGGCATCATCTACCACGGGGGTGAAGAAATCCGTGGTCACCACGATGGCCCGCGTCTCATCCAGCCGCCAGACCGCCGCGTCGTCAGGACCGTCGAGTCCCGCCAACAGGTCGGGATAGTCCGCGGTTTTGAAGAGTCCTTGCATGGGGCGCAGAACCTGCGCCAGCGTTTCCGCATTTAGTTTGGATGCTCAGCCCGCGCAGGAGGAGAGACTTGTCAGGCGGATTTGTTTTCCAGATGGATGCTGTGGATTCATGGTCCTCCGAAAGCCCCTAAAGGTCATTGCCGACCTTTAAGGGCTTGTATTGACCACCTATGGTGTGGTGACTTCTGGCAACGGGAAGAGGAACGGCGAGTCGTAGGGAAGCAGCATCACCTGAATATTCTCGGCCAGTTTGTTGATGTACAGCCAGGTCAGAAGTTCTGGGTGACCTGCCAGCGATGCGGCGAGCAACTCGTTGGCCTTGGCTTCCGCCTCTGCCTGGATGATGCGCGCTTCGGCCGCGCCCTTGGATGCAATAACGGCAGCATCGGCCTGGCCCTGCGCCACCTGGCGGGCCTGCTCGGCTTCCTGCTTCTTCTGCTCGACCACAAACTTGGCCTGCAGGGCTTGTTGTTCGGCGATCTGCTTTTGCTCAATCGATTGGGCATATTCCTCGGTGAAGGTGATATCGCGCAGGACGAAGTCTACCAGCGTCAGGCCGTTCTCCGACATCACTTTTTCCAGCTCTGTGGTGATCTGATTTGCCATGTCAAAGCGCTTGGTGCTGAGCACCTCTTCCACGCGGTATTGTGATACGGCATCACGGATAATGCCGCGTGCCTGCGGCAGGATCAGGTCATCCTGATAACGGTGTTGCCACTCTTTGTGGATGGTGGTGACCACCGAAGGCTCGATCTGATAGATGACGGAGGAATCCACCCAGATGCGCTGACCATCGGAGGTGCGGGCTTCCACAGTGAGTTCGCCCAGCGTTTCCCCTTCCGATTCCGTGCGTGCCATCGTAAAGGTTTGGATCGAGATCGGGTAGCGTTCCACCCGTTCCACAAACGGCACGATCCAGTGCAGGCCCGAACTCAGCGGATCGGGTCTCATACCGGTTTCTGAAAGAACCGTCACAACCACACCCGTTTCATACGGTTCGATGAAAACCAGGCCTGCTCCCAGGGTGGTCATCACCAGGGCGACAACCAATAAAACGAGAGTTGCCGTGGTCAAGCCGCGGGTCCCCTGCTTGCGCGATGCGCGCACCGCAATCATGACCAGCGCGCCAAAAAAGATCAGCCAGGAAAAAGTGGCAATCGCTTGAAACGCCGATGCAATGTTCATGTCATCCTCCGATTTTTGATGAAAATTATGCGCTTATTATACCCAATACCGCTTGCTCCTCCATGGTAACCATGTTAACATGCGGCCATGCCTGAAGGAAGAATCACCGAACGGTTTCTGGAGGAACGCCGCGCCGCCGCGCGGATTTCCTGCCCGCCGACTCTCGTCCCCGCGCCTGGACAATACCTCCTCGCCTACAACCCCGCTTCCAACGACCCTCTGGCGGTCGCGGTTTTCTCGGCCTCTCCCCTCGCGGACGGGTTCCTCGCCGCCTCGTCCCTGCCCGCCGCGTGGACTCCAGGCACATCCATCCATCTACGCGGCCCGCTCGGGCGCGGATTCGCGCTTCCCGCGGCCGCGCGTCGGGTGGCGCTTGTCGCGGACGATGTTCCTCCCGCCTATCTGCTCGGACTGCTTCCCCTCGCGTTGAAGCAGGACGCGGCCATTTCCCTCGTTTGCAACAATCCGCCCGAAGACCTGCCCAACGATGTGGAGATCCGCCCAATGGCCGCGCTGGAGGAGATCTGTCACTGGGCAGATTATCTCGCGCTGGCCGTGACGCGCGAGGGCTGGCGCGCACGCGTCGGAAACAGCCGCGCGCTCAAAGTCCCGCGTGAGGCGCAGGTGTTGATCGTCGCGCCCATGCCCTGCGGCGGACTGGCGAAGTGCGGCGTCTGCTCGGTTGAAATTTCGGAGGAAAGTTTTCTGGCCTGCGAAGACGGCCCGGTGTTCACGTTATAAACATGAGTACCCCCAAACTTAAGAAATTTGCCACAGACACTTGCACCGCACTGCGTTTGGTGCAGTGC
Organism: Anaerolinea thermophila; assembly: GCA_020722375.1. Lineage (GTDB taxonomy): Bacteria > Chloroflexota > Anaerolineae > Anaerolineales > Villigracilaceae > Denitrolinea. Next base: position 2,966 of record DYKX01000153.1, read on the forward strand.
AGGTGTTACACGGATTATCACGGATTTTAATTTTTTTGGCCGACTCCAAAGAAAGGAGTCGGCCAAATCTGTGTAAATCTGTGAAATCCGTGGCTAAAGATTAAATTCGGGGTGAGTCATGTTTTGTCCTAGTACCAGATGCGGAACGAGGTGGTGGTCGTGGCGTCTAGCCCGTCTTTGGTGACGTAGATCTCGATGTTCACCATTTTTCCGTAGGGCTGGTTGACGAAGCTCAACGGCACAATTCCCACGCCGCTGCTATTGGTGAAAAAACTGATCGTGCTGGTGTTTCCATCGGCCCAGCGGATGGTAGCCGTGCCCTGCGTGCCCGAGACCGGTTGCAGGTTCTGGTCCTGCACGATGACGTAGACCAGTTGCTGGTCGCTGGCAAGTGTGACGGCTTTCCAGACGAAGGCGGACACATGCAATTGGATGAGCGTCCCGCTTTCGCTGCTTTTCACTGGTTTCAGGAGGTTTGGGTCTTCCTTTTGAGCGTCGAAGTACGACCTGCCCAGATCGGCCACGCTGACGCGCTGTCCCTCGGACAGCCAGGGCTTCCACTCGAGACGGGCGTTTTCAAAATACTGGACGATCAGATCGTTGCGGTATTCGAACGGGGAGATTGGCTGTCCAAACCGCTCCACGCCGCCGTTAGCCTTGAAGAAATCGAGGAAGGCATAGCAAACCGAGTAGCCTGTACTGGGGAAATAGCGGCAGGCAAAGGGATTGAAAAGATTGAGCTGTTCGCCCGGCGTATAGAGGGCCTTTCCGATCGGAGAGAGTCGCACGCGCTGACCGGCGGGCAGTTCGGGGTACAGTTCAAAACGGGCGCGTTGGAAATATTGGATTGTCCGCCCATTCTTTGGAAAGGCTTCTGTAATTGGATAGCCAAACAGGACAGTGGCATTTGGCACGCTTCGATAATAGGCCAAAAATTCCCCGCTCACATAGTGTCCCGTCTCTTTAAAATATTCTCCTCCCGACGATTGAGCCTGTACAGGCGTCCCAACCATCAGAAAGAAAATTAAAACCATCAAGAGCGGGAAAACACGTTTCACATTTGAATTATACCCAAATTACTCTTTTGTCTACATTACAAAGCACTAACGAGAAAATTGGACAAGCGACTCCACAATACGTTGCGCGGCATGACCATCTCCATACGGATTCGACGCCCGGGCCATCTCCGCGTGGGCGGACGCGTTGTCCAGCAGGCGGTTCGCTTCCTCGACGATGCGCGGGGTTGCCGTCCCGACGAGTTTCAACACCCCCGCGGCCACCCCCTCCGGCCGCTCGGTCACCTCGCGCAGCACGAGCACGGGAACGCCGAAGGCAGGCGCCTCCTCCTGGATTCCGCCCGAATCGGTCAGGATGAGGCGGGAGCGTTTCATCAAGTGGATGAGAGGCAGGTAATCCAGCGGCGGCAGGAGAGTGATGCGCGGCACGCTGTCCAGCAGGCGGTGGACAGGTTCCTGCACGTTCGGGTTCAGGTGGACGGGGTAGACAATCTCCACGTCGCCGCGCGCGGCCAGTTGTTTGAGGGCCTCGCAAATGTCCTCGAGCGGCTGTCCGAAATTCTCGCGGCGGTGGGCGGTGACGAGGATGAGTTTTCCAGCATCGCCATCGGATTGCGGGCTTCCAGTCCACCTGCCAGGAGCGGACTCAAGTCCGCGCTCCGAGGATGAAACTCCAAGCCGTTGAAGCAGTTCGGTGATTTCCTGCGGCTCAGGCTGTTGTTTGACCACGTTCAACGCATCAATGACTGGATTGCCAGTCACCTTGATTATGGAGTCTTCAATCCCTTCGCGGAGCAGGTTTTGGCGCGCCCAATCGGTGGGGGCGAAGTGCAGGTCGGCAATCACGCCAGCCACGCGGCGGTTGATCTCCTCGGGGAAGGGCTGCCATTTGTCGCGGGTGCGCAGTCCCGCCTCCACATGTCCGAAGCGGACGCGGCGATAGTATGCCAGCAGGGAGGTGATGGCGACGGTGGTCGTGTCGCCTTGGGCGAGAATCCAGTCGGGCTGGAAATCTGTCAAAACGGGATCCAGATGGGTGAAGATGGCCGCGCTCAGGTCCGCGAGAGACTGGTCTTCGCGCATCAGGTTGAGGTCGTAGTCAGGCTGGATGTCGAACAAATCCAGAACCTGATCCAGCATCTGGCGATGTTGCGCGGTGACGCACACCCGCGACTCGACGCCGGGTGTCTGCGCCAGTTGCTTGACCACGGGCGCCATTTTCACGGCTTCGGGACGGGTTCCAAAAACGGAGAGGATGCGGATTGCCATGGTTGGGTATGCAGGTACAAAAGTATACAGGTACACAGGTACA
>DYKX01000016.1 GCA_020722375.1 Anaerolinea thermophila
ACACATCCTACTATGATGCCGCTACCGGCACAAACACCGCCGATGCCGCCACTGCACTGGCTCAGTTCGACGGCAAGAAACCATGCTGGACCGATCCTTTGTCCTCCTCTGGCTACGTCATTCCGCTGGGCATTTTCAAGGCTGCCGGTGTCAATGTCAAGGCCGGCGCGTGGGTGCAGGGACACAGCACGGTTGTCAAGTCCATCTACCTCAGCCCCAAGGGCGAAATCTGCGACTTTGGCGCCACTTATGCCCCGACTCCCGACATCTCGAAGGACTTCCCGGATGTCAATGAAAAGGTCATGGTCATCTGGATGAGCGATCCCATCATCCCGAACGACAACGTCTCCTTCGCTCCCAACGTCCCGGCTGAGATCCGCGAGAAGATCACCGCCGCCCTGTTGGAAATGTCCGAGACCGAGGATGGCAAAGCCCTGTTGAAGAACGGCGGCTACGACATTCAGGGCCTGAAGGTCGTGGACGACACCTTCTACGACGAGTTTCGCGTTTACCTCGAAGCCTCCGGCGTGGACACAACTTCCTTGATGGGTAAGTAAACACATCCCTTTTTAGAAAAGAGGGAGGGCGGAATGTCCTCCCTCTTTTTTCGCTCTGTCCCCCCTCGGCGCTCCGCGCCACTCCCCCCATTTTCGGAGAAAATGGGGGGAGCCAGAGGGGGGTGTCACGAGGCCGCTCATGCTGAAAATCCAAAACGTATCCAAAACCTACCCCAACGGCACGCAGGCATTGAAGAACGTCTCCTTTGATGTAAAGGATGGCGAGTTCCTGGTCGTGATTGGCCTGTCGGGGTCGGGCAAATCCACTTTGCTCCGCTGCATCAACCGCCTGATAGACCCCACGGAAGGCAAGATTCTCTGGGATGATGTGGACATCACTGCCGCGCCGCCGGCCGAACTGCGCCAGATCCGCCGCAAGATCGGCATGGTCTTTCAGCAATTCAACCTCGTCAAACGCTCCAGCGTGATGACCAATGTGCTTTCGGGACGGCTGGGTTACGTCAACCCGTGGATGAGCCTCATCGGTCTCTGGTCGGCAGACGAAAAGAAACGCGCCCTCGACGCGCTCGATCGCGTGGGCATCGCGGACAAGGCGGGGGAACGCGCCGACGCCCTCTCCGGCGGGCAGCAGCAACGCGTGGGTGTCGCCCGCGCCCTCATGCAGGAACCGAAGTTGATTCTGGCGGATGAGCCGGTTGCCAGCCTCGACCCGGTCCTCTCGCATTCCATTTTGCAATATCTCGAACAATTGAACAAAGAGGGAATCACCGTTATCTGTTCCCTGCACTTTTTGGACCTCGTTCATCGCTACGCCACGCGGGTGGTGGCGTTGAAGGATGGTGTGAAGGTCTTCGAAGGTTCGGCGCAGGAAATTGACCGCGCCAAATTCAAAGAGATCTACGGCGAGGAAGCACAGGAAGTCCGCGCCGCCAGCCTGTGAGCCTTCCATGACTGCCTCATCGAAACCGAACGCTTCACCCCTGCTGACCGCCCTGCTCTCCGCCCTCCTGCCGGGGCTGGGACAGTTTGCCGCGCGCCAGCGTTATCGCGGCGTGTCCATCTTCATCGGCTTTGCCGTGCTGACGCTGACGACGCTCTGGTACGCCGATCCGCGCTGGTACATTTCTCCCGCCCTCGTCTGGTTGTGGAATATCTGGGACGCCGTCCGCCAGGCAGGCGGCCAAAGAAGCGGAATCCTGCTCCCCGTCCTCGCGGGACTCGCCGCCGCGTACGGCATCGGCTGGCAAGTCCTTCAAATTGACTTTTCTCAGGCGGATATGAACCGCGCCGCGCAGATCGTCCGCCCCATGCTCCGGCCCGACTTCATCCAGGAACGGCGCGAGTTGAACCAAATGTGGGTCGAGGTATACGTCCCCTGCGGCGCAGATGTCCCGGCCGCGCGCCACGAAATGGACGGCAAGGTTGCCATCGCCACCCCCGATTGCGCCGCCGTTTTGGAAACGGTCATCGTCAACGTCAGCGGGATGTGGCCGAATGCCGAGACCGAAATCTGGTGGGAGACGCCCATCGGCAACGCCCGTATGCTTGGCGGGAACGAAGACGCCATGCTGGTGCAGACTACCGACGAAACCGGTTCGCTGACCGCCGTCTTCCATGTCCCAACCACCGCCTTATCGGGCGCGCCCGACCCGACCATCTCGCTCCCCCACCGCGTTTACTTCGACCAGTACCGCCCCATCGGCGGCTACGAACTTTCCTTTGTCGGCAATGAAGTGCTGAAAGGCGCGGTGACCACCATTGCCATGGCGCTCATGGCGACATTGTTTGCCATCGTATTCGCCATCCCCATTAGTTTTCTCGCGGCCCGCAACCTGATGAGCGGCAACCCCGCCACCTTTGCCGTCTATGTGGTGGTCCGCACCCTGCTCAACATCCTGCGTTCCATCGAAGCGCTCATCATTGCCTTTATCTTCGTGAAAATCGTCGGCCTGGGGCCGTTCGCCGGGATGCTGGCGCTGGCGGTTCACTCGGTCGCGGCGCTCGCCAAACTCTATTCGGAAGTGATCGAAGGCATTGACCCCGGTCCCATCGAAGCCATCCGTGCCACAGGTGCGGACTGGGTTCAGGTGGTGCGCTACGGCGTCATCCCGCAGATCGTCCCGCCGTTTACCGCCTTCACCATCTACCGCTGGGACATCAACGTGCGCTCCGCCACCATCGTCGGTTTCGTGGGCGGCGGCGGCATCGGCTTCCTGCTCATCGAACTCATCCGCATCAGCGATATGCGCGGCGTGAGCGCTGTCTTCGTTACCATCGCCGTAATCGTGATCGTGCTCGATTACTTCAGCGCCAAAGTGCGCGAAAGGCTGGTGTAAATGAAACGTCCAACCGCCTTTCGCATTACGCTTAATATTCTGCTACTGGCATTGCTGGCACTTGTTTTGGGCGTCTCATGGAACGTCACCGAAATAGACTTTCCCGGCCTGATCAGCAACCTGCCCAACGGCGAGAAAATCATCCGCGAAATCCTCTCGCCCGACCTGGTCACGCGCGACTTCACGACCACCACCATCGAGATTCCCTTTGCCATCCCGTGCGGTTCCGCCCCGGACCCCGTGCCGGCCTCCTCCGGCCCGAGGCTGATCGCCACCCCAGCCTGCGCGGCTGAGAAAGAGACCTTCACCCTCGAAGGCTTCGACCTCAGCCCCAACGCAGAGATCGTCATCCGCTGGCAATTCCCCGATGGACGAATCCTGACAGCCATCCGTACCGTCACCGACGCCGACGGTCACTTCGCCGCCAGCGTGGATGCCAAACCCATCGCCGTCACAGTGGACGGCGTCCCCAGCAAACTCCAGGTGGATACCAATGTCTCCGTGGGAGGCATGAAGCCCAGCCAGGCATTGCAGGATGTGACGCGCGAAATGTTCGTCACCATCTTCATGGCGCTCATGTCCACCACCATTGCCACCATCATTGCCGCGCCGCTCAGTTTTCTGGCGGCCAGCAACATCATGCGCAGAGGCGTGATCGGCACAACGGTTTACTACATCTTCCGTTCCTTCTTCAACCTGATGCGCTCCTACGACCCGCTGGTGATGGCGACGGTCTTCGCCTTCTGGCTCGGTTATGGTCCCTTCGCGGGCATGTTGGCGCTCACCGTGGTCACCATCGCCTCGCTGGGCAAACTGTTTTCCGAGGCCATCGAAAGCATTGACGCCGGTCCCATCGAAGCCGTGACCGCCACCGGCGCGCCGCGCCTGCACACGGTTGTCTATTCCGTCATCCCGCAGGTGGTCCCCGATTTCATCTCGTTCATCATCTACCACTGGGACATCAACGTCCGCATCTCCACCATCATCGGTTACGTGGGCGGCGGCGGCATCGGCTACTACCTCAGCCAGCGCATCAACACCTTTGCCTACCACCAGGCCGGCACCGCCATCTTTGCCATCGTCATCGTGGTCTGGGCCATGGACTTCCTCAGCGCCGAGGTCCGCAAGCGGTTGACGTAAGTCATGCTCGATTCAGCACAACTCCAGCGCGCACGCGCATCCCTGCCAAATTTCCTGCTCGCGGACGAGTCTCTCGTCCGCGAGTTTCAAATCGCGGCTTCGTTCGCGTACATCCCTGCGGGGCAGGATGTCTTCCTCGAAGGTGACCGCGTGGAGGGGATCGCGCTCCTGCTTTCGGGCGTCGTCCGCGTCTACAAGGTCAGCGAGACGGGACGTGCGATCACGCTCTACCGTTTCGGCACGGGTCAATCCTGCATCCTCACCGCCAACGCCATCCTCAGCAGTAACAATTTTCCCGCCGTCGCCACGGTGGAGCAGGATGCCGAGGCCGTCATCATCCCGTCCGATGTTTTTCGCGATTGGGTGAGACGCTTCGACCCCTGGCGTGAATTCGTTTTCGACCTGCTCTCGCAGCGGCTCTCCACCCTGATGGCTATCGTGGACGAAGTCGCGTTCCAACGCATGGACGCGCGTCTCGCCTCGTTTCTCGCGACCCGCGCCCGGATCCAGAACCCGATCCGTATCACCCACGCGGAGATCGCGTCCGAATTGGGGAGTTCGCGCGAAGTCATCTCCCGCCTGCTCGAAGACCTGTCGGCGCGGGGATTCGTCCGTGTGGGCCGCGGCCAGATCGAGGTCCTGGACGAGGCGGGATTGGAATAATCCAGTGTGACTTTGTCACAGACAGAATCCCGCGCATCTCCTACAATAGGGAAAAATCAATCCAAAGGAGAAATCAAATGAACCCCTTCGTTTCCTTCATGGCTTCCACCGCTGGCCGCGTTTTGCGCGCCGTTGTCGGACTCGTTCTTGTGTATGTTGGCTGGGTGACAATGGGCGGCACGGGCGGCATCATCCTGGCGCTCGTTGGGCTGGTGATGATCGCGGCAGGCGTGTTCGACTTCTGCCTGTTCGCCCCGCTCTTCGGCAATCCCCTCAGCGGAAAGAAGATCCGCGCGGGCAAGTAGTTTACAAAAAATCCAGGTCTCTCAAAGAAACCTGGATTTTGCTTTTAAACCGACTGGCGGAAATCGTAGATGCCGTCGCGGAATTCGTAGCGGCGTCCACATGCGGGACAGCCCACCTCCGCTTCTTTCTGGACGAGTGGGCTGTGTCCACATTCTGGACAGCGGAATATCACCTCACTGTTGGACAAATTGGCAACACCTGCCCCGCCAAAGGCGTGGGTTTGTCCTACGCGCCTTGTGCGGACGAAGACCGACGGCGTCAACTGCCACCACTCTCCTGTCGGCTGGATCAGTCCATCCACAGCGGCCAGCCACTTCGCGGGGATGACGCGTTTCAGCAGTCCGAGGCGGAAGTGGGAGACGGTGCGCTTCGCTTCGACGACGAAGCCTGCCTCGGCCAGCCAGTCGAAGACGGTGCGCGGGTGGAAATCGAAATTGAGTTTGACGAATTCGACAGGCTCGCGCGTGAACGGGCTCCAACTCTGTCGGCGCAACAGCCAGCGCAGGATGGATTTCAGGTTTTGCTTGTTGGCAAATTCCAAAATGAAGATGGAATCGTTCTGCATCACGCGTGCCGCGCCAGCCAAAACTTTCGGCGCGTCGGCCATGTGATGCAGGGTGCGGATCATCGTCGCCCCGTCGAAGAGACCGTCCGCGAAGGGCAGGCGGTACGCATCCGCCGCGACGTAGACGAATTTGTCCGAAGCGCCGAGCCGCGCCTGCGCCTGTTCGAGTTGCGTGCGCGAATAATCGAGCAGGACGATCCGCTCGAAGCCCGCGTAACGCGGCGTGTTGCGTCCCGCGCCTGCGCCGATCTCGAGCATAAGACGTCCGTTTTTCGGGAGGAGATGCTTCAGCGCGATGGCCTCGGCCGCGTCTTCGTACGCGCGCCCGCCCTCGTCCCAGAAGGAGGATTGATAATCCGAATCAGTGTAGTCACAAACGGGAGGGTTAGTCATATAGCCAAATAGTCTGATGGTCGAGTGATTTCAAAAGCAGTCGGATAATCGGTCAGGCCGACTATCCGACTATGAGACAAGGCGACTATGAGACTACTTCCCGTTAAACCCTCGGCCAATCGAGCGATACTTGAATCCCATTTCCTTCATCGTCTTCGGGTCGTAGATGTTGCGCCCGTCGAAGATGACCGGGGATTTGAGCAGGCCTTTCACTTTTTCGAGGTCGAGTTGCTTGAACTCGTTCCATTCCGTGACCACGATCAGCGCGTCACAGCCTTTGGCCATTTCGTAAGGATCGTCGCGGAATTCCACCGCGGGCAACAGCGGACGGGCAACTTCCATCGCCACAGGATCGTAGCCGCGCACCTTCGCGCCTGATTCGACCAGTTCGCTTGCAATGTCAATGGAGGGAGCATCGCGCATATCGTCGGTGTTGGGTTTGAAGGCCAGACCCAACAGGCCGACCGTCTTGCCTTTCAGCGAACCGCCCAGCATCTCCTCCGTCCGTTTGACGGCGGCCTTGCGGCGGTCATAGTTGACGTTCATGACGGAATCGAGGATGGGCGTCTCGAGCGATTGTTCCTTTGCCATGTAGGCCAGCGCCTGCACATCCTTGGGGAAACATGAGCCGCCCCAGCCCAGACCCGCATCGAGGAAGGATTTTCCGATGCGCGCGTCGTAACCCATGCCCGCCGCCACCTCTTTCACGTCTGCGCCGAGCGCCTCGCAGATGTCGGCCACTTCATTGATGAAGGAGATCTTTGTGGCGAGGAAGGCATTGCTGGCGTATTTGATCATTTCCGCCGTGCGCAGGTCCGTGATGACGATGGGTGCGCGCAGGGGCAGGTGCAGGTGCGCCACTTTGTTCGCCGCATCCTTGTCCATCGAGCCGATCACCGTCCGATGCGGGGACATGAAATCGCTGATGGCCGATCCCTCGCGCAAAAACTCAGGACACGACACCACCGAGAATTGAATCGGCTTGGGCTGCGCGTCCTTCACAATGTCGGCCACCCAGTCTCCCGTCCCGATCGGAACCGTGGACTTGTTGATGATGATCAGCGGCGCGGTCATGTTCTCTGCAATAGACTTGGCTGCCGCGGCCACGTATTGCAGGTCCGCTTCGCCGTCCACGCCCGAGGGAGTGCCGACTGCAATGAACGCATATTCGGTGCCTTTCAGCGCCTCTTGGTAGGATGTGGTGAACGAAAGCCTTCCCGCCTTCACATTGCGTTTCACCAGTTCGTCCAGCCCCGGCTCGTAGATGGGCATGATGCCCTTGTTGAGATTTGCAATGCGCTGTTCGTTCACGTCCAGCGCCACCACCTTGTTGCCGAGGTCGGCAAAACATGCGCCCGTGACAATGCCAACATAACCAACGCCAATCACGCAGATCTGTTTCATTTATTCCTCTTTGTATAAAAATTTGCCTGCCAGAGGCAGGCAGTGAAAAACGTCAGGGTCGCAGACCAGCCCGCGCCTGACGCAACAATGTTGCCACGAGTTTATCGAACGAGGCCACATTGATGGGCTTGGAGATATACCCGTCACAGCCTGCGTCAATGGCGCGCTTGCGGTCACCGGGCAGGGTGTGGGCGGTCAATGCCAGCACGGGGATGGTGCGCGTTTCCTCGTCCGCTTTCAGATGCGTCGTCGCGTTCCAGCCGTCCATTTCGGGCATCGAAAGATCCATCAGGATCAGGTCGGGATGTTCGCGCCTTGCCGCGTCCAGACCCTCCAGGCCGTTGGCCGCGGAGAGCACCTCGTACCCGGCGCGCTCAAGCAAAAAACGCACCAGTTCGAAGTTGTCCACATTATCTTCCACAATCAGGACGCGCGGCTTGCTCATGGCTTAAATATACTACAATTAGGGCTATGCGACTTCTTTTCGTGGCCGACGGACGCTCTCCCACCGCCCGCAATTGGATCCAATACTGGACCGCGCGCGGGGACGAAGTGACGCTCGCCTCCACCTTTCCCTGCGACCCGATCCCGCATCTCGCGGGACTGGAAACAGTCTCTGCCGCCCTGAGCGCCCGTGGAGCGGACTGGTCGCGAAGCATCCCTGACAAGGGGCAGTCCGCTGGCAGTAGCGCAAATTGGCAATTTGCGCCACAGCGCGACGCGCGGCTCATCTCCCTGCGGCAGTCCGCTGGCAGTAGCGCAAATTGGCAATTTGCGCCACAGCGCGACGCGCGGCTCATCTCCCTGCGGCAGGCCATCCGTCATTGGCTTGGCCCGCTGACCCTGCCGCGCGACGCCAAACATCTGCGTGCCCTCGTCGAGCGCGTCCAGCCTGACCTCGTCCATGCCCTGCGGATTCCCTACGAGGGGATGCTGGCCGCCAACGCCCAATTGCGCGTCCCGCTCCTCGTCTCCGTCTGGGGCAATGACTTCACCCTGCACGCGCCGTCCACGCCGCTGATGCGTCGCCACACCCGCTGGACAATGCTCGCCGCTGACGCCCTCCACGCCGACTGCGAACGCGACATCCGCCTCGCGCGTGAGTGGGGACTCGACGCGTCCAGGCCGACATTGGTCACGCCTGGCAACGGCGGCATCCACACGGATATCTTCTTTCCGCCTGCGCACCCCGTGGACGAGCCTGTCATCTTCAATCCGCGTGGCTTCCGCGCTTATGTCCGCAACGATACATTCTTCCAATCGGTCCCATTGACGCTGAAGGAATTCCCTAACGCGAAATTCGTCTGCGCCAGCATGGCAGGGCAAGCCGAGGCGCTGAATTGGGTGGGCAAACTCGGCATCGAGAAATCCGTTGAATTGCTCGCCCCGCGTCCCCACGCAGAGATGGCGGATGTCTATCGCAGCGCGATGATCCTCGTCTCCCCATCCACGCACGACGGCACGCCCAATACCCTGCTCGAAGGGATGGCCTGCGGATGCTTCCCCATCGCGGGCGACCTCGACTCTATCCGCGAGTGGATTCGCGACGGAGAAAACGGCTTCCTGATCGATTCGGGCAGTCCATTCGAATTAGCCAGCGCGATCGTCAAAGCCATTAAAAACAAAGACCTGCGCGCCAAAGCGGCAGGTCTCAATCAGGCGATGATCGCCGAGCGCGCCGAGTATGCGCGGAATATGGCAAAAGCCGAATCTTTTTATCAGCAAGTCATTACGCAACACGCAACACGCAATACGTAGTACGTACTTCGTATTTATGCGCGCGGAGCCCTTAACTCCTCCAAGCGACTCTGCAACTCGATGCGACGGCTGTCTGCCGCGCTGCGCACGTCCGCAAGGAAGGCGTTACCGCGCTGGCGCAATTCACCGCGCAACTGCTCGCCCGATTCGGGCGCCAACAACAAAGCCACCGTCGAGCCGACCAACGCGCCGACCATGATGCCGATCAAAAAGCCAAACATTCTACGCATGAGAGTCTCCTTGAGAGTTTATGAGAGATGAGTCCGATAAAATTATAGGCGAAAAACCGATTTTGTGGAATAATGTGTCTGCCGCGCGTATCCAACCGAACGCGACGGCGACGAATCGGGAATCCGAAAGTTTTACTTTCGGAATGCCCCCTGAAGTGAAACTTCAGGAATCCAACATCAATTAGCCTGGCCAAACAGGGGAAGAGCCAGAGCGGACTCTACCACTTTCGGAGGGTACCTTGTCTACGGTTACTGTTTCAACTCCCGCGTCACAACGAAAAAAAGTGACGACGCTCACGTTCCGCCAGAAGAAGGAACGCGGCGAGCCGATCACCATGCTGACTGCCTACGACTATCCCACCGCGCTCTCGATGGACGCGGCAGGCGTGGATTCCATCCTTGTCGGCGATTCGCTGGGGATGGTGGTTTTGGGGTATGCGAACACGATTCCCGTCACGATGGAGGAAATGCTCCATCACTGCCGCGCAGTGGCGCGTGGCGCACAATCCGCCTTGCTCATCGGCGATATGCCGTTCATGTCCTATCAGGCGGATGTGAATGAGGCTGTCCACAACGCGGGACGCTTTTTGAAAGAAAGCGGCATGGACGCGGTCAAACTCGAGGGTGGACGCGAACGCGCCGACGCCGTGCGCGCCATCGTCGGCGCGGGGATTCCCGTGATGGGACACCTCGGCCTCACGCCTCAATCTGTCAACCAACTGGGCGGATTTCGTCCGCAGGGCAAGACGGCCTCCGCCGCGAAAAAATTGCTCGAAGACGCGCTCCTGCTCGAAGAGGCGGGATGCTTCAGCCTCGTGCTCGAATCCGTTCCCGCGCGGCTGGCGGAATTTATCTCGAAAAAACTGTCCATCCCCACCATCGGCATCGGCGCGGGCGTGGGCTGTGACGGACAAGTGCTCGTCACCCACGACCTGCTTGGCCTCTTCGACCGCTTCACCCCCAGGTTCGTCAAAAAATACGCGGACTTCCACGGCGAAATGCAACGCGCCTTCGCGGAATATCTCGAAGACGTGCAGTCGCGGCAGTTCCCCGCGCATGAACATTCCGTTGAAATGTCCGATGATGAGTGGCAGGAATTTTTGAAGGTCGTACACAAGTAGACAGGTACACAGGTAAACAGGGAACTTGCGTACGTGTTTACGTGTGTACTTGTGTACATGTATACCTGTCTACCTCCCCAGAGGCAACCATGAACGATCAACCCATCCTTATCGTTGGCACTGGCGCATTGGCGACCCTCTTCGCCGTGCGGCTGGCCGAACAAGGTCACGACATTACCATGCTCGGCACATGGGACGCGGGCCTCGACGCGTTGACCCGCGACGGCGCGCGCCTCGCGGACGCGACGGGGCGCGAACTCTCCTACCGCGTGCGCGTCACGCGGGACCCCGAGGCGGCGCGCGGCTCGAAATACGCCTTCGTCCTCGTCAAGTCCTGGCAGACGGAGCGCGCCGCACATCAACTGGCGCATTGTCTCGCGGATGACGGCCTCGCCATCACCCTCCAAAACGGACTCGGCAACGACGACATCCTCGCCAGGTCGCTCGGACGCGAGCGCGTGGCGCTCGGCGTGACGACCACGGGCGCGACCCTGCTCGGCCCGGGACTTGTCCGCGCGGGGGGCGAGGGAGTCGTCTCGCTGGAAGCGCATCCCCGCGTCAGTGTGGTGGAAGCCGCGTTGCGGCGCGCCCGCTTCAACGTCGAGGTGGTGGCGGATGCGCGTTCGCTCGTCTGGGGCAAGTTGGTGGTCAACGCGGCCATCAATCCGCTCACGGCGCTTTTGCGAGTCCCGAACGGCGAGTTGCTGAACCGTCCCTCGGCGCGCGTCATGATGAAGGCGCTTGCAGATGAGACCGCCGCGGTCGCATCCGCGCAACGCGTGCGGCTGCCGTTCAGTAATCCCGTCGAGGCCGCGGAGTCGGTGGCGCGCAAGACCGCCGCGAATCACTCGTCCATGTTCCAGGATGTGCGCCGCGGCGCGCCGACCGAGATCGACGCGATCTGCGGCGCGGTGGCGCGGACAGGGAAAAAACACGGCGTGCCCACGCCCGTCAACAAGGTCTGCTGGCAGTTGGTGCAGGCTATGGCAACCACAAGGTGACAGTCACTTCTAAAGTGACTGTCACCTTGTGGTAAGATTCGCCCATCATTTTCGCTGAGGAGAATTAACATGCGGCGGATTTTTACCCTGCTGTTGCTTTTAGGGTTGCTCCTGTCTTTCCAGCCTGCACGCGCACAAGGCGAGCCCGGTTTGAGTTCGGTGGATGTGTGGATCTGGCCTGAGTACGACCAGCCTGCCGTGTTGGTGATCGAATACCTGACCGTTTCACCGTCCGCCTTGCCTGCCACCATGACGTTCCGCATCCCGGCCGCGGCCGAAAAGCCTCACGCCCTGGCGGTAGGGCAAACGCCCGATGCTGTGGCGGATACCCCCTATACCCTGAAAGCGGACGGCAATTGGATGAAGGTGACTGTGGAAGTGGCCGCGCCGTACATCCAGTTGGAATACTACGACCCGTCGTTATCGAAGAACGGCAAAGATCGCGGATTCACCTATGAATGGCCGGGCGATTACGCGGTGGGTAACTTTCACATCGAATTGCAACAGCCATTCGATGCCAGCGCCATGAAGACGGAACCCCTGCTCACCAATGTCAACCCTGTTGCAGGCGGATTGACTTATTACACAGACGACTTCGGCGCGCTGGTCATGGGGGAGACGTTCACTCTGAACGTGGATTACGTGAAAGAATCGGATGCGTTGACCGTTTCCTTCCTGGAAATTCAACCGTCCGCGCCCGTGGACGAGAACACTGCGGGACGCGTCTCGCTGGATACCTACCTGCCCTGGCTGGTCGGAGGATTCGGCGTGCTGATGATCGCGGGCGGACTTTACTATTTCCTGCGCGGCTCGGCGCGCCAGTATCCCAGCGCGCGCCGCCGACACGTTTCGCGCGAGGAGCCTGGCGAGGACCAGACCTACTGTCCGCAATGTGGGACGCGCGCCCGAAGCGGCGACCGCTTTTGCCGCACCTGCGGCACGCGTTTGCGGACGGAGACGGAAGAATTGCCTGATTCTCGCGCTGACCGTGCATGAGGGCAAGTGGGACAGGGGGGGACAACCAGCAGATCGGAAAGCAACTCGGCCTCAGCCCGAGGACCATCGCGCGTCATCGCGAACGAATCATGAACAAGCTCAACATGCACTCGCGCACCGGATGGTCAAGTTCGCGATTCGGACGGGACTGATCACGGTCTGACGCAAACAGTCTAAAATCAGGGCGGACTCGTGACATCTGTCTGCGCTGCTTCTCAGCGCAAATTAACCTCGTTATGTACAATTCAGACTACTGAACGCATTTTCGTCCGTCATTTTGTTTAATCGGAGGCACTCGCATGGGACGTTCCAAATTCATTCTCGGCGGTTTTTTTATCCTTGCCGCGGTGGTCTATCTTATCTTTTCGTCCACCCAGAAGAGCGCGGAATACTTCCTGACCGTCGAAGAAGTCAAAGCCAAAGGGGATACGATCGTTGACAAGAACCTGCGCCTTTCGGGCGCGGTGATCGGCGATTCGATCCAGTACGACCCGCAGACGTTGACGCTGACCTTCGATGTTGCGCACGTCCCCGGCGATAACGCCGAGGTCGAGGCGCAGGGCGGCCTGGCCGAGGTTCTGCGCGTCGCGGTCGCGGATCCGACGCGGCAGCGCATCAAGGTCGTTTACGTCGGCCCGAAGCCCGATCTGTTGCGCGGCGAGGCGCAGGCCATCATGACCGGTCACCTCGGCGCCGATGGCGTGTTCTATGCCGATGAACTCCTGCTCAAGTGCCCCACCAAATATGAAGAGGCTGTGCCCGAGCAGGTATCTGGCAATTAGCAAAGAAACCCTAAAGGTTCTTCGGCCTTTAGGGTTTTAATTCCAAGGAGACGGTATGCTCGCTGAATTTGGCTATGGCGTTTTAGTGGTGACCTTTTTGCTCGCGCTTTACAACGTGGGCGCGTCTGTGTATGGGTACTACAACAAATCCGCCTCGCTGGTGGAATCGGCGCGCCGCTCGATGCTTTTGACCTTCCCCCTGCTTACGATCGCGGCCTTATCACTGATTTCCTTACTGGTGAACGGTGATTTCAACGTGCAATTCGTGTACGAAGTGACCAGCAGGTCCATGCCCGCCTATCTCAAAGTCACCGCCTGGTGGGGTGGACAGGCCGGCTCGCTGTTGTTCTGGTCGTGGCTGATGTCCGCCTTTGCTTCGCTGGTGACGCTCCGCAAATGGGACCGCGACCAGGAATTCCTGCCGTGGGTGATCGTCGTCGCCAGTGTGACGCTGGCCTTCTTCCTTGCGCTGAACATCTTCTTCGAGAATCCATTCGCGCGTCTCTACCAGACCCTCGACGGGAACATCGCCGCGTACACCCTCGCCCCTGCCAACTCGACTCCCATCGTCCCCGCGGATGGCCGCGGCCTGAACCCGCTTCTGCGCCACCCGGGCATGATCATCCATCCCCCGATGCTTTATCTCGGCTTCGTCTCCTACGTGATCCCCTTCGCGTTCGCCATCGCGGCCCTGGTAACGGGACGCACCGACGACCGCTGGATCCGCATCACCCGCCGCTGGAGCCTGTGGGCGTGGTTGTTCCTCTCCTTCGGACTCGTCCTCGGCGGACGCTGGGCCTACGATGTGCTCGGCTGGGGCGGCTACTGGGGCTGGGACCCGGTGGAGATCTCAGCCTTCATGCCCTGGTTGACGGGCACCGCCTTCCTCCACTCCGTGATGATCCAGGAGAAGCGCGGGATGCTCAAGCAGTGGAACATGGTGTTGATCATCCTGACCTACGCGCTCGTCATTTTCGGCACGTTCCTGACGCGCTCGGGCGTGTTGTCCTCCGTCCATGCCTTCGCACAGAGCGCCATCGGCCCATTGTTCTTTGTCTTCATCGGCGTGACCTTCGTGACCTCCATCGCGCTGCTCATCCACCGCTGGGAAGACCTCAAAGCCGAAGCCGAGATGAAGTCCATGCTCTCGCGTGAAGCGCTCTTCCTGCTCAACAACTTGCTCTTTATGAGTGTGCTGGTGGTTTCCTTCTGGGGCGTGATCTTCCCGCTCATCTCGGAATTGTTCACCGGCCAAAAAGTGACTGTCGGCCCGCCGTTTTACGAGCGCGCCAACTCTCCGCTCTTCGCGGCGTTGATGTTGCTTATGGCAATCGCCCCGCTCTCCGCCTGGGGACATTCCACCATCCAGACCCTCGGCCGCGCCATCTGGAGACCCACCATCGCCGCGCTGGCAATCACGGTTGCGATTTTCTTCACCTACACCCAAAACTGGATCGCACTGATCGGTTTCTTCCTCGTCGTGTTGGTCATCCTCGTCACCTTGTATGAATTCTGGCGCGGGGCGCGTGCCCGTCAAAGGACACAGGGCGAGAATTTCTTCACCGCGCTGTCTCACTTGACCGGCAAGAACCGCCGCCGCTATGGCGGATACGTCATCCACATCAGCATGATGTTGATGGCCATCGGCATCCTCGGCATCGAACTCTTCCAAACGGAAACACAGGGGACAATCCAGGTCGGCGAATCCCTCAAGTTGCAGGGTTACGAGTTGGTCTATCGAGACATTGCCCAATGGGACGATGGCGGCGCGAACGTCAACTACACCCGCGCTACCATGGAAGTGTACAAGGGCGGCCAACTGATCACCGAACTGCATCCGCGCACCGATTACTACTACGAAGCCCAGCAGAACATGACCATCCCCGGCGTCCGTTCCACCCTGGCAGATGACGTGTACGTTTTGCTCGTGGACTGGGAGCCCGCCTCTGCCGTCGGCGCGACCTTCAAACTTTACGTCAACCCGCTGGTCAACTGGCTGTGGCTCGGTTCCCTGCTTTTCCTTGTGGGTGTGATCATCGCGGCCTGGCCCGAAAAGGACCCCGAACGCGTCCCTGTCCGTGCGACGCGCTCCGCGCGCCAGACCAGCGCGGCGGATTAATGGAATTGGTAAATGGTAATTGATTCGGAGAACCACATGACCCGCACGTTACGCAACACGCAACACGTAATACTTTTCTTCCTCCTCGCCTTCCTCCTCGTCACCCCCGCCGCCGCACAGGGCGGACAGCCCCCGACGGATGACGACGTGAACGCCATCGCCAGGGAACTGTATTGCCCCGTCTGCGAGAACACGCCGCTGGACGTGTGTGCCACGCAAGCCTGCGCGCAGTGGCGCGACCTCATCCGCTTGAAACTTTCGCAGGGCGAAAGCGAAGAGCAGATCAAGCAATACTTTGTCGAAAACTATGGTGCGCGCGTATTGAGCGAGCCGCCGCATGAGGGACTCAACTGGCTGGCCTACATCGTCCCGCCGGTGATCATTCTGGCCGGGGCGGCATTCCTGGTGCGCGCCTTTCAGCGGATGAAGAAGCCCGTTGTGGCCGCGCCCGCCGAAGGTCCGCGCGTGGACGCGCCCGCCGACGATTACATCACGCGGTTGGAAGAAGAAGTCAAAAAACAAAAATAATCACAAACCCTAAAGGTTTCTAAAAACCTTTAGGGTTTGTGATGGGAGAATTTCATGACCGAAACAACCGAAACCCCCACCCGCCGCGGCGTGCCGCTGTGGGCGCAGATCGTCATTTGGGTTGGTCTGCTTGGCCTGCTCGTGATGGTTGGGGTTATCTTGATGAAGCGACAGGAGGGGACGATCCAGCCTGGCGATGTCATCCCCGATTTTTCGCTTCCGCTTTTCAGCGGGTATGAATACGCGGGCCAGACGGAGGTGAAACTCTCGGATTTTCGCGGCAAAGTGGTGGTGATCAACTTCTGGGCTTCGTGGTGCAAACCCTGCGAACAGGAAGCCGCCGAATTGCAGGAAGCCTGGGAGTACTATGAGCCGACGGGACAGGTGGTCTTCCTCGGCGCGGATTATGTGGATACCGAACCCGAGGCGCGTGTCTACCTGCAAAAGTACGGCATCACCTTCCCGAATGGACCCGACATGGGGACGCGCATCTCGCAGTTGTTCCGCATTCAGGGCGTGCCAGAGACATATTTCGTAGACAAGACGGGCGTCCTGCGCTACGTGCAGGTGGGACCCTTCTCCTCGCTTGGTCAGATCCAGGCGCAGATCGAACTGTTGCTTGCAGAATAGGAATATCCATGAACCTTGGCGCTTTTTTTCTTGTGCTCGCATTGGCGCTTGCTGTCACTTTTTATATTGCCCAGCCATTTTCAGAGCGCCGCGGCCGCCGCACAACTGCCGAGGCGCACGAGCTCTCTGCCCTCATGGCCGAACGCGACCGCGTCGTCAACGCCTTGCAGGAATTGGATTTCGACTTCAACCTCAACAAAATTCCCGCCGAAGATTACCCCGTCCAACGCGCGGAACTTCTCAAAAAGGGCGCGGAGGTTTTAAGGAAACTGGACCAACTTGCGTCGAACGAAGTTGGCGCTTCGGCGGAAGACCGCGTGGAAAAGGCCGTTGCCGCGCGCCGCGCCGACCTTGCCGCATCAAGTGGCACCGTCCGTGATGACGATGAAGTGGAAGCGCTCATCGCCGCGCGCCGAAAAACGCGCAAGGAAAAATCGGGCGGTTTCTGTCCGCGCTGCGGCAAGCCCGTCCTCGTCTCCGACCGTTTCTGCCCGCATTGTGGGAAATCTATTGCGTAATGCGTAGTGCGTAACTTACGCAACACGAATTACCAATTACAAAATTACGCAATACGCACTACGGAATACTCAAATGAAATTTCGCTATCTCATCATTGCAACTCTCGCCATCATCCTCTCCGCCTGCAACTTCTCGCTCGCGGAAGATGTCACGCCGCCGCCGAATTACGTTCCGCCCACCCCCATGCCCACGCTTGGTCCGCTCTATCCAGCCGAAGCGCCCAGCATTGAAAATGGCGCGGCCATCTATGCCGAAAAGTGCGCGGCCTGTCACGGCCCCGCAGGGATGGGCGATGGCGATCAGGGCAAGCAGTTGCCCGTCACGGTGGCCGCGCTGGGGTTGCCCCAGGTCGGGCGCGCCGCCTTGCCTGCCGACTGGTTCACGCTCGTCACGCGCGGCAATATCGAGCGCTTCATGCCTCCCTTTGCCAGCCTCACCGATCAGGAACGCTGGGACGTGGTCGCGTACGCGCTCACCTTCCACACCACCGCCGAACAGGTCGCGCAAGGTCAGTCTGTGTTCGAGACCAATTGCGCGGGCTGTTCGCTCGATTTCTTCAAAGACCAGACCGAGATGGCCGCACTCAGCGCGGACGATCTCGTCCGCCTGCTGAAAAATGGCAATGACAAAGTGACCGCGCTCAGCGGAGACGTGAGCGACGATGACCTGTACGCGGCCGCGGCCTACCTGCGGACTCTCACCTTCGCGGTCACGCTTCCCACTCCGACGCCCGAGCCGGTCACGCCCACCCCGACCGTCGCGGCCCCCGAAGCGACTCCCAACGCGTCCGCCGATGGGACGGAGACTCCCGTCGCTGAGGGAACGCCCCTCGTGACAGAGACCGCCCTCCCGCCTGCCCTGAGCACGGTCGAAGGGTCCATGCCAGAAGCGACAGGTGGAAAAGTGACGGGGTCCGTCAGCGGCTCGAACGTCGCGGGGATCACCGTCACCCTGCGTGGCTTCGATCACGCCTCCGACGCGAGCGGCCCGCAGGAAGTCGTCTCGGAAACATCCGTCACCGATGCGCAAGGGAATTACGTCTTCGAAGGTTTGGAGATGCCCGAGAATCGCATCTACCTGATCGAAGTTGTGTATCAGGGCGTGACGTACAGTTCGGACGCGGCATTTGTGACGGCAGGCATGACCGAACTCGCGGTGCCGCCCTTCACGCTGTATGAGATCACCTCCGATTTTTCCACGTTGGCGTTCGATCAGGTGCATTTCTTTGTGGATATTGCCGATGGCGCTGCGCAGGTGATTGGCGTTTACACGTTCTTGAATTCGGGCGACAAAGCCATTATGATCCAGTCCTCCACCGATGTGCCTTTCATCGAGATGCCTGCGGACGCGGAGAACGTTGGCTTTGACCTGACGCAGGACAGCGCCCCGCTCCTTGCAGCCGAGGGAGGCTTTGCCATCAAGCCGAGCGCGACGCCATACGGGCTGGTGGCTTTCTACACTTTGCCCTACGACAAGAAGGCGAAGATTATCCAGCCGTTTGCTTTGTCCGCCTCGTCGGTGCTGGTGCTGGTCCCCGATGGTGTCAAACTGAAGAGTGACCAGATGACCGAAGGCGAGATGCGCGATTTCCAGGGGACGAATTACCGTCAGTACACCGGCGCGGGGATCGAAAGCGGCGGATCGCTCACCCTGGACCTGAGCGGTATGCCCAAATCCTCCGGGACGAGCGCGCCCAGTTCCCAGCAGAGTCTGCTCATCGGTATCGGCGCGCTGGGCTTGGTGTTGATTCTGGCGGGTGTGTGGATGTACGTGCGCGACCGCAACCGCGTGGATGAAGAGTTGGACGAGGAAGATGAAGAGACCGAGTTCGACAGCGAGGAGGAGATCCTCGATGCCATCATCGCCCTCGATGACCTGCACCGCGCCGGCAAGATCAACGATGAAGCGTATCGGACGCGGCGCGATGAGTTAAAGTCGCGATTGAAGAATTAATACTGCGTGTTGCGTATTGCGCATTTCGTAACGCAGTCTGCAATACGCACTACGGGATGACCATGATCGAAGTTAAAAAACTCGTTAAACGATTTGGCATGAAGACGGTCTTGCGCGGCATGGATTTCCGCGCGGAGCGCGGCGAGTTCGTGGCCTTGCTTGGACCGAACGGCGCGGGCAAGACCACCTTCCTGCGCATCCTGTCCTCGCTGGCGCGTCCCTCGCTGGGAGAGGTGAAGGTGGCGGGATATCAATTGCCGCATCATGCCGCGCAAGTCCGCGCCCGACTCGGCGTCGTCTCGCACATGCCCCTGCTCTACGGCGATCTGACCGCGCAGGAAAATCTCGAATTCTACGCGCGCATGTATGGAATTACCAATTACCAATTACGAATTACCGAAGTTCTTGAGTTGGTCGGGCTCGCGTCCCGGCAAAATGACCTCGTCCGCACCTTCTCGCGCGGGATGCAGCAACGCCTCGCCATCGGCCGCGCCGTGCTTCACGATCCTGAAGTGATGCTGTTCGATGAGCCGTACACGGGACTCGACCAGGATGCCTCGTCCATGCTGGATGAGGTGCTGAGATCCGTCGCCGCGCAGGGACGCACTGTGGTGATGACCTCCCACGATCTGGCGCGCGCCGAAGACCTGGCCACGCGTTTCGACATCCTGACGCGCGGCGTGATCGGCGCCTCGGTCTCGCGCGCATCCCTCGGAAACGACAACCTGCTCACCTTCTACAAACAGGCGCTGGCAGCGCAGGCAGGTACACAAGTACACACGTAGACAGGTAAACATGCGCATTGCACTGCACACTGAACACTGATGACTGAACACTGATGACTTTTCCCCCCCGCCCATCCCTCCTCCAGGCCATCGGGGCCATTGTCCGCAAGGATCTGACCGCCGAGTTCCGCTCGCGTGAACTGCTCTCGGCCATGCTGGTCTTTTCCCTGCTGGTCATCCTCATTTTCAACTTCGCACTCGAACTCGACCCGGTCACGCGCAAGGAAGTGACCTCGGGCGTGCTGTGGACCACCTTCGCTTTCGCAGGTACGCTCGGCCTGAATCGTTCGATGGCTGTGGAAAAAGACCGCGGCTGTCTCGATGGCCTCCTGCTCGCGCCCGTGGACCGCGCCGCCATTTACTTTGGCAAAGTCATCAGCAACCTGACGTTCATGTTCATGGTGGAGGCATTTGTGCTACCCATCTACGCCGCGCTGTA
Source organism: Anaerolinea thermophila (assembly GCA_020722375.1). Taxonomy (GTDB): domain Bacteria; phylum Chloroflexota; class Anaerolineae; order Anaerolineales; family Villigracilaceae; genus Denitrolinea. Next base: position 20,187 of record DYKX01000016.1, read on the forward strand.
TAACGTCAACCTGTTCCACCCCGGGCTTTTACTCGTCATCCTGCTCGGCTCGGTCGGCTACACCGCGGTCGGGACGTTGCTCGCCAGCATGACGGTCCAGGCGCGGACGCGGGATGTGCTCCTCCCCATCCTGCTCTTTCCCGTCGCGATCCCCGTTTTGCTGTCTGCCGTCAAAGCCAGCACGGGCTTCCTGAACGGCGCGGAGATGGCCGAGATCTGGCCCCCGCTCAACTTGCTCATCGTTTACGACATCATCTTCACCGCCGTCGCATTTATGGTGTTCGATGCGGTGGTGGAGGAGTAGGTGAAGAAGTAGACACGTACACACGTAACAAGTACACACGTACACAAGTACACACGTACACAAGTACACACGTAAACACGAGATTTGTGTACCTGTATACGATCCCCAAGGAGTTTTTATGACCCCGAAACCAACTTTGCTCAAAATCCTCGACGCGGTCTCCATCCTCGTCCTCGCCGTCGCCACCTACCTTGCGCTCGTCTATGCCCCAACGGAAGCCGTCATGGGCGCTGTCCAGCGCGTGTTCTATTTCCACATCGGCACCGCCTGGGTCGGCCTGCTCGGCTTCGTCTTCGCCGCGGGACTCGGCATCGCCTACCTCGTCACCAAAGACATGAAATGGGACATCATCGAAGTGGCCGCGGTCGAGATCAGCGTGGTGTTCTTCTTTATCACCATCGTGCTCGGCTCGGTCTGGGCGCGTCCCGCCTGGAATACCTGGTGGACGTGGGACCCGCGTCTCACCACCGCGGCCGTCACGGAACTCATCTACGTGGCCTACTTCATGCTCCGCGCCGGCCTTGACGATCCAGATCGCCGCGCCCGCTTCGGCGCGGTCTACGCGTTGCTCGGCGGTTTGAGCGCCCCCATCACGTTCATGGCCATCCGCCTGTTTCGCTCCATCCATCCCGTCGTCATCGGCGCGGCCACCGAGGGCCAGGAAAAAATGAACATGTCGCCTGATATGCGCGTGGCCTTCTTCTTCGCCCTGTTCGCCTTTACTGTCATCTTCATTGACCTGTTTTGGAACCGCATCCGTCTCGGCCAGTTGGAAGCCAAAGTGGAACAACTCAAACTGAAGGTAATGTAACCATGCCAACTCCCGATACCACAATCTACATGATCGGCGGATACGCCGTTTTCTTCATCGTCAGCGCCATCTACCTCGCCAGCCTCGCCATCCGCAACCGCAGTCTCCAGCGCGACCTGGAGACGCTCGAAGAGCTGGACGCCAAAAAGTAGTCCGAGAAACCCGCCCAGAGTCCGCTATAATGTGGCGGACTCTTTTTGATGAACTGATGAAGAACCCTTCCCGGCAGATTCCCCTCGTTTGGCCGATCAGCCTCCTGGTCGCGTTGGCGGCGCTTCTCTTCGTGACCTCGGCCGGGGTCGCCGCGCCCGCGCCTCCTCCCGGTCCGGACCGCTACAAGGTCATGAACGTCAAGTACACGGCCTACGAGTGGTACATGGCCACCTTCCAGAAGAACCAGATCGTCTGCAAGATCGTGGTGGACTATGAAGGCATGCCCACCCTCGAGGATGTCTATATTGATTGCGGCCAGAAACTGACCGACGCGTGGGTGGCACAGCCTCTCTGCGTGAAAGTGGAGAAGGTCAACCGCTGCAAAGGATATTACCTCTTCCTTGCGGGCGTGCATCCCGCCGACAAAGACGTAGCCGTGGAACTGCCCGCGCCCTCCGTCTGGCTGGATGTGACCGATTGCCTCGCCGTTTCGTCTCTGGCGACCAGCGTATGTGAGTACGTTCCCAAATTGGTATTGACTGCCCAGGAACCCCTGCCCGAACATCAGATTACCCGCGTGGAAGGAAGGCTCAACGGGCAAAGTTTTTCCTGCGAAGGGGATACCTGTATGGTTGAATTGGAACCTACCGGCGAAGAGGGGGTGCTGTTGGAATTTTGGGCCTATTCCACCTATGGCGATAGCAGCAAAAAATTCACCGCCCAGGTGCGCGTCACCGAGACGGATTTTGGCAACCCCGATGCGCCCTCCTGGTTTGTGGATGTTCGTTCCAGCCAGTGGAAAGGCGTGGAAATTGCCAGTTGCGCTGAAACCTGGCAGGTTTTCCCGCCTGTTGGCGGACCGCCCGCCTGGCTGGCAACTCCGAATCACGTTAGTGGATTATCCAGCAACATTCCCTATAACTACCTGGCCGCGAATCTGATTCGTCAGGGAGCGGTGGATGTGAGCGCCTGTCCCGATGGAGGATTGTCGCCGGACGATGTCGGCGCGAGCGAATGTGGATTGGAAGCGGCGCGTGGCGCTGTGAATGACTGGCAGAACCGATTCGACAGTCTGATCCTCGATGTGGCGCACGAGACGGGCGTCCCCGCGCAAATGCTTAAAAATCTATTCGCCCGGGAAAGCCAATTCTGGCCGGGCACGGTCCTGCCGGGCGGCGATACCGGGCTTGGGCAGATCACCGATCAGGGAGCAGATACCACCCTGCTGTGGAATCCCACTTTCTATAACTCCTTCTGTCCGCTTGTACTTTCTGACGAGGCCTGCGGTGGAGGGTATCTCGATCTCGAGCAGGACCAGCAGGAAATATTGCGCTTCGCCCTCGTCAACAGCGTGAACGCCACCTGCGCGGACTGCCCGCTGGGAATCGACCTCGCCCGCGCCGATTACAGTGTGACGGTTTTCGCACACACGTTGATGGCAAATTGCCAACAGGCTTCGCAGGTGGTCTGGAACTATTCTGGCAAGCAAATGCCCGGCCAGTTGGATATTTCCTACGAGGATATGTGGAAGTTCACCCTTGTCAACTACAACGCTGGAGGGGGATGCCTCGCAGAGGCGTTACAACAATCCTACAGCAATGGCGAAGACCTGACGTGGGAAAATGTATCGCAATATCTTGCGCCAGCCTGCCAAGGAGCCGTGGACTACGTCAACACTATCAGCCAGTGAGCCGATAAACAAATGAGTTAAATCAGTCGATTCGTATGATAGGCTGATTTTTTTATTTCCCAAACTTGTGCTAAACTTAACAAAGTCATCTCACGTTTTGGAGGAACCATGCTCACATTTGCTGAAAAGATCCTCTTTGTCATTGCGACCGTTGCATCGCTCTACTACACGTACGTGGGCGTGAAACGCATCGTCAAGCATATCTCCAGCGGACAGGGAAAAGTCACCTGGTCGTTGATCTGGAAACGGATTGGAGAACTCATCGTCAAGGTGGGTTTTCTCCAATCCGTTTTTCGTTTCCGCTTCTGGACCAGCGTGCTGCACGCCATGATTGCCTGGGGATTCCTGGTCTTCCTGGTGGTCAACCTCAACGACCTGGTCTATGGCTTCACGGGATTCTCCATCCTGCTGCAAACGGGGGTGGCCGGGGACGTTTACCGCGTGATCGCGGACATCGCCAACGCAGCCATCCTGGCCGGCATGATCGGGATGGTCATCCGCCGCTTCGTATTCCGACCCGCGATCTTGTCTACGCGGGAGACGACCCTGCTGAACCCGAAAGCGCGTACCGGCATCTCACGCGACTCCGCCATCGTGGGCGGGTTCATCATCCTTCATAACGCCAGCCGCCTGCTGGGTGAGTCCTTCCGCCTGGCGGGAGAAGGAATTCACGATGGCTGGCAGCCGTTTGCTTCCGCGCTATCCGGCCTGTGGTCCGGAGTGAACCCGCAGACGCTCGTCATCGGCGAGCACGTCATGTTCTGGTTGTCGCTGGGCGCGGTGCTGGCGTTCCTCCCGTACTTCCCATTCAGCAAACACATCCACTTGTTCTTCGCACCCATCAACTACGCCTTGAAACCCGAGCGCAAATCCATCGGACAGTTGAGTTACATCAACCTGGACGACCAGTCCATCGAGCAGTTCGGCGCGGCCAGGATGAAAGACCTGGGCTGGGAGCAGATCATGGACAGTTACGCCTGTATCATGTGCTTCCGCTGTCAGGAGGTCTGCCCCGCGTACAACACTGGCAAACTGCTTTCGCCCGCCGCGTTGGAGATCAACAAGCGCTATCACCTGAACCACGGCGGCGCGACGGACATTGAAATGAGAGAGTTGATTCCCGACGAAGCGGTGTGGGCCTGTACATCCTGCGGCGCGTGTGTGGACATCTGTCCCGTCGGCAACGAGCCGATGCGCGACATCCTCGACATCCGCAGAAATCTTTCGATGATGGAAAGCGCCTTCCCGAAACAGCTGGAGTCGGCCTTCAAGGGCATGGAACGCAACATGAATCCCTGGAACGTTTCGCAGGCCGACCGCATGAAATGGGCGGACGGATTGAACGTGCCCACCATCGAGCAGAATCCCGACCCCGAGGTTTTGTGGTGGGTGGGCTGCGCGCCCGCCACCGACGTGCGCGCCCAGAAGACCGCGCAGGCTTTTGCGAAGATCTTGAACGCGGCGGGAGTCAATTTTGCAGTATTGGGCAGGAACGAACAATGTACCGGCGACTCCGCCCGCCGTGCAGGACGCGAGGACATCTTCTTCGGGCTGGCTTCGGCCAACGTGGAACTCCTGAACGAGGTCAAACCCAAACGAATCGTGACGACCTGTCCGCATTGCCTGCACACATTGAAGAACGAGTATCCCGCCTTCGGTGGAAATTACGAAGTCATTCACCACACACAATTCATCAACGAGTTGGTAGGCGCGGGGAAGATACAGTTATCAGTGAGCAGTGAGCAGTTATCAGTTACGTTCCATGATCCGTGTTATTTGGGAAGACATAACAAGATTGTGGATGCGCCGCGCGAGACGTTGAAACTTGCTGGTTCGCTGATAATTGAAATGCCGCGCAACTCGGAGAAATCCTTCTGCTGCGGTGCAGGCGGCGCGCAGATGTGGAAGGAGGAGGAGAATGGCACGGAACGCGTCAACGAGGCGCGCTATGCCGAGGCCAAAGCGACGGGCGCGAACACGGTCGCGGTCGGTTGTCCCTTCTGCCTGACGATGATGAACGACGCCGCCAAGGCCGACAATGATTCGATGCAAGTCAAGGATGTGGCGGAGTTGGTGGCGGAGAGGATGAAGTAATCAGTGATCAGTAATCAGTGATCAGTGATCAGTGATCAGTGGGCGGGTTGGCTCGAAAGGACCAATCCGCCCCTTTTCAAAGCAGTACTGAATATGGTACTATGGGAGAAGATATGAGCAAAAAGGAAAAGTTACTCCAGAAAATCTTGAGCAATCCCCGGGATGTCCGCTTTGAAGAGTTGGACAGGCTACTCAAGCATTTTGGCATTGAATGTCGCCGCGTGAGAGGAGATCACTTTATCTACAAACGCAAAGGATATCGAGCGCTTCCGATTCCGCGAAAGACACCCGTTAGAAGCATTTACGTCAAGCAGGCGCTTGACTTGATTGAAGATCTGATCGAGATGGATGATGAAAGCTAGGTAATTATGGAAAAAACTATTGAATATTATATGGGACTCCCCTACACTCGCGAATTAATCAAGGAGCCGGAAGGTGGCTGGTTCATTCGCATTAAAGAATTGCCTGGATGTATGTCTCAAGGGGACACGGTTGAAGAAGCCATGACCATGATCGAAGACGCCATGCGCGGCTGGCTGGATGTTTCGCTTGAAGATGGAGACGAAATTCCCGAGCCAAAACTTGACGAGGACTACAGCGGCAAGTTCGTTGTCCGCCTGCCGCGTTCGCTGCACCGTCAACTGGTGGAGACGGCGGAACGCGAGGGCGTGAGCCTGAACCAATTCGTCAACGTGGCGCTGGCCCGCGCCGTGGAGCGCACGAACCCGTCGGCGAGTTATCCCGTCAAAGTGGAACAGCCGCTGGCAGTGGCGGAGAAAAAGGGGAAGTTCGTCGCGAAGAAAAAGTAGGATCCCAGGAGAACATCCATGTTAAGTTCACCTCTTCGCCTGTTTGTAAGAGGCTTGAGTGTCTTGCTCATACTCGGCGCCTGCGCGCCAGCCAGCGCGCAACCCAGCGGCCCCAGCGCGGAGGAAATCAAGGCGCAAATCTCCACCTCCGTCGCGCTCACCGTTTTGGCGTACAAAACCGAACAGGCCGCGCTGGCGTCTCCCACCCTGCTTCCCACACAGACCTCCCTGCCCACCCCAACCGCCAGCCTCTTCCCCACGCTCACCCCCTTTCCCACGACCACGCCCCGCCCCATTGGCGGAGGCGGCGCGCCATCCACCCCTGCACCGTACGCGTGCAGTGTGGTCAACAAGCTTCCCGCCGATAATACGGTCTTCAAGCCGAACAAGGATTTCGACGTGAAATTCTGGTTGATGAATGTCGGCACAAAGACATGGAACCAGGGCGCCGACCTGCTGTTCGACGGCGGCGACAACATGCTCACCGCCAATACGCGCTATGAATTGCCCCAGGTGAATCCCGGAAAGATGGTAGGACCATTTATCTTCGATGCCAAAACCCCCAAGAAAACCGGAACCTATACGATGACGTTTAAAGTCCAGGGCGGGCTTTGCTACCCGTATATCAAGATCATCGTAAAAAAATAGCGCCCCGCCATCAATCTTCCATGAAAAATGCGGCTGTCATTGCGACAACCGCATTTTCGATTTCCAAAAGTCGAATTATCCGCCGCTGACCTGCGCCAGCAGGTTGCGGTAGGCATCCGCGTTGGGGGGATTCATCATCAGGATCTGGTTGATGGCTGCAATGGCGCCATCCTTCTCACCCTTGTTGAGCAGGAACTCACCGACCTTGTCCAACTGCGCGATCGCGTCCGCAGTGCGGCCTGCCTGCTGGTAAAGTCCTGCCAGGGCGCGTCGCAGGGCGGGCTGGTCGCCGTGTTCGATAAGCAGGTCTTCGAGGAAGGCAATTGCCTCCGCACTTTGACGATTGCCTTCGAGATAGGTCAGATAATTTTCCAGTTCGGCCAGCGCTTGTTCGGAGCGCGCCATCCGCAGGTTCAGTTCGACCAGATTCTTGCGGACGGTTTTATCCTCGGGACGCAGGGTGCGGATCTGCTCGAAGACGCGCAGGGCCTGTTTCCAGTCCAGCCTCTGCATGTCAATATCCGCCATGCGTTGCAGGATGTGGACGTTCCACGAACGGTCTGCGTTGGCCTGCTGGACGAGCCGCAGGGCGGTGGTGTACGTTTTGCGCGCCATGTCCAATTCGGCGAGACGGTAATAGATGTCTGCCAGATCGAGGTACTCGTTGATGGCCTCGTCCACCTGACCGCGCGCGATGAGTTGGTCAATGAGACGCGAGCGGGCGGCCAGGTCCATCGGCGCGAGTTCGATCACGCGGCGCAGGAGTTTGGTGGCCTGATTCGGTTCGCCGCGCACACTGTAGGCCTGCGCCACGGTGGTGAATTTTGCAATCGCTTCGGGAGCGCGTCCCTCCTGGACGAGCAGGTCGCCCATCAAGGTATGAAGCGGGAGGTATTGAGGCGCGCAGGCCAGGGCTTCGTAGGCCGCGTCCATTGCGGAGCGCAACCGTCCCTGCCGCGCCAGCGCGTGGATGTGGTTGATGCTTTCCAGCACCTGACTGCTCTGTGCCTGAATGACCATCTCCGCCAGCGGCAACGGGACTTCGCCCTCCGCCTTCGGGAGTTGCTCGCGCGCCTTCACCAGCGTCTCGCGCCAATCGGGACGCATCAACATCTTGTGGATGTTTTCGCACAGGACTTTGAGCGCGCTCTCATCCTTTTGAACGGACTGCGCCTCGATGATCGGCTCATACAACTGACGGATCTCATCGGACAGGTCGGCGGGCACCACGTACGAATCGGCCAGTTTCAACGCTTCGAGATATTCCACCGCCGCTTCGTTGTAGCGCGCCATGCGCACCATGATCTGTCCCAGCAAAAGGCGTGAGGCCAACGCAAAATCGGTGTGTTTGACCGAGTATTGCAGGTGGCGAAGCGCACTTTCGAGCCGTTCGCTTTTGAAGCGCAACAGACCAAGATCGAAATACAACGACGGGTGTTTGAAACCCGCCTCGAGCGCCTTCTCCAATTCCTCGGCGGCCTGCAACTCCTGATTCTTCGTCTGCGAGTCGATGGCCTGACCGAGATGCATCACCACCTTCGTCTGCTCGGCCTGTTGCAGGGACAACTGTCCCGTCCCTTTCATGATGGCCTGCAGGCCGCGGCGCTCCTGCGCGGCGGGACTCTCATCGTTGTACTCGAAGAGGGCCTCTGCCAGCCGCGTCAACGCCTTTTGGCGCGCCTCCGCCACCGGGTCCAGCCCGCTCGAAATGGGACGGGCCGGCGACCCCAATTCCTTGATCTGCGCCATGCGGATGGGTCCCGTCCCGCCTTTTTGTCGCACGGGTTTGGGCAGTAATTGTCCCGATTTCAGCAATCCCTGTGCCTGCCGCGCTTCGGGGCTTTCGGGCGAAATGGCCAGCGCCTTGTTGATCAACTCGGCGGTCTTTTCGAGGTTGCCCGCGCGTTGGAGCAGGCTTGCCACGGCCAGGTACTCGGCGATGGCTGGCTTCACATGTCCCAATTTTTCATGGATGAGGGCCAGCCGCGAATGCGCCATGATGTGGTCGGGGTTCAGTGTGGTGACGCGCGCCCAGTTTTCGATGGCCTTGTCCACGTCGCGTTGATTAAGATACAGTTCTGCGGCGCGCATGGCCGCGTCCACTGCGGTTTTCAGATCGCCGAGACGCTCCGAGAGCTGCGCAATTCGTTCCAACGCCACAGGGTCTTCAGGCGAAAGTTGCGAGACGCGCTTGTAGATTTCCAGCGCCTCGTCGAAGCGCGAGAGTTGATGCAGGGCCAGCCCCAGGTTGTTGAGCGCTTTCGGATTGTCTGGGAATTCTTCCAACGCCGCCCGATAGGAAACCGCGGCCTTTTCCCAATGCTGGTCCCAGGCGGCCGAGTGGCCGTCGTTCATATATTTTTGAAATACGTCTTCGCGTCCGGGCATGGCTCTATTTTACTCTACAATCATTTCACCCCTACAATCGTACTATCCTTTGGGGATTGAGGGGAACATCCAACCGTCCGACGATCCGACTACGTGACCAGCAGACTAGCCGACTACCGTCATCTCGCCCCAGTTCGACCCCGCGCGGGCCTCTGTTTCGAGAGGAATATCCAACCGATAGGCGGACTCCATCACTTCCTTGACGACGCGCACGGTCTTGTCCAACTCGCCCTTTGGACATTCCAACACGAGTTCATCATGCACCTGCAACAGCATCTGCGCCGACAGGTTCGCGGCTTTCAGCGCGGACGGAATTTTCAGCATGGCAATCTTCATGATGTCCGCCGCCGTTCCCTGAATCGGCGCGTTGATGGCCTCACGTTCCTCGCGGTTACGCAGGTTGCGGTTCATCTGTCCCTTCAGCGCGGGGAAATAGCGGCGGCGTCCCAGCAGGGTCTCCACGTAGCCCGTCTCCGCCGCGGACTTGCGAATGCCATCCAGGTATTTTTTGATGCCAGGGAACTCGCGGAAATATTCCGCGACGAAATCCTCGGCCTCCGCCAGCGTCAACTCCGTGGAGCGCGTGAGACCGAAAGCAGACATGCCATAGATCAGACCGAAGTTGATGGCTTTGGCGTGGCGGCGCTGATCCTTCGTCACTTTTTCGAGCGGAATATTGTAGATCGCCGCGGCCGTTGTGGCGTGGATGTCCTGTCCCCGACGAAATGCTTCCAGCATCCCCGCGTCCTGCGCCATGTGCGCCACGATGCGGAGTTCGATCTGCGAGTAATCCACCGAAAGCAGAACATTGCCCGTCTCCGCGATGAACCCGTTGCGGACGCGGCGCCCCAACTCCGTGCGCGCTGGAATATTTTGCAGGTTGGGATTGTTCGACGAGAGTCGCCCCGTCACCGCGCCGACCTGGCTGTAGGAGGTGTGGACTCGTCCTGTCTTTGCGTCCACCGCGAGAGGCAACGCGTCCACGTAAGTGGATTTCAACTTCGAGAGTTCGCGCTGTTCGAGCACCAAATCCACAACGGGAT
>DYKX01000017.1:0-1172 GCA_020722375.1 Anaerolinea thermophila
TCGAATGCAACACGCGCGTCGGCTTGCGCTTTGTCCCACCATTTCTCTTCGGTGGGGACGAACAACGCGTCGTACTCGCGCGCCAGCCAGGCGCGCGCCGTGTCGTTGCCGCCGAACCCGCGCAGGCAATTTTCGAGCGCGGTCGTCCGCAGGCTGTGGATGGCCTGCCAGAGCGAGTCGCCGTACGTGCCAAACTCGAACGCGCCCACGTAGGATTGAATTTTTGGGGACATGACCAAAGCGCGGACGAAATCCGTCATGTCGCCGTGGATGGTGTAGAACTCCTCGGGGTTTGTGCCCGCCACGCGCGGGACGTTGAAGCGGGCCGCCGTTTCCGAGGCTGTGCGCGTCTCAGACGACGGATTCACCAGCGTCATCTGTCCGCGCGGACCGTAGCCCGTGTGGATGTCGAGCGCGACGACTTGCGCGTAGCCAGCAATGGAGGCGCGGAAGAGGTCTTGCAGGATGAGCGTCTCTGCCTGCGGTTCGAAGCCGCCGAAGTAGACTCCGTTCTGGACGCGGTACTGTCCCATTAGCGTGGTTTCGCGGATGCGGCTCACCCCCTGAGGCAGCGCTTTTGCCACATTCCAGAGGAAGGCGAGTTTTTCGTAGAGCGGACTTTTCAGCGGGCGCGCGGGGTTCAGCAGGGACGCCAGCGATTCGTAATGCGGATTGATGGATTGGAGTGATTGAAAATCTGAATCGAAGTTGCGGTTCAGGTCAACGTTGTTTTTGTTCACGCGTTGACGGTGTTTCATCCCGTATGGATTGATGGGATGCACCACAGTGACGCCCGTCGTTTCGGGGGCGAGACGCGGCAGAAATTCCTTGGTGAAGAGTTGCAGGATGCCCGCGCCGACGTAGCCTTCTATTCCGTGCAGGCCAGTCGTCAGGATAAGACGCTTTTGCCTGGTGCGAATCGCTTCGGCAGAGATGACGTCAATCGTCAGCGCGGGGTCGTCAGCGAGGGGAAGGCTGGTTAAACGCGCGGCCGGCCAGAGGTCAAGGAAGGAGGCAAGCGAGGCGCGGAAGCGGTCGCGCGACGATTCGTATGTCGAGGGGATGGTTGCCATGGTTTATCGGTTGTTGTGGGGCGGGATGGAATCAGAAGACTGCGGAGCGCGGACTTCCAGTCCGCCCAGGGTAGCGGACTCAAAGTCCGCGCTCCGTGT
>DYKX01000017.1:1272-29845 GCA_020722375.1 Anaerolinea thermophila
GCGGACTCAAAGTCCGCGCTCCGTGTTGGGCGCTTAGAACGGCCCGTAGTTCATCCACACGCCGATGGCGAGGAAAATCAACGAGGCGAGGATGACCCAAATCCACAATCCCAGCACCCATTTCAGCCACTTCGGATATGTGACCGCGGTGAGGCTGAGGCAGATGAGGAGCACCGCGCTGGTGGGGTAGGCCAGGTTCGAGAAGCCGTCGCCGAAAACGTAGGCCAGCACCGCGGTCTGGCGGGTGATGCCAACGAGGTCTGCCAGCGGGATGAGGATGGGCATGAGCAAAAAGGCTTTGGCCGAGCCGCTGGAGACGAAGAATTCGATGCCGAGGGTCAGCGCGTAGATGAGCAACGCGGCGGTGACGGGGTTCGCGCCCGCGAAGGCGTTCGCCGCGCTGTTGAGGATGGTGTCGAGGATGCCGCCCGAAGCGATGATGAATTTGACGCTGGCGGCCATCAGGATGAGCGGGATGGCGGGAGCGATGCCCGCAAGACCGTCAGCCGCGGCCTTCCACGCGTCTTTGCCTACGCCCGCGATCAGTCCCGCGCCGACGCCTGCCACGAGGAAGAGCAGACCGACGATGGGCAGGGCATAGTCACCGATGGCAGGGATGAACGGTCCCGCGAAGAGCGTGGCGAAGATCAACACCATGCAGGCGAGCAGGAAGTAGATGGCGGGCGTGGTGCCTTTCGTTTCGTGCGCGATGGAGTCCGCGCTGAAATGGCTGTACTTTTGGCGTGTGGCCTGTTCCTCGGTGAAAACAGGCGAGGCCTGCGGATTCTTTTCCACTTTGCGGGCGTGACGGGTGAGAAAAACCGCCAGCAGGAGATACATGACGAGGAAGATGACGATGCGGTAACCCGCGCCCGAAAAGGCGGGCAATTCGGCCAGTCCCTGCGCCACGCCGATGGTGAAGGGATTGGTGATGGCGGCGGAGAAGCCCATGTTGGTGGCAAGGATGGACATGCCGAGCCCCGTCAGCGTGTCCCAGCCGAGCGAGTAGGCCAGCGCGATCATCAACGGGACGAGGGGAACGACCTCCTCGAAGATGCCGAAGAACGATCCCAGCGCCATGAAGAAAAAGGTGACGACCAGCAAAAGCACGTATTTCTGCCCGCCAAATTTGCGGACGATGCGCGCCAACGCGGCTTTGAGGATGCCGCTCTTGTCCATGATGGCAAAGGCCACGCCGACCATCAGGATGAACACGATGATGACGATGATGGTCAGGCTGTCGGGTCCCGCCAGCACTTCGAGCGGCGCGGTGAACCAGCGCCAGACGGGATAGTCGGGGCGCTCGGTGAACGCGAACGAATCGGGGACGATGGTTTCGCGTCCGTCCGTTTCGACGCGTTGAAATTGCCCCGCGGGGATGACGAGGGTGAGGACGCCCGCCACGATCATCAGCGCCAGCAGGATGACCGCGGATTGGATGAATGCCTTCTGGCTGATCTGCGCGCCTGATTTCTGTTCCATTGCACTACTCCTCTGTGGAATGCTTCTAGTGTAGCGGAGGAAAGGGGCGGAGTCAATACAGGAGACTGCTTTGCTCGCGGCGACGGGTTTTATTTGTGTGCGCCCTTCCTTGTGCAGACTTATGCAAGAGGTCAAATAATTGGTGGTGGATTGGAGTAAGTGATCATCTTCAACGCGAATTTCGCGAATGTGCGAATGCCGCGAATTTCTTTTTGGTTTATCCGTAAAATTCGCCCATTCGTGCCACACCTGCACTGCACCGAACGCAGTGCGGTGCAAGTGTTCGCGTTCCAAGAACGAAAATCGCGGCTCGGCATCACTTACCAATAGACCACTACCAAATAATGTTTGTATCCGCTTGCCTGCCCCGCAAATTTTTGAGGGGCGTCCTGGGTACGTTTGCAGCGCGCTTTGCGACTGTGTCCGTGAAGTGAGTGGATGGGTTTATAATCGCCCCATATGAACTACATTGACCTCCGCTCCGATACCGTCACCCGCCCCACCCCCGCCATGCGTGAAGCCATGGCCAAAGCCGACGTCGGCGACGACGTCTACGCCGAAGACCCCACCGTCAACCGCTTGCAGGAGATGGCCGCCGCCCGCACGGGCAAGGAAGCCGCCCTCTACGTCCCAAGCGGCACGATGGGTAACCTCGCCTCCATCCTTGCGCATTGTCAGCGCGGCGACGAAGTGATGCTCGGCGACAAATCGCACACCTTCCTCTACGAAGCGGGAGGCATCTCTGCCCTCGGCGGGATTCACTCGCGCCAGTTGACGAATCAACCCGACGGCTCGCTTCTTCTCTCTGAACTGGAGGAGGGGTTGCGGGGACCTGATTCTCACTTCCCGCCCTCGCGTCTCATCTCGCTCGAAAACACCCACAACCGTTGCGGCGGCACCTATCAGACGCCCGCCTACTTCCGTCAGGTGAGCGAATTCGCCCACTCCCACGGGCTCAAACTTCATCTCGACGGCGCCCGCATCTTCAACGCCTCCGTCGCTCAGGGCGTGGACGTGAAAGAGTTCACCCAGCACGTCGATTCGCTCACGTTCTGTCTCAGCAAAGGGCTGGCCGCGCCCGTTGGTTCTCTCATCTGCGGCACGCGCGAATTCATCCAGCGCGTCCACCGTCAACGTAAAGCGCTCGGCGGCGGCATGCGTCAGGCGGGGATTTTGGCCGCCGCGGGGATCGTGGCCCTCGAGACGATGGTGGAACGCCTCAGCGAGGATCACGCTCGGGCGCGCGCGCTCGCCGAACGTCTAGGAAGGATGCGTGGACTGGTCATTGATATGGGCGGTCCCGCCACGAACATGCTTTTCCTCTCGCTCGCGGAGTCCGTTCCCATGTCTGCCAAAGAAGTGGCAGAGAAACTGAAAGAGCGCGGCGTGCTCGTCGGCGTGGTCGGTGTGCGGCAGTTCCGTCTGGTGACGCATTACGAGATCACCGACGCGGGTGTGGATCAGGCGAGTGCGGCTTTCAAGGAAGTGGTGGGGTAGGGAGGGCCGTTTCGATCTGGTCGCGGCCGCGATTTTTCGCCGCGTAGAGGCGCTGGTCTGCGAGGTCGATCAGGTCAAAGATGTTGTCCGCCTCCTGGGGGAAGATGGCGATTCCCTGGCTGACGGTGGGCGCGGGGATGGACAGGCCGTCGCGGTCGGTAATGACGAGTTCGCGCATCGATTTGCCGATGCGCTGCGCCACGCTTTCTGCCTGTGCCGCGTTGGTGTCGGGGAGCGAGATGATGAATTCCTCGCCTCCCCAGCGCCCGACTGCGTCGGCGCTTTTGATGTGGTCGCGGATGGCTTTGCATAGCAGGGTCAATATTTTATCTCCCGCCAGGTGACCGTAAGTATCGTTATACTTTTTGAAGTGGTCCACGTCCAGCATGATGATGCTAAGCAATTTTCCCTGTGCGAGAGTTTCGTTTGCCTGCTTTGTCAGCACTTCAAGGAAGTAGCCATGATTGAGCACGTTCGTCAGGCTGTCGAGGCGGGCGCGTTCCTCTAATTCCGCCTGACGGTCCACGTTTTCGAGGGCCAGCGCGGCGTGTCGGGCCAGGTTGGAGAGCAGTTCCAGGTCGCCGCGGTTGAAGGCGTTTGGTTCGTAGGAGCCAAGCGCCAGCACGCCTCGGAAGTTGTAGCCGTTCATTGGCACGCCAATCCACGAAAGGCTGGTCTTGTCCTTGCCGATGAGGATGAGTTTGACCCCTTCAAGGTTGACTGGCTGTCTCAGGTCGGGCAGGAACAGTTCCTTCTGGTTTTGCACCACCCAGTTGGTGAGCGTTCCCTCTGCGGGTGTGCGGATGCCATTGAAGTATTCGCCATCGTCGTAAAAAATGATGATGTGAACTTCGTCGTTCTCGATGGCCGAAACGTAATAGGAATCGGCGACCAGCGCGTTTGGAATGGCGGAATTCAATTGCTCGAAGACCTGTTGCCGATCACGGGCCGCGGCCGCCTGGCGGCTGAATGTGTTGATGACCTCGAGGCGATGCATCTGTTCGCGTGCGACGTTTTGGATGCGGCTGATCATTTCGGACAGGAGCAGGGAAACGGCGGGCGCACCCAGATGCTCCATCCACTCGATGACTGTGTCCAAAAAAATGAAATGGTGAACGATATCTGTGCTGGTGGCAATCGTGATTAAAACGAGGGTGGTCAGTCTCCCCGAGATGATGGCAATGGAGATGACCGTCAGCAGCATGAGCAAATCGAAGTAAAAACTGAGATGTTCGGGAAGAAAAACGGCATAGGCCGCAAGTCCAATGCCGCTAAAAATGGCGTTTGCCCAGACCAGTCCATCTTTATGTTTGTGCGTGGGGATCAAGTAGAGGCCGTATGCGGTCACATAGAGCGCGGACGCGATGATCATGACCGTGAGTCCGTTCTTGTTTGCCGCGGGGACTTTCGTATCGCTCCAGATGTTGATCAGAAGCGTGAGAAAAAGCAGCGCTCCCGCCAACGCGGTGGGCAGGATGAACCTGCGATATTCCTGCGAGGTCAACTCGCGCAGGTTGGAGATCTGCCGCGTCATTCGGATTCATCTCCATCGAGCAAACCCTGGGAGTCCAACTTCTCCAGTGCCTGGACGATCTGCGGGTCGAATAGCACGCCAGCCTGTTCGCGCAGGTATTGAAGCGCTTCTTCTTTGGCAATCTTCGCGCGATACGGACGGTCGCTCGTCAGCGCGTCGAATGCGTCCGCCACGGCGAAGATGCGCGCCAGATAGGGGATGTCCTTGCCGCTCAAGCCGACAGGATACCCGCTTCCGTCCCAACGTTCCTGGTGGTAGCGGATGACGGCCAGCGTATCCTGCAGGAAGGGAATCCCCTCTACGATACGCGCGCCGATATCGGGATGCAGGCGCATGATCTTCCACTCCGCCGCGTCCAGCGGACCTGGTTTGTGCAGGATGGTGTCGCTGATGCCAATCTTGCCGATGTCGTGAAGCAGGGAGCCGCGCTCGAGCGCCTTGATCTGCGTTGCGGTCAGATCGAGAGATGCGCCAAGTTTGCGCGCAATTTTGGCCACGCGCGAACTGTGTCCCTCGGTTTCGCGGTCGCGGGCATCCAACGCGGACATGAGCGCCACCAGCGTGTGATCGTAGGTGGTTTCCAACTCACGATAGGCGGCTTCCAGTTCGCGCGCCTGTTGACGGGACTCTGCCAGCAGGATGGAACGTTCCAACGCGACCGCGGCCTGATTGGCAAGCGTCTGCAGGTTGGTGGCAAAACGCGAACTGTTGCGGTCTGGCAGGATCAGCCAAAGCGCCCCGAATGTGCGCATGGGTGTTTTGAGCGGAAAACAAATGCTGGACGTGCCGTTCTGGGACGAGATGAAAATACTCTGTCCGCTGTCGATGGCGCGCTGGACCAGGCTCATGGGGTGCGCGGGGGCAATATGTATCCCATTGATATCCAATTGCGCTTCGGCTTCGATCTTGTTATCGGGCGTCAGCAGGATGATGCCCGTGGAATTGGCCGAACTGACCTTTTGCGCCGTCTCTGCGATATAGCGCGCCGCCTCGCTCAATTCCTGCGCCTGGATAATGCGGAAACTTAATTGGTATAACTGGGTGGCGCTGGCCAGGTTGCTCCGTAGTTCGTGCGAGAGCCACGCGCTTTCGAGGGCGGCCGCGGCCTGTGACGATAACAGGCTGGCCAGCGACTCGTCGTTTTCTGTGAAGAACACTTCGCCCTGTTTGCCGAACGCCAGCATGGCTCCCACGCTCAGGCGGTGCATGCGGATGGGAATGGCGATCATGCTCCGCAGGGAGGGGAAGTCAATGTCAATGTGCGAGGCGTGCTTGTATTTGCGGATGTCGCGCACGCGGAACGATTGGCTGGAATTCAGCGCGGCCCGCATCAAAGGCTCGGTGTTTGGGTTTTGCCTGAGCGACTTCAAAAGTCGCGGAGCGTTGCCAGCAGAAGCGGTGCGGGTGAAATTACCTTCCTGGTCGAGGAGCATGACGAAGGCAAAGCGGGCGCGCAGGGTCTGTCTGGTGATGGCGGCCACTTCCTCCACCGCGGCTTGTGGATCGGGTTGGGTGGTGAGGGAAATGCCCGCCTGGATGACCTCCGTCAGCCGCTGGTGATATTCCGACCGCTCCCACGCCCTCAACAGTTCCGCCGCGACCGCCTCGGCGATCTGAACGTCCGAACTGCTGAACGCGTTTATTCGGTCATCACTAATCTCGAGCAGGGCTTTTAGATGGCCGTGGTCGATCAGGGGGACCGCGACCATGGAGAGGGTTCCCTCGTCGCCCAATTTGACGAATTCGGGTTCCAGTCTCGTGTCGTTTACCGCCTGCGTCTTTCTCAGTCGCGCCGTCCGTCCGAGGATGCCGACGTTCACACTCTGACGGTATCCCGGCGGAAGGACATTGACCTGCGTCCCTGCCACCGCGAGCGCCACCAATTCGCGTTTTTCTGGCTCATGGATGTAGATGACAACCAGCGAGCAGTTAAGGGAGCGTTGCAGGGTGTTGACGGCCAGTTGGGAAGCGACTGGAGCATCCAATTGGTTTTCCAACTGCTGGCTGAGTTCTGCCAGTAAGGTCAATTGGGCAGTACGACGCTTTTCCGCGGCGAGTTGGTCGCTCATGGTCTGTATTTGCTGGGCTTGCAACTCCACGCGCTGGTGTGTGTCTGGAAAGGTTGTAAAGGGAGCCAGCAGGCGTTCGATGCGTTGATTCCAGTTGGCGCTTTCTTCTGTCTCTCGCGATGGAAGAGCGGCGGTACTTCGGTCCCCTGAAAATTTCAATGCCAGCCCGTTGAGGATGGCCACCAATGAGACCAATCCATATACCAATAGCGATTCCGTTCCCAAAACGAGCAGGAAGGCCAGTTCGCGGTTGCTCAGATGGAGCAGTCCCCAGCCGCGGACGCTCGATACATTCGAGATCTCTGCGCTGTCCAGCAGGAAGGTGACCGCGATGAGGAAAATGGTTTGTAGAATGGCGGTGAGAAAGATGAACCGTTTTCCCAGCAAGTCATTGACGGGAAGTTTGAGCCTGCCCCAGGGAATCATGCCTGCTGTGAGCAGGGCTGCGGCTACAGCCACGGAGGGGATCAGGCTGGGGACATTTCTTGCGAGTGCGGAGGAAAGTCCCCATCCGAGCCAGGGAATTGCCATCAGCCTGATGATCGTGCGATTGACCTGCATTTTGGAATACCACAGCGAAACTCCCCCCAGGAGGGCGGTAAGCAAAAAAGTCACGCCGACAATAACGCGGAAATTGTCCGTGTGGGGCGCGGCCGCTTGCAGGGTCGGAAAGGCCAAAAGCCCCGCGCCGATCACAAAGTTCAGGATGGAGGCGAGAGCCGTCAGCAGGCGTCGCTCGGCTAGTTCCTGGCGTTCTTTTTGGAAGATGGAAATGGCAAGTGTGAGGGCCAACCCGCAGAAAAGGATCGCCTCCACGTTCCATCCGTTTCTGCTGAATAAATACGCCAGCCCGCCTAATGCGGCGACCAGAAGGGTGGAGACCAGCTGGTTCTTCCACGTGAGAATCGGTTGGACTGTCTGCGCAAGGCCGCCCATGGCCAGAAAGTGAAAAAGAAATCCAATAATGAGTGCGGAGGAAGCGGAGAGGCCAGCAAGAATCTCTCCAAAATGTTGGGGGATGAGCAGGAAGCCCTGCCCGATTACAAGCACAACCCCTGCAGCCAGTGCAAGGAGGGGATCAAGCGCGCGTCGATTCATCGTGGTTCGAGGATAGCATAAATAAGAATAGTTGGCTATATTTGCAAGCCATTGGATACGAATCAGGCGCGGGCGTGGTCGCGCTTTAAAAATCTCTGGGCTCATCTGTAAAGAGTGTGCAACGTGACAGTCACTTCGGAAGCGACTGTCACGTTGTCGCACAGATTCTACACATGAGCCAATCTCTGTTATAATTTCCGCCGCTCAGAAGAGTGGTCTGGCGGGGCCAAATATCTTCCGACAACTTGTCAGGTATCAATACGTCATTAGGAATGCCAATGTTTGAAAAAATTACTCTGGAACAAATCAAGGAAGCAGCGGCAGAAGTCCGCTCTCGCCTTGCCATCGCTCCGCGTGTGGGCCTCATCCTCGGTTCAGGCTTGAATACCCTGGCTGATTCGGTGGAAAACGCGCAGATTATACCCTTTCGCGAACTCCCGCACTGGCCTCTTTCCACTGTCATGGGGCACAGCGGGCAGTTGGTGGTCGGCAATCTGGAAGGCCAGCCTGTTTTCGTCATGCAGGGACGCGTTCATTATTACGAGGGCTACAGCATGGCGCAAGTCACCCTGCCGGTGCGCGTGATGCAGATGTTGAAAATTGAAATTTTGGTGGTGACCAACGCGGCGGGCGGCATCAATCCCAACTTTGTGCCGGGCGATATGATGCTGATCACCGATCATCTCAACCTGGCTGGCATGGCGGGACTGAATCCGCTCATCGGGCCGAACCTGGATGAGATCGGACCGCGCTTCCCCGATATGAGCCAGGCCTACGACCGCCTCCTCCTGGACCTGGCGCGGGGCGCGGCCAAAAAAGCGGGCATCTCCCTTCAGGAGGGAGTCTACGCCGGGCTGAGCGGTCCCTCCTTCGAGACGCCCGCCGACTTGCGCTTCCTGCGCGTGGCTGGCGCAGACGCGGTGGGCATGTCCACTGTCCCTGAGGTGACGGTGGCGCGTCACGGCGGGATGCGCGTGCTGGGTTTTTCTGGCATCAGCAATAAGGCCAATCTGGACGGCTCGACCATCACCACGCACGAAGAAGTGATGGAGGCGGGACGCGTCATCACACCCAAAATGGAAAAAGTCATTCGCGGGGTTTTGCGTTCCCTTTAACGCTGGATAAAAATGTCGCAAGTTGCTTTATTTCTCGGAAAGTATGCGGGCCTCTTCTACCTGATTTTGTTACTGGCGGGAGTGTATGCCTTCCGCAGGGCATGGAAGGCCTGGAAGGAATGGCGGGAAGCCTATTTTGGTCTGGAGCGCGAATTTACCATGCGCAGGATGGCGCAATGGGTGGCCGCCTCGACGTTGGTGCTGGTCTTGATGTGCGGCATTTTCATTGTTGCCACGTTTGTTGTCCCCACGCTTCCCATCTCCGATATATTGCCCACGCCCACCATCGATTTGCTGGCCACGTCCGTCCCTGGGAATCCAGCCGCGAACGCGCTCGCACCGATGACGCCCGTTGCGGTCGCGCCCGTTGTCGGGTCGCAGGGATGCGTGCCCGGTCAGTTGGAGGTCACTTCGCCGAAGCCCGGGGATGAGGTCAGCGGAGTCATCACGCTGGTCGGCACGGTTGATCTCCCAAATTTCGGCTTTTATAAATATGAAGTCGCCTTGCGGGGGACGGACATCTGGAGCACCATTTCCGCGCAAAGTGAAGCGAAGAGGAACGAGGAACTGGGGGTGTTGAATACCGCTGTGCTCACCCCCGGCGATTACCTGCTGCGCGTGGTCGTTTTGGATAATTCCACGCAGGTCATCGGGACCTGCATCATCACCCTCCGCATCAAAGGACAATAACGCACATGCCCATCGAAATACGTCCTGCTGTTTCCACCGACCTGTCTCGCATGATGGGGATGGATCATTCGGTCGTCAGTGAATATGTCTGGCAGTTGGATTTGCGACGCGAAAGCGGACAGGTCTCAGTCAGCCTGCGCGAAGTGCGCCTGCCGCGCCCGGTCTCGGTGGCGTATCCTCGCAATCCCTACGCCCTGGCCGATGAGTGGCAGAGGCATTCTGTCGTGCTGGTCGCCTCGGATGTGAACATCATCGGGTATGTCTGCATTACGGAGCAGAGCGCGGCCACCGTCGTGTGGGTGACCGACCTGGTCGTGGACCCGCATCAGCGCCGTCAGGGGATCGGTTCCCTGCTCTTGAAATCCGCACAGGATTGGGCGCGCGAGCGCGGCAGTTCCATGCTTATTTTTGAGATGCAGGCTAAAAACCAGCCGGCCATCCGCATGGCGCAGAAGGCTGGGTTGGAATTCTGCGGGTATAATGACCACTATTATGCCAATCAGGATGTCGCTTTGTTCTTTGGCCGCGCGTTGAAGTAGACCTGTATTGTCTCCAAGCGGCAATTTTTCCGCCGGGACCACTTTATTTCGGGAAGGCATATGTTTAACGGTTGGATGGAAAGCCTGCTGGCGGGGATCCAGACGGTCAACCAGATTCTTACGGCCGGTATCGCAATTACGGCCTTTTCGTTGTTTCTATACGCCCTGTCGTTCAATTTGCGTGATCGGGTGGCGCGTTCCTTTGCCATCATCCTTTTGGGGGTCGTTGTCGTATTCACCACCGAAGCCCTGCAAAGCAAGGACCTGTCAAATATATGGATAGACAGTCTGTTGCGCCTGCAATGGATCGGCATCGTCTTCCTGCCCGCGGCCTATCTTCATCTTTCAGATGCCCTGCTGGTGACGGCTGGCCGCCCCTCGCGTGGACGCAGGCGGATCGCCGTCCGATTGACGTATCTTTTCTCGGCCATTTTCCTCTTCCTGCTCGCCACTGGTCACCTGCTTGGGCCGCTTATCCCAGACGGGAAACCCGCTCCTCACCTTCAGCGCACCCTATGGACGGAGGTCTTCACCCTTTACTACATCGTGACGATGGTCTGGGCGTGGATTAATTTTGCGCGCGCCTACGGACGGATGCTCACCCGCTCGGGCCGCCGCCGCATGTTTTACCTGATGGCGGGCGCTACCGCGCCCGCGCTGGGTTCCTATCCGTACATGCTTTACGGGTTCTCTGTGGCGGCGGAACATCCCTATCTGTTCTGGACCGCGGCAACGCTTATCAATCTTTTAGTTGGCGGCCTGGTCGTGGTCATGGCGTATGCCGTGGCGTTTTTCGGTGTCTCGTGGCCCGACCGCGTGGTGAAGAGTCGCCTTGTCAAATGGATCATGCGCGGACCAGTCACGGCTTCGGTGGCTCTCGGCATGATGACCGTCGTCCGACGCGGCGGCGCTCTGTTGGGGGCGGAATACAACGCCTTTGTCCCGCTTTCCGTGGTGGCGGTGGTGCTTCTGCTGGAACACGCCATCACATTGACCGCGCCCTTATGGGAACGCTGGCTCTTTTTTGGACGCGACCGCGCCGAATTGACCCTCCTGCAAAATATCGAAGAACGCCTGTTGACGCGTGGAGATCTGCAGCAATTTCTGGAAAGTGTGCTGGCCGCGGTGCGCGACCACATGCAATCGCCGTCCGCATTCATCGCCGCATTGGACGGTAATGAACTGTCATTGATCGTGATGGCTGGCAACCGCAATTTAATAGAGCAGGAAAGCCTGTCTGATGCGTTGCAGGTCGCCGAGCAACATGAGGATAAACAAGGACGGCGCGAGTTCATCTGGGGTAATTTCTGGATCCTGCCGATCCGTCAGCGCAAGCGCGGAGACATGGACCCCGATGAAATGCCTGCCATTCTTGGACTGCTTGGCGTGGCGCGCCGTTCCGAGCAGGCGCTGGATGCCGACCAGCGCGATGCGCTCTGGCTGCTGGCCGAACGGGCGGGACTGGCTCTCGAAGATCGGCAACTCCAACGGCAACTTTTTCGCTCGCTCGAAGACCTGCAACCCAAAGTAGATATACTCCAGCGCTTGCGTGCGGTCAGCCGTTATGACAGCCGCGTCAACCTGCTGACCGAGGAACTTCCCCCCGAATCTGACCTCGCCAACTGGGTTAAGGATGCTCTCACTCATTATTGGGGCGGGCCGAAATTGACGAAAAGTCCGCTCATCAAATTGCAGGTGGTGCAGGAACTCGCGGATGAATATGAAGGCAATTCTGCCAACGCCCTGCGCGCCCTGCTCCGCAAAGCCGTGGACCAGGTGAAGCCCGAGGGGGAGCGCCGTTTTACCAGTGAATGGATTTTATTCAATATTCTGGAAATGAAATTCATCGAGGGACGCAAAGTGCGCGAGGTGGCCTCCCGACTGGCCATGTCTGAAGCGGACCTGTATCGTAAACAACGTGTCGCGGTGGAAACCGTGGCTCGCGCCATTCTTGAAATGGAATCTGAAAAACAATTATTGAGGTATGAGGAGGTTGTATGACTGGTCAAATGAAACCGATGGAACCGCCTGCTCCCGTGGACGATGGCTGGTGGGCTTCCGTGCTGGCGGAAGAGGAGCGGCACAAAACGTCCGTTCCGCCGCGGCCGCTCAAAGTCGGGCCTGAACGAAACGGTGGGGCGCGTCCGCAGACAGGCCCCAAATGTCGGACCGTCGAAAAGTCCGCCGAGCGGACTCCGAAGATTATCGCGGTGCAGGACAAACCACCTGCCGACTGGCCGCAGATCCAGAAACTGTTCCACAGTGACGAGATCGTCAATTTGATGGTCACGGGCTACAATCGCGGCGGCCTGCTGGTGGAAGGTAGCGGGCTGTTCGGTTTTGTCCCGTTTTCGCATTTAATGGAACTGGCAGGGAGTGAGCCTGCCGACCGCGACAAGGCGCTGGGAGAATATGTGGGGCGCTCGCTTTCGTTGAAAGTGATCGAATGTGTGCCTGAAGATGGACGCGTGGTCTTCTCTGAACGTGCCGCGCAGGCCGAGCCAGGCCGCCGTTCCAAGATCTTCGGGAGCCTGCAACCCGGCCAGAAGGTGACCGGGCTGGTCACCAACATTACCGACTTCGGCGTGTTCGTGGACCTGGGAGGCGTCGAAGGCCTCATCCACATTTCCGAACTCTCGTGGGGACGCGTGGCGCATCCCAGCCACATTGTCAGTCTGGGGCAGGAAGTGGAAGTGCTGGTGATGGATATTGCCGCCGACCGTTGTCGTGTGGCGCTCAGCCTCAAACGGCTTCATCAGAATCCATGGCTGTCCATCGAACGCGATTTCGCCGTGAACCAGATCGTCCCCGCCACCGTAACCGCCGTCCTGTCGTATGGCGCGTTTGCCCGTCTGGATATCGGCGTCGAGGGCCTGATCCACGCCTCTGAGATGAGTCTCGAAGCGGGGAACACGGTCAAGGATGTGCTGCAAGAAGGTCAGCGTCTCAATGTGCGTGTCCTGCACGTGGACGCCGCTCACCAGCGTATGGGCCTCAGCCTGCGCTTGCATCCTCAACAGGTCAACTAGCCTCCATGCCGTCTCAAACGCACGCGCCGCAAGAGGAACCAAAAAGCGACTGGCTCGACCGCCTCGAGCGTTTCAACGCGCATTTTGGCCGTTTCCTGCGCGATGTGGGTGGGGTGATTCTGCTTGCCCTTGCCGCCATGACGCTGATGGCCCTGTGGGGCATCACGAACGGCGCCCTGCTTACGCCGTGGGCCAACTTCCTCGAACTCTGGCTGGGGTGGGGCAGTCTCTTGCTCGTGTTGGGACTGGTTTTGGCTGGACTTTATCTTTTCCGTCGGGATGACGAACCGATTCGCTTTGGATGGGTCATTTCCTTTGAACTCGCCTCCTTACTGACCTTGGGCCTGCTGGCGGCTTTCGGAGGCTTTGACCTCGCCCGCGCCGAACTTGGCATGGACGGGGGCAAGATCGGCTGGGGTTTGGGAACATTTTTCACAATTCTGGCTGGCCCCGTTTGGGGTATTGTGCTCCTTGTCATACTCTGGCTGTTATTTACGCTCGGCGCTTTCAACGTTTGGGCGTGGGTGGAAAAACATCTGCATCTTCTGGCTGAAGGGGAACCCGCGCCGCATTTTGTGGACCCGCAGGAAAAAGAAAAAGAGACGAAGGTCGAGGCGAAACCTCGTGAGCCAAAAAAGCGCGCTCCCGCCATCCCTCCCGAATTTCGCACCTCGCTTCGTCCGCAAGAGACAAAGGATGAGAAGCCTGCCAAGCCTCAGCCGCGCAGTGAACGCCTGCCGCCGCTGAATCTCTTCTCCACCGAGCAATCCGCCCGTCCCGACGAACGGACGATCAATCAGACCGCGGGCCTCATCATGAAGACCCTTTCCGAGTTTGGCATCCCCGCACAGGTGATCGGCTACCGCGTCGGCCCCGCCGTGACGCAATTCGCTGTCCAGCCTGGCTTCATCAAAAAAGCAGGCTCCAACGAAGAGGACGCGCAGCAAATGAAAGTGCGCGTGGCGCAGATCGCCGCGCTCGAAAAGGACCTGACCCTCGCGCTATCGGCGGAACGTCTTCGCATCGAAGCGCCCGTGCCAGGCAAACCGTACGTGGGCATCGAAGTGCCGAACTCGCGCACCTCGATGGTGCGGCTCCGCCCCATCCTGGAGACGGACGCGTTTTACAAGGTCAATTCCCCCCTGGCGATCGCCCTCGGCCGCGATGTATCGGGACAGCCCCTCGTCGCGGACTTGTCGCGCATGCCGCACCTGCTCGTCGCGGGCGCAACGGGTTCGGGCAAGTCAGTCTGCATCACCTCCATTGCGGCCTGTCTCGCCATGAACAACGCGCCCGAAGACCTGCGCCTGGTGATGATCGACTCGAAGATGGTCGAGTTGCTTCGCTTCAACGGCCTGCCGCATCTCTTCGGCAAAGTGGAGACGGACATCCAGCGCATCCTCGGCGTTCTACGCTGGGTGGTGGTGGAGATGGAACATCGCTACCGTCTGCTCGAAGGCGCCCACGCGCGCGACCTGAATTCGTACAACCGCAAACTGTCGCGCCGCAAGGATGGCGTGACGCCCCTGCCGCGCATCGTCGTCATCATTGACGAGTTGGCCGACCTGATGATGTCCGCGCCCGACGTGACCGAGCACAACCTCGTCCGCCTCGCGCAGATGGCGCGCGCCACTGGAATCCATTTAGTTGTCGCGACACAACGCCCCTCCACCGACGTGGTGACAGGACTCATCAAAGCCAACTTCCCCGCGCGCATTTCCTTCTCGATGGCCTCGGGCGTGGACTCGCGCGTCATCCTCGACACAAGCGGCGCGGAGACTTTGCTTGGCCGCGGCGATATGCTCTTCCTCAATCCCGAAGTCGGGAATCCCATCCGCGCCCAGGGCGTGATGGTCACCGACCAGGAGATCGAAAAACTCATCAGTCACTGGCAGAAGATGACCACCTACTCGGAGGAACTGCCCCCGTGGGAAAAACTGCTCTCGGAACCAGGCGAGGGCGAAGATGACGGTCTCGTGGAGCAGGCCATCACCATCGTCCGCGAAACGCAGCGAGCCTCCGCCTCGTTGTTGCAGAGACGGTTGCGGATCGGCTATCCCCGCGCCGCGCGTCTGCTCGATCAACTCGAAGAAATGGGCATCGTCGGCGAATCGCAGGGCGGCGGCCGCGAGCGGGATGTGTTGATCGGTCCCGATGACGAGATGGACGAGGAAGAATAGAATTAACCGCAAAGCACGCGAAGGCCTTGTTTGTTTTCCCTGTGCTCATAGCGGGCTTCGCGGTTCGATTTTGAAATTTAAAAGGATTTGACTTGGAGAATTCGGAATTCAACCCAAAAATTACTTTCAGTGACCGCTTGCGCATCTGGTTCAAATGGTTTCTCGATCCTGTTGCAGGGTTTTTCAACCATATCGGCCTGACTCCCAACACGATGACCCTGATGGGTCTGGTTGGAAATTTTGTGGCCGCCTGGTTCGTCGCGACGGGACGGATGTCCACGGGCGGGCTGATCATGCTCATCACTACTCCGTTTGATGCGTTGGATGGGACGATGGCGCGTCTGCGCGGCGATGCCAGCGACTGGGGCGCCTTCGTGGACTCGGTTACCGACCGTTACACGGAATTGGCCATTCTTGGCGGTTTATCTTATTATTTTGCCACCACTGGCGATTGGCTTTCCGCGGTGGTCACGTTTGCCGCCGCCGCAGGGACGGTGCTCGTCTCCTACGTCAAGGCCCGCGCCGAGGCGGTGGGATTCACGGCCAAGGTCGGCTTCCTGACGCGCGTCGAGCGGTATCTCGTGCTCGGTCCGCTGTTGCTGTTCAACCGTCCGATCTGGGCAGTCTGGTTCATCGCCATCTTCGCCAATTTCACCGCGTTGCAGAGGATATTCTTCGTCCGTGCGCAGGCGCACGCGAGGAAGAATGCACCACCTGAAGACGCTGGAACTCAGCAGTAAAATATCTGGATGTTTCAAGGCAAGGGTTTGAAGCAGGTTTACAAATCTGTGCAGAAATTTGATTCCAATCGGTGATACCATTCTCCAAAGGAGTATTCGATGATTCGGTTTTTCATGGACGGAATTTACATCTTCCCAGCCAACGGCGACCCGTGGCGTTTACTGGCCTGGTACGGCGTCATCCTGATGTTGGGCGCGGTGGCGGGAGCCTGGCTGGCCGCCCGCGAGGTCAAGCGGCGCGGCGGCGACCCCGAAGTCGTATGGGATTTGTTGGTCTATCTCATCATCGGCGGCGTGATCGGCGCGCGCCTTTGGCACGTTTTCACCCCTCCGCCCTCGTCCATCGAGCAGGGCATTACCACCGCTTACTATCTGACCCATCCGCTCGACCTGATCAATCTTCGCAAGGGCGGGCTTGGAATTCCAGGCGCAGTCATCGGCGGCGCGATTGCGCTCTATTTCTACACGCGCAAACACAAGATGAATTTCATGGAATGGGCCGACATCGCCGCGCCATCCGTTGCGCTCGGTCAGGCCATCGGCCGCTGGGGCAATTTCGTCAACCAGGAACTCTACGGCGCGCCCACGAACCTGCCGTGGAAGATCTACATCGAGCCGCGTTTCCGCGTCAGCGGTTTCGAGCAATACGAATATTTCCATCCGCTCTTCCTGTACGAGTCGATCCTGAATTTTATTAACGTATTCTTTTTGATGTGGTTGACGCGTCGCTTCGAAGGTCGCCTCAAACCAGGTGACGTGCTCCTGGCTTACCTCATCACCTATCCTCTCATCCGCTTCTCGCTTGACTTTTTGCGGCTGGACGCCTCCCAACTGGGCGGCATCAACGCCAACCAGACCTTCATGGCGATCGTGGCGGTCATCGCGGCGGTTGCACTGTTCATTCGTCATCGCCGTACTGCGTAGAACCAGTCTATCGACTTGTTCTGCAACACACTATGATCGAAACACACGACCTGAGCAAGCAATTCAATAACGACTTCTGGGCGGTGGACGGTGTCTCGTTGACCGTCAAACCCGGGCAAATTCTCGCCCTGCTCGGACAGAACGGCGCGGGCAAGACGACCACCGTCCGCATGTTGACGGCGCTTCTTTACCCGACCCGCGGCTGGGCGCGCGTCAACGGATACGATATCGCCACCCAGGGCGCTCAGGTCCGCGCCTCCATCGGTGTTTTGACGGAACAGCACGGTCTCTACATGCGGATGAGCGGAATCGAATATCTCGATTTCTTCGGCGAACTCTACGGCGTGGACGGCGAATCTCACCACGCGGAGCGGAAGCGCCTGCTCGAATACTTTGGGCTGGCCGAGGCCGCCCATCGCCGCATCGGGGAATATTCCAAAGGCATGAAGCAGAAACTGGCATTGGCGCGCGCCCTCATCCACAACCCGCCCGTACTCCTGCTCGACGAACCGACCTCTGCCATGGACCCCGAGTCCGCGCGCCTCGTCCGTGACCAGATCGCCAGCCTGAAATCCTCCCAGCGGACGATCATCATCTGCACGCACAATCTGGCCGAGGCGGAAATGCTCGCCGATGTGGTTGCCATCATTTATCGCGGACGAATCCTCGTCAGCGGGACACTGGATGAATTGAAGGACTCCGTCATCGGTCCGAGCGAGTACGAGGTGAAACTGTCGCAAAACTGGGATGCGAGCGGGCTCGTCCTGCCTGAGGATGTCACTCTCAGCGATCGAGCGCCCGATTGGCTGCGTTTTCGAGTCAAGGATCCGCGTGTGGCAAATCCCAAATTGATCCATCAACTTGCAGCGAACAAGGCGCCCGTCGTTTCCGTGTCCGAGTCGCCGCGCACGCTGGAGCAGGTCTATCTCAAAGTGATGGCCGACGCGCAGGCTGTGCGCCCCCAGCCCGAGGTCAGGTAGGAAGCGATGAAAGAGTCTCTGCGCCCTGTCTGGTTGCTCGCCCGACGCGAATTGCGCGATCAGTTGCGCGATTGGCGCATCCTTACGCCGCTGGCGATTCTCACCCTCGGTTTTCCCTTCCTGATGAACGCGGTCGCACACGAGGCTGTCGCATTCGCGAATCAATATGGCGGCAACCTGATCGTGGACAGGCTTGTGCCGTTTTCAGTGCTGGTCATCGGGTTTTTCCCGCTGACGATTTCCCTGCTCGGCGCGCTCGAGTCTTTTGTGGGGGAGAAAGAGCGCGGCACCATCGAGCCGTTGCTCGGTACGCCGCTCGCGGATTGGCAGTTATACCTTGGCAAGTTGCTGGTGGGCATTACCACCCCGCTGGTTTCGAGCCTGTTGTCCATTGGCATTTACCTGGTCATCGTTCAGCGCCAGGATATTAATATGCCCGACACGGCGGTCTTCGTGCAGTTATTCATGTTGACCGCCGCGCACGCGGTGCTGATGGTCAGCGCGGCGATCGTGTTTTCGATCCAGTCCACTTCTGTGAAGGCCGCCAACCTGATGGCTTCGTTCATCATCATCCCTGTGGCGATCCTGATGCAGGGTGAGACGGCTCTGTTGTTCTGGGGCAATAACCAGGTGCTTTGGCTGGCCGTTGCCGTGGTGCTCATCATGGCGGGACTGATCATCCGCCTTGGATTGGCGCACTTCCAGCGCGAGTACCTGCTCGGACGCGAGATCGACGTGCTCAACATTCGCTGGATGGCGCGTACGTTCTGGAAATATTTCAAAGGGGATGCGCGCTCGTTCTTTGGCTGGTATCGTGTTTCAGTCGGCGCGACGCTGAAGAAATTGTGGACGCCAATCCTCCTGCTGGGCGTCCTTGCCATTGTTGGCGGCGGCATTGCTTACTTCTGGTCGCTGGGAAATCTGCAAGCCTACATGGATGCTTACGAGCCCGAGCAGTTGGACGAGATTCAAAAACAACTCATCCACACCGATGGGATATCTGGTGTGGCCGACCAGTTGACCGTCCCCTATCTGTTTTTTCACAATGTGCAGTCCACGCTTCTAATCGCATTCTTTGGGATGTTTTCATTTGGCGTGCTTGGGGTGATCCTTTACCTGCTCAACACCAGCATCATCGGTGGATTGGTGGGATTCGTCAAATTGACAGAAATTGCCCCTCTAACGATCGTCCTGGCTGGGATCGTGCCGCACGGAATATTCGAGATTCCCGCCCTGCTTCTCTCGTGCGCGGCGGTGCTAAACATTGGACTGGTGCTGGTCACACCCCAGGCGGGACGGACCATCGGCGAGGTCCTGCTCGAGGCGCTCGCCGATTGGGCGCGCGTCGTCCTCGGCCTGGTCATCCCCCTGCTGTTCGTCGCGGCGGTCATCGAATCGCAGTTCACGCCTCATTTGCTGACCTGTGCCATGGCCGCTCCCGACGCGCCCGCCACCTGGCTGATGTGCGCTTTTGATACCCTCCGATAATGATGGCAAAAATAACCATTGAAAACGGTTCTGGTTACCATCCTTTGATGTAGGGCTCCCATTCGCCATACTCGGTCAAATGTCGGCCAAAGATGTAGGCCGCGTTGGCGGATGGTTCCAAAGGCGGTTGATGCAGGTGCATGTGGGCTTCTTCAGGCTTTCGTCCGCCCTTGCGGTGATTGCAGGCAGGGCAGGCCGCCACCACATTCGTCCAGATGTGTTCGCCGCCCATGTGCCGCGGCAAGACGTGGTCCACCGTCAGGTTGCCGTCGCGTCGGCCGCAATATTGGCAGGTATAATTGTCCCGACGGAAAACCTCCCGGCGAGTCAACTTGACGCGGGGACGCGGGCGTTTGATCATATCCTCCAGTCGGATGACCGATGGCCGCGGAAAGACCTGTGAAACCGCGCGAATACTTCCACGCCCATTCACCACCATCGCCGCTTTCCCCGATAGGATCAATCCGATGGCGCGCCGCGTGTTGCAGATATTGATAGGCTCGAAATTGGCATTTAGCACCAAAACTGGCTCTTGCATGGAGCCCTCCGCAATTTGCACGATTATACCGCTTGTTTTGAAATTCGCTAAATGTGGATTAGAGGAATTGACATGAACGTACTCATCACAGGTGGAACCGGCCTGATTGGCCGCGCCCTCGCTAAATCGCTCCTCGCGGATGGGAACAAAATCTGGATATTGACGCGTTCTCCCGAACAGGCTATCCTGCCGTTGGGATGCACGGCCGTCGGCTGGGATGGCCGCACCGCGCAGGGCTGGGGGGAACTCGTCAATGAGATGGACGCCATCGTCAACCTGGCAGGCGTCAACATGTCCGCCTGGCCATGGACCGGGAAACGCAAGCAATCCTTCTGGAACAGCCGCGTCTGGGCGGGGCAGGCGGTGGCCGAGGCGGTCCGCCTGACGAAGAAACGGCCTGCAGCGCTGATCCAATCCTCGGGCATCAACCATTACGGCCTGCGCGGCTCCCTGGCAGACGAATCCGCGCCGCCAGCCGATGATTTTCTGGCGCGCCTCACCGTGGCCTGGGAACTTTCCAGCCAGCCCGTCGAAGAACTCGGCGTCCGCCGCGCCGTCATCCGCACGTCCGTCGTGCTTTCGCGCGACAACATCATCATGAAATTGATGGAACTTCCCGTGCGACTTTTCGTGGGCGGACGTCTCGGCTCTGGCGAACAGACCTTTCCGTGGATCCACATCGCCGACGAAGTCCGCGCCATCCGCTTCCTCCTGACCGAGGAGCGGGCGCGTGGACCCTTCAATTTGATCGCCCCCGACTCCGTTTCCAACACGGAATTCATTCGCGCCCTCGCCAGGCAACTCAAACGCCCCTTCTGGTTTCCCGTCCCCGCATTTCTCATGCGCCTCGTCCTTGGCGAGATGAGTACCATGGTGCTGGATGGACGTCCCGCCCAGCCAAAACGCCTGCTGGAAGCGGGGTTCGAGTTCAAATTCCCAACGCTCGATAGCGCCTTATTGGATTTATACCGCTAACCCCGAATCCGATTTCTGTTAAAACAGATTCTTATGGCTGGGAATCTGCGCGGTATAATCGGCGGCATGTCACGAGAATTTCGTCCTGTCTTGCTGTCTCGTCGCGGAGAGATCATGGCCTGGGTGACGGGACTTGGCATGTTGGTCGGTTTGTACCTGGGCGCTACTCGGTTGGGTGAGTTGCCCTTTGTCTTCTGGCTGTTCGGAGGCTTGCTTCTGTTCTCGGCGTTCAGTATTTCGCTGGGCAACTGGATGGATCGCCGCTCCCTCATCCGTTTGGATGCGGACGGGATCGCCTTCGAGAATGGAATCCGCTCGGTGCGGCTGACATGGCCCGAGGTCCAGAATGTGGCGGTGATTCCGACGCGTCTCGGCAAGCGGGTGCAGGTCCAGAGCGCGCAGTCGCATTTCACGTTCAAGACGCTGGGAGAATCCACCATTGGAACCCAGCAATTCCGCACGGGTTTTGCCGATGGACAGGAAATTTTGGATGCGGTCCTAAAGAATTGCAATATGAAAATCACAGCCGAGAAAGACGGCATGGTATATTACGCCCGCGCGTGATGATTCTGTTTTACGACTGACGCATCACGTCGTAAAACGTGGTGCGTATTTTTTTGTAGTGCGAGATAGTACTCGTATTACGATTGTGGAGATTGCATGAACATAGACGAACAAGTTGAACTATTGATGCAAGGTACGGAATATGGCGACGATGATCTGAAAAAGGCCATGACCGCCGAACTGCGTGAGCGATTGCTCATGGCCCAAAAAGAGGGCAGGCCATTGCGCGTCTATTGCGGGTACGACCCGACCTCCACCGATCTGCATCTCGGGCATACCATCACGATGCGGAAACTGCGCCAGTTTCAGGACCTCGGCCACGAGGTGACGTTCCTGATTGGGAATTACACCGCGCTGGTGGGCGATCCGTCCGACAAGAACAAGGCGCGTCCCATCCTGACCCAGGAGCAGGTCGCGGCCAACGCGGCCACCTACGCGGACCAGGCGTTTCGCGTGCTCGACCGCGCGAAGACGAAGGTCCGCTACAACGGCGAATGGCTTTCGGCGCTCTCCCTCGTGGATTTGATTCGGCTTGGACAGAATTTCACCGTCCAGCAGTTTTTGGCGCGCGATAATTTTGCCAGCCGACTTGAAAAGGGTGAGCCGATCTTCCTGCATGAGACGTTCTACGCGCTGATGCAGGGCTACGACGCGGCGGCCATGCAGACCGATGTGCAGGTGGGCGGCACGGACCAGTTGTTCAATATCATTGTGGCGGGGCGCAAGTTGCAGGAAGCATTGGGCCAGAAGCCGCTGGTGGGTGTCATTTGCGGGATTCTCCCTGGGACGGATGGCATACAGCGCATGTCCAAGTCCACGGGCAATGTCATCCCGATCAACACCAACGCCGATGATATGTACGGGAAGGTGATGTCCATTCCCGATGCAGCCATGGGGACGTACTATCGGCTCGTGACGCGTTTTGGCCCGCACGAGATCGATGCAATCGAGAAGTCGCTTGCATCGGGCACTCTGCATCCGCGCGATGCGAAGATGAAGCTGGCGCTCGAGATCGTGTCCATTTTCCATGGGGACGAGGCGGCGCACGCGGCGCAGGAGAATTTTGTCCGCACCTTCCAACAGCGGGAGACTCCCGCTGAGATGGAGGAATACAGCCTCAAGTCGGGGCAGACCGTGCTGGATGTCCTGGTAGACGCGGGTCTGGCTGAGAGCAAGAGCAAGGCGCGGGCGTTGATCGATCAAAAAGGCGTCCGCCTGGATGGCGAGACGCTGGATCGGGGTGATGCTCCGTTCCCGCATGCGGGGGTTTTGCAGGTGGGCAAGCGCCGCTTTGTGCGCGTGAAATGACAAAAACGTGATGGGCCTGGTGGTCCATCACGTTTTTATTCGGCCTCGGATATCATTTCAATGAAGATTTTGACAATCTTTGGGTCAAAGCGGGTCCCCGATTCTTTCAGAATGTATTCGATGGTTTCCTTTTTGGTCCACGTCTTTCGGTAGGGACGGTTCGAGAGCAGGGCGTCCCACACGTCCACGATGGCAAAGATGCGCGCGGCAAGCGGGATCTCTTCACCTTTAATGCCGCGCGGATAGCCTGTGCCGTCCCATTTTTCATGGTGGCAGTAGGGGATGTCGAGCGCGGGGCGCAGGTAGGCAATGGGGAAAAGGAGGTCGTATGCGTATTGGGGATGCCTGCGCATCTGTTCCCACTCCGACTCGTTCAAGGGACCAGTTTTGTGCAGGATCTGGTCGGGTACGCCCATCTTGCCAATATCGTGCAGAAGCGCGCCGCGATAAATTTGCGTGATCTCGCTGTCGCTGATGTTCATTCGGCGCGCCAATCGGACGGTCATTTCGACCACGCGGCGGGTATGACCCTGGGTTTCCTTGTCGCGCAATTCGAGCGCCTTGCCCCAGCCTTCGAGGGTGGTGTCGTAGGCCAGGGAGAGTTCCTGGTTGGAGCGCTGGAGGTTTTCGAATAATTGTGCGTTATCAATGGCGATGGCGGCCTGCCCAGCCATGGTCTGCATGAATTCCTGCCAGTCGTTATCTGGAGTGAAGGGAGAACGGAAATAGGCCTCCATCACTCCTTTGACTTGTCCCTTTCCGATCAGGGGGTAGCCGATGTAGGAAACGAATTTTTCATCGGCCAGCCAAAGGAGACGCGGGTATTCGTGAGTCTGTTGCAGGGTCTTGATGTAGAGCGGCTGGCGGGTGATGGCGATCCTGCCAGCAAAGCCTTCTCCAATGCGGAACTGTCGGTGTGCGAATTCGCCCTGAAATCCGAGCGCGGCGACGGTTTCGAGGATTTGAAGATTGTTGTTATAGACGAGAATGGACATCGCGTCGGCGCGGAGTTGTGATGCAGCGTTATCCATCAGGATGTTGAACGTTACGCGCAGGTCCAGGCTGGATGCGATGGCGTTGTCCACATCGCGCAGGGCGGTCAGGCGGCGGATCTGGTTTTCGCTTTTTTCGTGCAGTTGTGCATTGTCGATTGCAATGGCGGCCTGATTGGCGTAGGCCGTGACGAGGCGGATGTGTTCTTCGTTAAAATACCCTTCTTCCACGCTATCCACCGACAGCATCCCGATGACGTTGCCGTGCGCGATGAGCGGCGCGCCCAGCCACGAGCGGATGTGACTGTGTGGCGCTGTGCGGAACGGTTCGAAATGGTCGGCAGTATTGTTGAGGATGACGGGCCGCCGTTCCTGGATGACAACCGTGTTTGGATTGTTGCCAGGGATGGGGAATCGCAATCCCAGGACGGACACTTCCGATTGCCAGCCGCGTCCGCCCACGATTTCGAGGTATCCCTCGCGCAGGAGTTGGATGGATGCGCTGTCGTATTTCAGGACGCGTTCCAGTTGGTCGAGGATCAGTTCGATGGCGCGGTCGCGTTCCAAAGTTGTCGCCACCACCGCCATGGCCTCGCGTAATGTCTCGGCTTCGATGCGCCGTTGTTGTTCGGCATGGAAGAGGCGGGCGTTCTCAATGGCGATTGCCGCCTGTTGGGCAAGGCTGTCGAGGAAACTCAGTTCCGTCGGTTTGAAGTCCAGCCCTTCGCCAATGCGCCACACTACCAGCAGTCCCATCAATTGGCCTTTTAAGAGAACGGGAACGCCCATGATGTGTTCGAAGGGAATTGCCTCCGTTCCTTTGATGGTGATGGCGCGCGGATCGGAGATTGTATCGTTGACGATCTCCCCGGTCAACCGCGTTGCGATGTTCCCCAGAATGCCCGTGCCCAGCCGAATTGGGTCGCTCTTGATCTCGTCGGCGTCGACGCCGATCGCGGCAATGGCGCGCAATTGATTCGAGTTGGGTTGTGTCAGGTAGACCGCACTCGTCTCTGCTCTCAGCAGGTCTTTGGCATAGGCGGCAATTCGCTCGAGCACAACGTCCAGTTTCAGCGTGGATGAAATGTCGCGGCCGACCTCGGCGATGGCGGCGGTCTCCAGTGCACGACGACTGATCTCTTCGACCATGCGGCCCGATTCGATGGCGACTGATACCTGGTGCGCGATCCCGACCAGGAAGTTCAATTCGGTCTCGCTAAACAGCCCGTTGGCGCGTAATCTCCAGGCGTTGATCGCGCCGATGGGTTTTTCCCTCAGGATCAACGGGGCGGACATCATGGTCTCGACCTCGCTGTCCTTTTCTGGCGTGCCTGGCACCCTGATGCGACGCCGATCATCCAGCATGTTCGTGACGATCTCTGGTTTGCCAGTTGCCACTACATCGCCCGTGATTCCATCCCCCACGCGAATGGTGTGGGAGAGGAGTTTGCTCTTGTATGTGCCTTTGGCTGTGACGATCTTCAGGGTCTTGTTATCGTCCTGGAGCAGGTAAATGGCGATGTTACGCGCGTTGAGGAGTTTCAGGGAGCGTTCTGCGATCTCGTCGAGCGCTGCGGCGATTTCACGGGTGGTGGCAATCACGTTTGCGATCTCGGCCAGCGCTTCGATGATCCTTGCGCGGCGGCTTTCCTCTTCGAACAGACGCGCATTCTCGATGGCGGATGCGGCCTGGTTGGCAAATGCCATCAACCGATTCGCATCTCTTTTTGCGAAGAACCCTGGTGTGTAATGGTTGAGCGCGATCAGGCCGATTACTTTCTTTTCTGCAATAATGGGAGCGAGAAGGTGGGAACGAATCCAATGCGTTTCGGGAAAGTGGACCCACCCAGGATCGGCGCTGGTGTCAGAAATCAATTGCGGTTGATGGGTGAGGATGGCGCGCTTGAAATCGGGGATGGTCTCTATCGGAAGGCGTAAATCGTTGATCCACTTCACCAGCCCGCGCTTTTTAAATCCGCGCTGGCGAATGGGAATGGCCACATCGCCTTGTATCAGCATGATCACGGCAGTTTCACTCGGTACGACGCGGTCAATGTTTTCCAGGATCAAGTTCATTACTGTATTGAAGTCCAGCGTGCTGTTGAGTGCGGATGCAATATCTCGCAAGGCTTCTGCCAGCACACGTTGCTCGTGTTCGGCGCGTTCGGTGCGTAATCGTTCGATGCCGGTGGCAAGTTGTCCCGCGATTGTAACGAGCAGGCGCTCATCGTTCTGGGTGAAGAATCCCGTCCTGGAACTTTCGGCATTGATCACCCCAATGACGCGCTTGCCAATCTTCATGGGGACGCATAATTCCGACCTTGTTTCCGGGTTGATTCGAATGTAGTTTCTGAGTTTTTGCACATTCGGAATGTTGAGAGGCTTACCGCTGGCCGCCACCCTTCCTGCCACGCCCTGCCCAATCGGGTGCGGGTGGATTTTTTCAATATCCGCGATTCCCTTGTAGGATGGATGTGGACTAAAATATTTTCCGTCATCGCTGATCATCAGGAATCCGAGGCTGTCGGTGTACAACGTATAGCCGATAATTTCGGTTGCCTTTTCGAGCAGTTGGTCTTCATCCGCCGCCCGCGTCACTTCCACTGCAAGTGTGTGGAGGATGGATAATTCTTTTAATTGTCGCTCCCGGTCATCCTGCGCTTTTCGCCTGTCGGTGATATCGCGTGCGATGGCAAAGACGACATTCTGGTCAAAATAAGTTCCTTTATAAAGGCGCACATCCTTCGGGAAAATTTCACCGTTCTTGCGCAGACCCCAAAACTCGAACTGCTGTGGCGTGCCTTCAAAAGCGCGCTCCAGTGCCTTTTGAACTGCTTCCATATCGTTTTTGCCCGGGGCGCTTAGGAATTCGGGCGTTTTTCCGAGGAAGAATTCCCGCGGGTAACCATACATGCGGGCCGCGCCGAGGTTGACATCCAGAAATCGCCCTGCCCAATCCTGGACGTAGATGGCATCCGTCACGCTATCGAACAGGCCGCGATACGCGTTCGCGATCTCTCCCAGGGCTTTTTGCGCCTCTTTCTTGCTGGTGATATCGAGCATAAAGCCCTGCCAGAAGAGGGGCTTTCCTGTGTCGTCCCGTATCAGCGTGGCTTCCTCCTGTATCCAAATTTCCCGTCCTCCCTTCGTAATGAAGCGATACTCCTCGCTAAAGGGTTTGCCGCTTTGATTGGTCAGCCTGTCGTTTCTAATCACACGTTTACGGTCGTCGGGGTGAATGTGATTCTCCCAGGAATAAGGATCTTCTGTCCATTCTCGCGGCGTGTACCCGGTGATGGTCTCCACTTGCGGGCTAATGTAGAGGGTGGTTTGTTCCTTGTCAATATCATCCATGTAAAAAATGGCAGGGATATGTTCTACCAGCGCGCGATAACGCGATTCGCTTTCCTTCAGGGCAATTTCTGCGCGCCTCTGATTGGTAATATCGTAGAACATGGACAATATGGCGTCTGTGCCTTCCACCTGAATGCCTTCGTAGAATGCGATGGTTTCCAGTTGTTTTCCGCTGGCGGTGGTAAACGCGGCGCTCTGGCTTTGCATGGAAAACCCCGCTTCTGTAAATTCCTTTATCCACTTCTCGCGCGTCCTGGCATCAATGAAAATCATTTCTGTTGCGGTGCGTCCAATGATTTGGTCCCGGTGAAAACCCGAAAGGCGTAAATATGCCTCGTTTACATCCAGGAAAAGCCCCTCTTTGAGTGTCGTTATGCAAGTGGCGATGGGGCTGGCCTGGAACGCCTTTCGGAAGCGGTCTTCGCTTTGACGAATGCTGGCTTGAAGTTTTTTCTGGTCGGTGATGTCGATCAGCGTGCCCTGCCAGTAAAGCGGATTGCCGCTCGCATCTCGGGTCAGTTTGGCAAGGTCCCGCACCCAAACGATGTGCCCGTCTCTGTGAACGATTTGGTATTCCATGTCAAACGGTTCACCGGTGGCATTGGTGCGTTCGTTTTCTTCATAAAAGCGTTTCTGATCTTCAGGATGGATGGCGGCATACCAAAACCCACTCGATTTCCATTCGGCTGGCGTATACCCCGTGATTGCCTCGATTTGCGAACTAACATAAACGGTGGAATGAAGATTGTCCTGTGGTGTTTCCAAGTAGACTGCCACTGGTGATTGTTCCACAAGCGTTCGAAATTGCACTTCGGCCAGATTATGCGGATTGGCTATCTGCCCCCACTGATTTAAGTTCCGCACAAACCCGAAATAGTACTGCGTCTTACCCGACGCATCACGCACAGTTTGGGCGGTGATCGAAATCCAGAAAAGTGTCCCGTCTTTTTGTTTTGCCTGCACCTCAAGATCATAGACGGCGTTATTTTGTTCCAGTTCGTTTTTGAATTGCTTATATGATTCTGCCTGGACAAAAATCTGTTTGGAGACATTCTTCACTGCTTCCGTCATATCGGAAGGCGTTTCGTAACCGAACATCTTTGCCATAACCGTATTGACGCGCAGACAAACTCCCCTTGGCGAGAATTGAAAAACCCCTTGTGTCGTTGTATTAAAAATGGATTGGTAAAAGTCTTCGTTCGACCTCATAAAAGCATTATAGCCCAGAAGCATTTTTACGCATTGGATTTTTAAAAATTGTATGGAATTGCATCGCGCCGAAGTGCCGTATGAAAAGCAAAAGACGCCTTGCAGCGTCTGTCAGCGTTCTGGATTTTGAGGCGTCGACGGGATTCGAACCCGTGGTGAGGGTTTTGCAGACCCTTGCCTTACCACTTGGCCACGACGCCATTTGTTAAAAACAAGAGCGGGCGATGGGATTCGAACCCACGACCTTCTCCTTGGCAAGGAGACGTTC
>DYKX01000154.1 GCA_020722375.1 Anaerolinea thermophila
TCCAACTGAACCTGAAACGCCCGGCGCTATCGTGGAAGACGAAAATCCCCGCGTCGAAATTCTCGTTCCGCAAAACCTGCTTTGCGATCTCGTACTGTTTCAACTTGCCGCTTTGGGAGGTCAACTCGTGATGGGTCTGTCCCGCCAGCAAAATCATCCGCCGCCCGTCTGCGAAATCCATCGAGCCGAGTTTCTGCAAGTCCCCGACGAATTCCGCGCCCTGGAGGTAATGGCTGTAATCCTCCGCCTTCGGCCTGAACTTTCCACTGGCAGAGCGGAAAAAAACCACCAGTCCTTCGCGGCTGAATGATTTGGTTAGGTTTTCGAGCAGCTGGCGATTGTCCATGAATACATTTCCCATTTGGCCTATCGTGATGGAAACTGACATGAGTATACAGTAAAAATTTCCTCCCTGCAAACACCCGCAAAAGTATCATCTCAAAAAGAAGGGGAAACGTCCCGCGAAGTACCCGCAGGGTGAAGGTTTTTTCAAAAAACCTGATCGTGCCGCTCAAACCCTTCGGCAAGCTCAGGACAACGCCTTCGGGACGGTGTCTCTCCAACTTTTCACTTTTTCCTTTATACTTTCCTCTAACTCCTCATCAACTATTCTGTACTATAATTCGGACATACCCACCCCAAATCAGTGAGCTTCTGAATGCCCCAAAAGAAATCTGCGAACCATCTCCCCCTCCCCCCTGAAGAAATCATCAAAGACTATCGTTTAGCCTACCAGGCCCGCCAGGCCTCCCTGATCGGGCGACGAGAAGTGCTTTCGGGCAAGGCCAAGTTCGGCATTTTCGGCGACGGCAAGGAGGTGATCCAGCTTGCGATGGCGCGCGCCTTCCGCAAAGGCGACTGGCGCTCCGGCTATTACCGTGACCAAACCTGGATGTTCGCTCTCGGAGTAACAAGCATCCAAGAATTTTTTGCCCAACTCTACGCCCATGCCGATGTGGAGCATGATCCCGCCACCGCCGGGCGCTCGATGAACGCCCACTTCGCCACCCGTTACCTCTACCCCGATGGCCGCTGGAAGGATCAGACCCAAGCTTACAACGTCTCGGCGGATGTCTCGCCGACCGCGACCCAGATGGCGCGCACCGTCGGGCTGGCTTACGCCTCGGTCGTCTACCGCAAACTGGACGAACTCCGGCAGTTCAAGGAATTCTCGCATAACGGCAACGAGGTGGCCTGGGCCAGCATCGGCAACGCCTCCACCGCCGAGGGCATCTTTTGGGAGTCGGTCAACGCCATCGGCGTGCTGCACGCCCCGGCCATCCTGACCATCTATGACGACGGCTATGGCATCTCGGTCCCCAACCAGTTTCAGATGGTCAAGGAGAACATCGGGGCCATCCTGGGCGGCTTCCAGCGCGACCCCTGTCCCGCCGAGGACTGCGACCGCGGCTACGACCTTTACACCGTCCGCGCCTGGGACTACCCGGCCCTGCTCGAAACCTACGCCGCAGCCTCCGAGATCGCCCGCGAGTACCACATCCCGGCCCTGGTGCATGTCATCGAAGCCACCCAGCCGCAGGGACACAGCACCTCCGGCTCGCACGAACGCTACAAATCCCCGGAACGGCTGCAATGGGAGCAGGATTTCGATGGGATCAAGCGCATGCGGGAGTGGATCTTGGAGCAGCGCATCGTTTCGGACCCGGAGCTTGCTTCCCTTGAAGAGGCCGACCGCGCAGCTGTGGAGGGCATCCGCAAGGCCGCCTGGGAAGCCTATCTGACTCCGATTTTGGAGGAACGCGCCCAGGTTATGGACATGCTCGACGAGGTGGCGGGTAGTTCGTCCCACGCGTCAGAGCTGAACAAAATCAAAGAACGGCTGGCAGGCCTGCCGTCCGTTTCGAGGCGGGATATCCACGCCGCGGTCCACGAGGCCCTGCGTCTCCTGCGCCTGGACCCGAACCCCGTCAAGCAGGTTTTAGTCCAATGGAAGAATGAGCAGGACAAGATCAACGAAACACGCTACGGCTCACAATTGTATAGCGGCACGGCGTTGGCTGTCCCCGAAGTTAAACCCACTTACACGAAGGACTCGCCCACTGTGATGGGCTTCGAGGTGGTGAACGCCGCCTTCGACAAACTGCTGGCGAAGGAGCCGCGCCTGATTGCTTTCGGCGAAGACGTGGGACTCCTGGGCGACGTGAATCAGGGCTTTCGGGGGATGCAGGAGAAATATGGCGAGTTCAGGGTGAGCGACACCGGCATTCGGGAGGCGACGATTTTGGGGCAGGCCATCGGGATGGCGATGCGCGGGCTGAGGCCGATCTGCGAAATTCAGTATCTCGATTACCTGCTGTACGCCCTGCAACTCTTGAGCGACGACCTGGCAACCCTACGCTGGCGCACGGCCGGCGGGCAGAAGGCTCCGGTCATCATCCGCACTCGGGGGCACCGGCTGGAGGGCATCTGGCACTCCGGCTCGCCGATGGCCGGGATCATCCACCTGGTGCGTGGGGTGCATGTGCTCGTGCCGCGAGACATGACCCGGGCGGCGGGCTTCTACAACACCCTGCTGCAAGCCGACGAACCGGCGATTGTGGTCGAGGTGCTGAACGGCTACCGCGTCAAGGAAAAACTGCCTGATAACATCGGCGAATACACTGTCCCGCTGGGTGTGCCGGAGGTGATCCGCCCCGGCTCGGACGTGACCCTGGTGACTTACGGCGCGTGCTGTCGGATCGCCATGGAGGCGGCCAACAAATTATCCGAGGTGGGCATCGAAGTCGAAATCATTGACGTGCAGTCGCTTCTGCCGTTCGATATTCACGGC
The DNA here is from genome assembly GCA_020722375.1 of Anaerolinea thermophila. Taxonomy (GTDB): domain Bacteria; phylum Chloroflexota; class Anaerolineae; order Anaerolineales; family Villigracilaceae; genus Denitrolinea. Next base: position 2,792 of record DYKX01000154.1, read on the forward strand.
AAGATCGTCGAGTCGCTCAAAAAGACCAGCCGGGTGATTTTTGTGGACGAGGATGTGCCCGGCGGGGCCTCGGCGTACATGATGCAGGAAGTCATCGAGAAACAGGGCGGCTACACCTGGCTCGACTCGGCCCCGAAAACGCTGAGCGGCACGGCCCACCGGCCTGCCTACGGTAACGACGGCGATTACTGGTCCAAGCCTAACGCGGAGACGATCTTCGACGCGGTGTATGAGATGATGCATGAAGTCAACCCTGGGGAGTTCCCAGTGATTAGGTGACCAGTATCCAGTATCCAGTATCCAGTATCCAGTATCCAGTATCCAGTATCCAGTATCCAGTGGAGGTTGTCGTATGGGCAATTTGGTTTATGCTAAAAGTCATCGAGACTTGGTTGTGTATCAGAAGACACGCACCCTGGCAAATGAGATTTTTAAACTGACAAAATCATTCCCGAAAGAGGAAATGTATTCTCTGACGGACCAAATCCGCCGTTCATCTCGTTCAGTTGGGGCGCAAATTGCAGAAGCTTGGGCAAAACGTCGGTATGAGAAACATTTCATCAGTAAATTAACCGATGCAGATGGGGAACAACATGAAACACAGCACTGGCTGGAAACTGCATCAGATTGTGAATATATTTCACCCGCGGCTGCTCAAGAACTTGTAGAAAAATGCCGAGAAATCGGCCGCTTGCTGGGAAGCATGATGGATAAAGCAGATTTATTCTGTAATCCTTCATCCCATTCTGTTCGTGAGTCTCAAGCAGATTACTTTATGAACTGACTGGTTTCTGGTTACTGATTACTTTTGGAGAAGAATATGGCAACAAAAGTCCTGGTTCCCCTCCTCGGTGAGGGGGTGGAAGAAGTCACTGTCACGAAATGGCTCAAACAAGTCGGCGACACGATCAACGAGCTGGAGCCGCTGCTGGAAGTCAACACCGACAAGGTGGACACCGAGATCCCGGCCCCGGCTTCGGGCGTGGTGCTGAAAATCGAAATGCAGGAAGGCGCAGTGGCCAAGGTCGGCGAGGTGCTGGCGCTGATCGGAGCTTCTGGGGAGGCGGTTGACGGTGGTCAGTTGACGGTTGACAGCAAGAAACCAACATCCCAACCTTCCGCGCCCATTGCTCAGGCCGCACCAACAACTGCCAACTACCAACCACCAACCACCAACCGAGAACTCGGCTTCATCTCCCCGGTCGTTGCCAAGATCGCCGCCGAACACGGCGTGAACCTGGCTGATGTGCCGGGGACGGGGTTGAACGGGCGCATCACCAAGAATGACGTGTTAAAGTTCATAGAGAATAGAGAGAAGGGAGTAGAGAGCAGTAAGCCGTCAGCCGTTAGCGGTCAGCAATTACCAATTACCGATTACCAATCACCGGGCCACGTCGCTGGCGACCAGCTCATCAAACATAGCCTCATTCGCAAGCAGATCGCCGAGCACATGGTCCTGTCGAAGCATACCTCGCCGCACGTGCTGACGGTGATGGAGGTGGACATGAGTCGGGTGGTCAAGCACCGGGCCGCCAACAAATCCGTTTTTGCCCGCGACGGCGTCAACTTGACCTTCACGGCTTATTTCATGCAAGCCATCGTGGCAGGACTGAAAGCCTACCCAAATGTCAACTCGTCCTGGACGGACGAAGGACTGCTCATCCATTCAGCGATCAATATCGGCATGGCGACTTCGCTGGGCGATCCTTCGACAGGCTCAGGACAAGGGGAGGGGCTGATCGTACCGGTCATCAAGGGCGCCGACGGGCTGTCGCTGCTGGGGATGGCCCGCGCCGTCAACGATCTCGCCAACCGCGCCCGGACGAGGAAACTGCAACCGGACGAGGTCAAGGGCGGCACGTTCACGCTGACCAACCACGGCATCAGCGGCTCGCTGTTCGCCTTCCCGGTCATCAACCAGCCACAGTGCGGCATTTTGGGCGTGGGCGCGATGCAGAAGCGGGCCGTGGTCGTCACCGATGCCGACGGCAACGATTTCCTCGCCATCCGCCCGATGGTCTATCTTTCCTTCGTCTTCGACCACCGCATTTTAGACGGGGCCTCGGCGGACTGGTTCCTGGCAAAGGTCAAGGAAACGCTGGAGAATTGGAGTTGAGATTGTCGTTGCGAGCGGTGGTCGAGTAGGCGTGTTCTTCGCCATATCGAGACTTGGCGAAGCAATCTTCTTACCCGGAGATTGCTTCGTCGCAGCGAACGCTCCTCGCAATGACAGAAAAAGACGATGACAGATTTCGACGTACGCGCAAAAGATTGGGACT
>DYKX01000018.1 GCA_020722375.1 Anaerolinea thermophila
GATTCCCGCCCCGAACTCTCGGTCATCATGCCCGCCTTCAACGAGGGCGCGCACATCCACGCCAATATTCGGCGGGTCTGCGAGACGTTGGAAGGATTGCATTACGAGATCATCGTGGTGGACGACGGTTCCAGCGACAACACCTTCACCGAAAGCCAGCGCGCGGCAGACGAGGGATACCCCGTCCGCGCGGTGCGGCAGGACGTCAACCGCGGCAAGGGCGCCAGTCTCTTTCACGGATTCGAATTTGCGAGTGGAGACCTGATCGCCTTCCTCGATTCCGACCTGGAGATCGCGCCCGAAAATCTGCCGACCCTCATCCAGGTCATGCGCGAGACGAGCGCCGACGTGGTGGCGGGGGTCAAAGATTTGCAACAAGCCAATCAATTCCCGCCGATGCGCCGCCTGATGAGCCGCGGCTACCGCGCCATGGTCGCCTTCCTCTTCGGCCTATCCATCACCGACACCCAGACGGGCATCAAACTCTTTCGCCGCGAAGTCCTCACCGACGCGATTCCGCGCGTCTCGGCGCGGCGCTTCGCCTTCGACATCGAACTGCTGGTGGCCGCCTCCCGATTCGGCTACCGCATCGTCGAGCAGCCCGTCGAAATTTCCTACCGCCGCAGCGGCGGCCTCGGACGCGTCAATCTCGCCCAACTCTTCAACATGACCGCCGACACGCTCGCCATCTTCTACCGCGCTTCGTTCTGGCATTGGCTCAACCCAGGCCTGCTCGCCCAAACGTGGATGATCCTCTTCGTGCTCGGCATCTTCCTTTCGGGCGTGGGCTTTGCCAAACTGCTCACGCCCACCATCCCGCAGGGCGCGGCCAAACAATTCTTCTACATCGTCCTGCTCCAATTCATCCCCTCGCCCCTCCGCGACTGGCTGATCCTCGCCATCGGAATCGTATTCGTAATCATCTCCCTCATCCAACTCAACAAGATCGTCATGAACGCATTTGGAAAACGCGACCGCGACGACCTTTCAGGAATTCGACATAAATGACCAACCTTCGCTTCGCCTCCTCCGACCTCGAAACGGCCTCCTGCCCGCTGTGCGGATCGGTCCCTGGAACGTCCCTCCGCCAGGACTTCGACCCGTTCCGCGTCGTCTCCTGCAACAACTGCGGACTGGTCTTCCTCTCCCCGCGCCTGACGGAGCAGGCCATCCTCAAACTCTACGCGGACGAGGCCTACTACGTCTCGGAAGTGGCGGGACAGGGCTATGATGAATATCTCGAAATCCGCCCAAACTGGGTCCGCACGTTCACGCGTCGGCTCGGCGAGATCGGAAAATATCAAAAACCAGGCAAGGCGCTCGATATCGGTTGCGGACCTGGCTTCTTCCTCGAGGCCGCGCAGGCCAAAGGCTACGACGCATATGGCCTCGACCCGTCCGATTACATCGTCAAAGTGGCGCGCGAAAAATTCGGAAGCCGAATCCAGCACGGGGTCATCGAGACCGCCGACTATCCCGCGAACGAGTTCGATCTCGTCGTCGCCTTCGACACGTTCGAGCATGTCTACCATCCGCTGGAATGGCTGGATGCAGCGCGCCGCATCCTGAAGACGGGCGGCCTGCTCGCCATCACCACGCCCGACCCGAGCAGTACGCTGGCGAAACTCTCTGGCAGGAACTGGGTCTCGTTCAAACTGCCCGAACACGTTTTTTACTGGTCGCCTGGGACCATCCGCCGCGCCCTCGCCAAAGATTGGGACGTGCTGGAGATCAACCGCGCGGGACAATACGCCACGCTGGGATTTCTCTTCCGCCGCCTTTTGCGTTTGCAATCCAACGTGCGCGGCATCCTGAAATGGAAACTCGACCTGCTCAACAAATTCAGCATCTACAGCGACAACGGCTCTATGACCGTGATCGCGAGGAAGAAATAGCGTGATGGCTCATCATCGAGATTCTCAACGCAAATCACGCGAATAGGCGAATGTCACGAATTTTTTTCTATTTCATTCGCGAAATTCGCACGTTCGCGGCATTCGCGTTGAAGACATAATTTCAATCAATTCTCGTGAGGCTTAGATGAAAACCACCCTCTTCCGCCAGCACGGCGGACCCGAAGTCCTTGAATACACCGATTTTCCCACGCCCGAACCCAAGCCTGGCGAGGCGCTTGTCCGCGTCCGCGCCGCGGCTCTCAACCGCATGGATGTGATGGTCCGCAACGGCTGGCCCGGACTGAAACTCGAACTCCCCCACATCAACGGCGCGGATGGCGCGGGAGAAATTGTTTCCTTTTGTTCCGCCGATGGTCGAGTAGGCGGTACTCCGCCATATCGAGACCCATTTGGGGTGGGGCTAGGGGTGGGATCACGCGTTGTCATCAACGCCAATCTCGGCTGTGGACAGTGCGATTACTGTCTCAGCGGCTGGGACAACATGTGCCGCAACTGGCATCTGCTCGGCGAGACGGTGCGCGGCACCTACGCGGAATACATCTGCCTGCCCGTGCGCCAACTCTACAAACTGCCCGATGACTTTGACTTCCACCAAGCCGCGGCCGCCGCGCTGGTTTATCAGACCGCGTGGCACTCGTTGATCACACGTGGACAACTGAAGGCGGGCGAGACCGTCCTTATCGTCGGCGCGGGAGGCGGGGTCAACACCGCCAGCATCCAGGTGGCGAAACTCGCGGGCGCGCAGGTGGTGGTGGTCGGCTCGAACGCGGACAAACTCGCGCAGGCCGAATCCCTCGGCGCGGATATTCTTGTGGATCGCTCGAAGAACGAGGACTGGTCAAAGGCCGTCTTCACCGCCACGAATAAACGCGGCGTGGACGCGGTCGTGGACAACGTCGGCACAACCTTCATGCAATCGCTGCGCTGTCTCAAGAAAGGCGGACGCCTGCTCACCGTCGGCAACAGCGCCGCGCCGCGCTTCGAAATAGATAATCGCTATGTCTTCGCCAAACACCTCTCCATCATCGGCGCCACGATGAGTCACTTGAAGGATTTCTCTACGGTCATGGATTTGGTTGTGGCAGGAAAACTCAAGCCAATTGTTGACAAAACCTTCCCGCTCAAAGATGCCGCCGCCGCACAGGAACGTTTGTGGAAAGGCGAGAATTTTGGAAAAATCACTTTGGAAATTGGATAGTCACGTGGTATCCGCCGCCCTGAGTAATGCCGATTTGTTACCTTCAGTTGCGAAACGCGAATGACGCGAATTGGCGGATTTTACAAATAAATTAATGAGTAACTCACCTTACGTAGTACCGCAAGATTTATCTTGCCCAGCAAGGCAACATGAATGTTGCGGTACTGATAAACTGCGTAACATCAGTGAGTAATTCGCGGCACATCGTACTTTAGTATTCGCCCATTCGCGAAATTCGTGCTGAGAATCGCCTTTTTTTAGGCGCCTCCCAATTGTTTATCAGAGACTTGCCCTTCGACGACGCCCCGCTCAGGGCAATGCACATCAGGTTACGCAATACGTAACACGCAATACCCATCACTATCTCCTAACTCACATCTCACAACGCGCATCCGACATTTATGTCATCACGCAACTTCCCCCGCCTCTTCGAACTCTCCCTCGCCGCCGTTGTTATGGCGATCTATGTCTACGCGGCATTTTCCGAAGCGCACAACTTCGTGGAGTGGTTCATCCGCGACGACGCCTATTACTATTTCAAAGTGGCGCAGAATATCAGCGAGGGACACGGCTCCACCATGGACGGGATCAACCTCTCCAACGGCTATCATCCGCTCTGGATGCTGGTCTGCATCCCCATCTTCTCGCTCGCCCGCTTCGACCTGATCCTGCCTCTGCGCGTCCTGGTCGTCGTTTCTGGCCTCATCAGCGCGGGGACGGGTGTTTTGCTCTTCCGTCTTGTCAAGCGGACGCTGTCCACGCCCGCGGCCGTTCTCGCCGCCGCGTATTGGGTCTTCGATTACTCCATCCATTACAACGTGACCATGTTCGGGCTCGAGACGGGTCTCACCGCGTTGACAATGACCGCGTTCCTGCTGGCGCTTTCAAACACATCCACTCAGTACCGCAAGATTTATCTTGCCACGGGTAGCAACATGAATGTTGCGGTACTCGCCCTGCTGGCGCTTTCAAACACATCCACTCAGTACCGCAAGATTTATCTTGCCACGGGTAGCAACATGAATGTTGCGGTACTCGCCCTGCTCGCGGTTGCGATGACATTTTCCCGCCTCGACACGGTCTTCCTCGCACTCCTCGCGGGCGCGTGGATTCTGCTGCGCGGCACGGCCATGCGGACGCGTCTCTTCCTCGACGCGGCGGTGATCGTCTGCGCGGCATTCGTCAGCGTGGCGATGCGCGCGGGTCTGCCAGAATATTTCGCCTACACGCGTTCGGCCATCGTCTTCGCCGCGCTGGGCCTGGCAATCCAAATCCCGATTTTTTACTTTTTCGGTCTCTATCGCTCCTCCAGCCAAAATACGAATTACGTTTTACGTTTTATTTTCGCCTCTCTCCTCGGCTCCGCGCTCGTCGCGTCCCTGATGATCGGCCTGTTGACGAGCGGCGCGCTGTCGGGTCTGCCGCGAAGCGCATTGGCCGTCTACGCGGGAATCGTCCTCATCGGGACGGGTGTCATCCGCGTGGCGACGCGCGAGCATCCCGAAAAAGTCCCGCTGAATTGGGAAAATATCTTCCGAGAGGGAATCCAATATTACGGAATCCTGGGCGGCGCGGTGGGCGCGTACATGCTGTTCAACGAGTGGACGTTCGGGACGTTCATGCCCGTGAGCGGACAGGTGAAAGCCTGGTGGGGTTCCCTGCAAGGCTCGACCTATGGCAATCCGATTTCCACGCTGACGGGTTTTCTCGGGCTGGAGGCCGCCGAGGGACTGAATGCCTGGGGCCCCGTGGTGGACTTGATCTACAAATTTACAAAAGCGCTGGGGCTCAATTTCTGGCTCGCTCTTGGCCTGCTGACGACTGCTGTGGTGATGATTCTTTTTTCACGTCCGCAACGGAGCAGGCACGCCGCCATCTCGATGGGCCTGCCGCTTTTGTTTACGGCTTCGCTCGCGCAAATGTTTTATTACAACGGACAGGGCTACGCAGGCTCGAAGGACTGGTACTGGGTGAGTCAGATGCTTCTGTTCGCCCTCCTCGGCGCGTTGCTCTTCGACCTGCTCACGCGTCCCTTGCGAAGGTTTCAAAACCAGGAAAATCTTAACGCGAATGACGCTAATCCGCGAATGCCGCGAATGGAATTAAAAGAATTCGCAGAATTCGCCCATTCGCGGAATTCGCGTTTAATAAGACACAACACAGGCAAAACCATTCTCTGGTCTTTTACCTCTCTCCTCATCCTGGCCTATCTCATTTCCTTCACCACAATCGTTGTCCGCCGAATGCCGTGGGGCGCGGAGCGCGCGGGGCAGCCCTATCTCGATGCGGCTTCCTTCCTCGAGGCCAACACGGAGGAGGGCGCGCTCATCGGCATGACGGGCGGCGGAAATGTGGCATACTTCATCGAAGGCCGCGCCATCGTCAACATGGACGGCTTGATCAACAGTTACGATTATTTTCTCGCCCTGCGCGCGGGCCGCGCCGACGAGTATCTCGCCTCCATCGGCCTCGATTACATTTTCTCGAATCCCGACATCCTGAAAAAACCGCCTTACGATGGGCAGTTCCATGAATGGTCAGAGAAAGTGTCTGAGTTTGGGAAGAAAGATTTACTAAAGTACAATCCCTGAATATTTAGAGGAAACCATGAAATTCAAACCCGTTGTCATTCTGCTTCTTATGCTAACAGCCTGCGGCACAGTCGAGCAAGCCGCGCCGCCTCCATCCGTCGCGGCCACCGTCACGCCGCCGCCAACTCAGCAAGTATTCACTCCCATCCCCACATTAACACAAGCGCCCGCGCCCACATCCATGCCCCTTTTTCAACTTAACGACAACGGCAAGACGGTCGTTTTTGATTTCACTGCGCGCCTGTGCGAAGCAAAATGGGTCAACAGCGTAAATCCGCAGCCGCTTCCCTGCCCGGGCGATCTGAGCAACGTCGGCAAGGGATACATCGGCCTGCTTAGTGGATCGGATCAGGGCCTCGACGTCAACTTCCCGATGATCCTCGCCTTCCCCGCCTACGATAACGCGGGCGGACTCTTCGGCCGCTACCCCAAATTCACGGTCGGCCCGAACGACGAGTTCCGCGCCTCGCTCACCTGCCGCTCCAACACACCTTGTTTCGTCTCCTATGCGCTGGGCTATTACGACGCCAACGGCAAATACTACGAGCCCTTCCCCATCGAATACTACAAATACGACGTGGAACCGCCCATCAACTACGTATGGCCGCTCAACCAACTGGCAGGCCAGACCGTTGAATTCGTTTTAACCGTCCGCAACGAAGGAGACGCCCTCCAGTCTTGGGCGCTCTGGATCTCTCCGCGCATCGTCCGATGAAGCGTCCCTTCGCTGTAACCTCTTTGCTGTTCGCGGTGTTATGCCTTACAGCCTGGAGCGCCATACGACTTTACGCATCCATTGTGAATTGGAACCTGCTGACAGAATTTGCCTCGCGTCCAGGCCCAATCTACATCGCCGCCACCGCTTCTTTCTGGACCCTGAGCGGTCTCGCGACGTGGACGGCGCTTCGCCGCCGAAATCCCCGCTCCCGAACCTACCTCGCCATCTACGTTCTTGGCTACACGTTCTGGTGGTGGGCAGACAGGCTTCTGCTCCAAATCGCCAGCCCCAACTGGCCGTTCGCGTTGGGTTTGACAATCCTCCTGCTCAGCGTGGCCGCCCTCGACCTTTTCAACAAGAAAGCCATTTCTTATTTTTGTCAAAGAGAGAGACATGAACAAACAAACACGAATCAAGACACTGCGTGAACGAAAAGCCCAATCCCGCCTCGGCGGTGGGCAGGAGCGCATCGAAGCCCAACACAAAAAAGGACGCCTGACCGCCCGCGAGCGCATTGACCTCCTGCTCGATAAAGGCTCCTTCCGCGAAGTGGATAGTTTCGTTGTCCACCGTACCAAAGACTTCGGCCTCGACCAACAGGTCTTCCCCGGCGACTCGGTCGTGACGGGTTGGGGCACCATCGAAGGCCGCCTCGTCTACGTCTTCTCGCAGGATTTCACGGTGCTGGGCGGAAGCCTGGGCGAAGTCCACGCGGAGAAGATCTGCAAAATCATGGATATGGCGATGAAGAACGGCGCGCCCGTCATCGGGTTGAACGATTCGGGCGGGGCGCGCATCCAGGAGGGAGTCGTCTCGCTGGCGGGCTACGCGGATATCTTCCTGAAGAACACGCTGGCCTCGGGCGTCATCCCGCAAATTTCCGCCATCATGGGACCCTGCGCGGGCGGCGCGGTCTACTCCCCCGCCCTCACCGACTTCATCTTCATGGTGCGCGGCTCCTCGTACATGTTTGTGACAGGCCCCGATGTGGTCAAGACCGTCACGCACGAGGAGGTCTCCTTCGAGGACTTGGGCGGCGCGTCCATCCACTCGGAGAAATCGGGGGTGTGTCACGTGGCCGCAGATTCCGAAGCGGATACGCTCTACCTCATCCGCAAACTGCTGGGCTACCTTCCGCAAAACAACATGGAAGACCCGCCCTTCGTGGATGGCAGCGACGATCCCCTGCGCATGGAAGATTCGCTGAATACGCTCATCCCTGACGATCCTGGCAAACCTTATGACATGAAGGATGTCATCCGCGCGGTAGTGGATAATGGACAGTTCTTCGAAATCCACGAGAATTTCGCGCCGAACATCGTGGTCGGATTTGCGCGGCTGGGCGGACACTCGGTTGGGATTGTGGCGAACCAGCCCGCCGTCCTGGCGGGCGTGCTGGACATCGACGCGTCGGAGAAGGGCGCGCGTTTCGTCCGCGTATGCGACGCGTTCAATATCCCCATTGTCACATTCGAAGATGTGCCTGGCTTCCTGCCTGGCACAGTGCAGGAACACGGAGGCATCATCCGCTCGGGCGCGAAACTGCTCTACGCCTATTGCGAAGCGACCGTTCCCAAATTGACGGTCATCACGCGCAAGGCGTACGGCGGCGCGTACGACGTGATGTCGAGCAAACACATCCGCGGCGATTACAACGCGGCCTGGCCTTCTGCCGAACTGGCTGTGATGGGTCCCGATGGCGCGGTGAACATTGTCTTCCGCAAGGAATTGGAAAAGGCGAAAGACCCCGTCAAGCGCAAGGCGGAATTGGTGGCCGAGTATCGCGAGAAATTCGCTAATCCATACATTGCCGCGCAACGCGGCTATCTCGATGACGTGATCGAGCCGAAGGAAACGCGTCCGCGCCTCATCAATGCGCTCGAGATGTTGAGCAACAAGCGCGATGCCAACCCTGCCAAGAAGCACGGGAATATTCCGTTGTGAAAGTACACAAGTAGACAGGTACACAAGTAGACAGGTACACAAGTACACAGGTCTCGTGCGTACGTGTATACGTGTTTACCTGTGTCCCACCCCCAAGGAGTCACATGGTAAATAAAGTATTGGTAGCAAACCGAGGTGAGATCGCCGTCCGCATCATCCGCGCCTGCCGCGAGTTGGGCGTGGACACGGTGGCGGTGTATTCCGAAGCGGATCGTCAGGCGCTGCACGTCCGTTATGCGGATGAGGCTTACCTGCTCGGCCCTGCGCCTTCGCGCGAATCGTATCTGCGCCTCGACAAGATCATGGACATTGTCCGCAAGTCGGGCGCGGACGCGGTGCATCCTGGCTATGGCTTCCTCGCGGAACGCGAGGATTTCGCACAGGCCTGCGCCGACGAGGGCATCACCTTCATCGGGCCGAAACCGTCCGCCATCGCGGCGATGGGAGATAAAGGCGTGGCGCGCTCAACGGTCGTCAAGGCGGGAGTGCAAGTTGTCCCTGGGACGGAGGATGTCGGCAACCTGTCGAACGAAGACCTGTTGGCGCTCGCGCCGAAGATTGGATTTCCGTTGCTGATCAAAGCCACGGCGGGCGGCGGCGGAAAAGGCATGAGGGAGGTGCGCTCCATCGAGGAGATGCCCGCCCTCCTGATGTCCGCGCGACGCGAGGCCGAGTCGGCGTTCGGGGACGGGAACGTCTATCTCGAGAAACTGGTCGAGGGCGCGCGTCACATCGAATTCCAGATCATGGCCGATGGACAGGGGAACGTAATCCATCTCGGCGAGCGCGATTGCTCGCTCCAGCGTCGTCATCAAAAATTAGTGGAGGAGACTCCCTCCCCCGTGATGGACGAGGAACTGCGGGCGCGCATGGGCGCGGTGGCCGTGAAGGCCGCGCAGTCGGTGGATTACATGAACGCGGGCACGATTGAGTTCCTGCTCGACAAGAACAAGAATTTTTACTTCCTTGAAATGAACACGCGCCTGCAGGTGGAGCATCCCATCACCGAGATGGTGACGGGCATTGACATCGTGAAAGAGCAGATCCGCGTGGCGCGCGGACGCGCGTTGAGTTACAAGCAGGAAGACGTGAAAATGTCGGGGGCGTCCATCGAATGCCGCATCAACGCCGAGGACCCGTACAACGGATTCCTGCCTTCGACTGGGCGAATCACCCAAGCCATTTTGCCCACCGGCCCAGGCATCCGCGTGGATACAGGCATGTACCCTGGTTGCGAGATCACGCCCTATTACGACCCGATGGTCGCAAAATTGATCGTCTGGGGCGAAACGCGCGCACAGGCCATTTTGCGAATGCGCCGCGCGCTGGAAGAGTATCGCATCGTCGGCGTGCGCACGAACATTCCCTTCCATCAGAGCATGATGGACTCGACGCGTTTCATGGCGGGGCAGTACGACACGCGTTTCGTGGAGGAGCGTTTTTCGATGGAAGAACTCGCCGAGAACAAGAAATATTTCCCTGAGATTGCGGCCATTCTCGGCACGCTCGTCGCCCACCAGCAGACACAACGCTCCGCACAGATTGTCCGCCGCGGAGAACGGGACGCATCCAACTGGAAATGGGTGGGACGCTGGGAGAGGATGCACCGATGAGTTCCACGTTTCAGGTTTCAGGTGTCAGGTTTTAGGTGAGCAATGAAATACATTACAACGTTGGATGAAAAAGAATATTTGATCGAGATCATTGATGAGCATCACGTGGCAATTGACGGTCGCGTGCAGGAAGTGGACTTCGTATCGGTTAGCGGACAACCCGTCTTCTCGCTGATCGTGGATGGGAAGTCATACGAGTCCTACGTCTACGAGACGGAGGAGGGCTGGCAGGTGCTGACGCGCGGACGGCAATACAATCTCACCGTCGAGGATGAGCGCGAGAAACGTCTGCGGGCCGCGGCGGGAGGCAGAGTCGTTGAGACGGGCGAGTATCATCTCAAAGCGCCGATGCCTGGTCTTGTCGTCTCAATTCCACTCAAAGAAGGCGATAAAGTTGAAAAAGGACAGGTGCTGGTCATTCTCGAATCCATGAAAATGCAGAACGAATTGAAATCACCCAAGGCGGGCGTGGTGGGACGCATCCGTGTGAAGCAGGGCGAGACGGTGGAGCAGAGGCAGGCGTTGCTCAGTGTGATGTGAGCAGTTTTCAGTGATCAGTAATTGGTAACTAGTACCGCAACCAGGTGAACTTGTAGCGCAATTTGCTAAATTGCGCTCGGCAAATTGGCAATTTGCCCTACAACTTTAACTTGTGGAGGTACTAGTAATTGGTCGTGGAGCCAAAGTCTTTTTAACGCGAGTGGTGCGAATGGGCGAATAACGCAAATTGGTATAAAAGCAATCCATCTCATTCGCGTTATTCGCGGCATTCGCGATGAAGATCGCATTTTGTCGGCAGACTCAACGCTTTAACAATAGGAGTATCCCATGAACATTCGACCTGTACGTGAAGAAGACATCGAAGCCATCATCAACCTGTTCCGCGTTAACTATGGCGACGATTATGCCATCCCCGAATTCTACGACCCGATGTGGGTGGCGCGCTCGCATCTGATCGAATACCTGCTGCCAGCATTCGTGAACGAACAGATCGAAATCCGCACGTGGATCGAAAGTTATCGCCGCGTGCGATCCCTCCGCAAGTACGAATTCGTCCGAATGACGGACGGCAAACTTCTGGTCAGGGGTGAAACAGACTGGGTCTTCGTGGACGCGCAAACTGGCAGCCCGCGCGCGATCCCCGAGGAAGTGATCGAAGTATTTTCCAGTGCTTCATAAATTAAAAATCGGTCTTCTGGCAGAGATCCAATTTCTTTCTAAGCAAGTAATTTTTCATATGCCTTTGCCAGTTTTTTCTGAGACTCGTGCCAGGTAAATTTGGTCCGCGCCCGCGCCGAAGCGGATTCGGACAGGCGCTTCGACAGGTCGAAATCCGCCAGCAAGGCCAATGTCTGACGCGCCAGATCGTCGGGGTCGTTCGGAGAGAAGAGCAGCGCGTCCACATCCTCGCGGACGAGTTCGCGCACGATGGGCATGTTCGAGGCCAGCAGGGGACGCGCGGCGGCCATGTATTCCAGCACCTTGATCGGACAGGCGCCCTGCGTCACGTTGCGGTCGTTGAGTCCCAGCGGCGCGACGCAGATATCTGCAGAGGCGATCAGCGCGGAGACTTCATGATGCGGCACGGCAGGCTGGATCAGCACGTTCGCCTCGATACCCAATTTGCGGATGTACTTGGCGAGGAGTTTTCGTTGCCGCGAGCGTCCACGCCCGACGATCTGGAGTTTGACCTCGCGCTTCTCCAAGATTTTCGGCAGGGCTTTGATGAGCACGTCCAATCCCTGCCAATCGGCGAGGGTGCCGATGTAAAGCAGGGTTGGGACACGGCCTGTCCTGTCGGGCAGAGGCGACGAGGGAAAATCCGAAGGGCTGACTCCGTTCGGGATGACGGTCACCCGCTTCGGGTCCAGACCGAGCGAGGCGATGTAGTCACGCGTCACGCGCGAGGGGCAGATGACCGCGTCCGAGAGATGAAGCGTCGCAATCTCCTGCTCCTTGATCTTCATCAGCAATTCAGGCTCGAGGGACGGATAGTGATATTTCAATTCCACCGAAGGCAGGCCGTTCACTTCGAACAATGTTTTGTATCCGTGTTGATGGCGCACCTGTGCGAGAGGCAGACCGCACCAGACCGAACGATAGTGAACGACATCGTAACGCGGCGCAAGCGCGATGTGACGCATCACGGCGCGGCCAAAATCCGCGGCCCGCGCCAAAAAATTCTGCGACATGTCCTGCGCGACGCGCGTCACCCGCGCGCCCTCGATGGAATCGTCCAGCGGCAAAACGCCATCACTCGGCGTGATCAAATGGACTTCATAGCCGCGCTCCACGAGTCCGCACAGGTTGTGCAGAATGTGCGTGGACGCGCCCTTGGGGCTGGGCACCACATCGAAAGCGGAATAAAGCACACGGGTCATGGCGTCATTATAGCAAAATTGCCCATTGACGCCCCGCCAAAATAAGTGGACAATTGCAAGTGGAATTGGAGGCCGAATGCAGGATATTATCGGGTACGTCATTCTGTTCCTTGTTTTTTGCGTCGCGCCCCTGTTCGTCATTGCGCTGATCGCGGGCGTAATTTGGTGGACTCGCCGTTCGACAAAAAAGACCCAGACCATTTCCAGTTCGATCGGAAACACGAGCAGCACAATCACCATGAAACCAGAAAACTCCAAACCTATTACCAAGACGACTGAAGCGCCTCGCGCGGGACTGACAGCGGCCTCTGTTACGAAAAGCGCTCCCCTCGCCCGCGCCACATCCGCGCCGCCGCAGGGAGGATGGACTCCTCTCTACTTGAACTTCAGCAACAAGCCGCGCTCCATCCTCGAGAACATGTCCACGCTGGTCGCGCAGGCGGACAAGGTCAACGCGACCAAGACGCGCTGGAGCAAGGGGCCGCGCATCCTGTTCTGGCTGGGGCTCGGTCTGATGCTCATTGAGGCGCTGATCTACCTGTTTGGATACACTCCGTCCTGTGCATTCCTCACGGGCGGGATCGCGTTGTGGGTCATCGGCATTGTGTTAAGCGTCAGCCTGAAGCGCGCCCAGGTACGGGCCTTCCCGCCGATGTTCAACGAATTTGAAGAGATCGTCCACACCTTGCGCGATGACGTCCGCCCAGGGACGGGGTTTCTCGGCAATCTCGACCTGACGGGCGCGCGGCAATCCTCCAAGGTGGCGCGTTCTGCAAACGATGCGAGAGGGCGTACTACGAACTATTACCGCGATCAGTGGCTGAATTTCAAGGCCAAACTGTACGATGGAAATATCCTGCGCGTTTCGGGCATTCAGCGCTTGAAAGAACGAAATGGGTATTGGGGACGAGGCAAGGTCAGCGGAAAATCCAAGTGGAAGCCTGCCAAGTTCAAAGGCGCGTATCAGGAATTGAAAGTCCGTATCGCGGTCAACGCTGAAATGTACAAGATCGTCCATAACAAAGAAATAAAAGTGGACAATCAGATCGGCGATTACACCATCAACGCAGTGGACGCGGAAGGCGGGATCATTACCGTGCTGGCTTCCAGTCCGCGCGAGACCGTCTCGGCAGAAAGCATTCTGGGAGTGTTGAAAGCCGCATACGGGTTGTTGCAGTTAAAGAAGGCTTGACCATCCCCCCGTCCCTTCTTCCAATCACGGGAGAAGGGGGAAGGAATATTTCATGAATTCGCGTTCCATTGTCACGATCATCCTTGCTCTGATCCTCGTTGTGCTCGTGATGGGGGTCTCGGCTGTATTTGCGTTCAACGGCTCTGCGGCCGCGGAAAAATATTCCAGCCAGTCGCTGTGGACTGCGGACTATCCCACCGCCGAGAGCATGAAGATCATCGACCTGACAGGCGACGACGTCAATGATCTCTTTATCCAGAACGGAAGCAACGCCACCATCTACGATGACGCGGGAAACCAGATCGGATTTTATGACATCGGGTTCGGAAAATCCACGATGGGCGATGTCAACGGGGATGGTGTGGAGGATGTTGTGCTCTTCCAGGTCTTCCCGCCAATGGTGCAACTAGTCAGCAAGGGACAGGCCGCCACCCTCGTGGAGACGACCACAAATATCGGTTCGCCTTCGCGCGTTGCGATCATCAAGTTCCAGAGCAGGACGGAGATCATCCTTGGCGGCGAGGACGGCAGCTTGCTGGGACTCTCCGCCAATGGGCAGGAACTCTGGAAGAATTCGATGGGGACCGAGGAACTGCGCGGTATGGATGACGCCCGCGTGAACGGAAATATCCATCTCGCGGTCGCGTCACACAACGGCGATTTTGGAGTCGTGGATGCAAACGGCAATATCTTGTGGAAAAATTCCACCGAGCAACTGCGCCGTATGCGGTCCTACGACCTGTTCGGAGACGGGACGAGCGAGATCCTCACAGGCGGCGAGTATGGCGAGTTCGCCATCTGGAATGCGGCGGACGGCTCGCAAATTTTCGTCGACGGGATGGGACAGGCCATTTCGGAGATCCGCACGGCGGAGGTCAACGGCGACCCGTCCGCGACGGAGATCATCGTCGGCGGGAAGGATGGCGGCGTTTGGGCGCTGGATGCGAACGGGAAAAAGCTGTGGTCGGGTTCGGTCGCGGACAAGGTCACCGAGATCGTGGGCGTGGATTTCGACAATGACGGCAGGCAGGAAGTCGTCATCGGCGATGACGCGGGTGAGGCGCTCATCTTCTCGCCCGAAGGGTCACGCTCCAATTTAAAGAATTACAACACAGGCATCACGCGCATCGACGAGGGGCGGCTGGGCAGTCAGCGGGTACTGGCTGTTTCGAGTGGAACCCAGCTCGAGGTCCAGGAAGTGAAGCACAATGAGATCCCAGGCTTCCAGTTCGCGCCCATCCTCGTCGGGTTGATCGTCTCCGCGGCCATTCTCGCCGTCGCATGGATTTTGGCAACGATGCCGAAGAAGCCCGAGATGAAAGTCTCGATCCAGGATAAGAGCCGCGAGTCGCTGGAAGCGGAACGGCGCATGTTGAAGGAATCGATCGCCGATGTGGAACGCCTGCGGAAATCTGGCGAGGTGACAGGTGACGCGTATCTGGCGCGGCTCAAGCGTCTGCGCGCCGACCTGGCCGAGAATGAGGCCGCGTTCAAATCACAGGGATTCCCCATCAAGGTCGAGACGATTACCTGCCCGAATTGTGGCGGCACGCTGGAACTCGGCGTGGACAAATGCGATTATTGCGGACATGTGATCTTGACGTAGCGGTGGCGGCAGGATTTTCACACGCACTTCACGAGACGCCTGAATCTCGCGGTTGACCGCGGCTTCGATCTCGCGGACGAGTTCGCCGCGCATGGCCGCGAATTCAAAGTCCATACGACCTTTGAGCGGTTCCATGTCGCCGCCAGTGACCAGCGCGCCGTAGTCGCGGAAGACCGTCCCGCACAGGACGTGGAGGGCGGTATGCGTGCGCATCAATTTGTGGCGCAGTGACCAGTCAACGCGTCCATGCACAGATGCGCCCACAGAGGGAAGCGCCGCGTCGCCGCCGAGGAAGTGCAGAACATCGTCGCCCTGCTTTTTTACCTTCGCAACGGGATACGTCACATCGTCAACGGTCAGGAGGCCGACGTCACAGGGTTGTCCGCCGCCGCCAGGGTAGAATGCGGTGCGGTCGAGGATCGCGACGCGCTCCTCGGGCAGGATGGAGGCCACGTGCGCATCGAAATCCTGCAAATAACTATCGGTTTGGAAAAGCAGTTCGGTCATTTCGAGAAACGCTCCTACCGCGAGGCGCGTCGCCAACTGGATAGATTTACTGCACCGAGAAGGTCACCGTTTGGATCAGCGTGTCGTTCAGATACAATTCCACGGCATAGGCGCCGACAGGCCAGTCACTCCCTGCGGGGAAGAAAAAATGTACTGTGCCCGAAAAACTTTCATCTTCGATCGTGATGTTGGCTTCATCAATCAACGTGTTGGGGGCCACGCCTTCCACGCTGACGTAATACCATTTGGAGTTAACAACCGTTCCAACGGTCGCGTTCGAAAGATCGGCAACCACATAGATGGCGTCGCTCGGCGCAAAGACGGAGGTGGGCTGTTCACCATCCTCGTCGAAGGCCATGCGCGCATTCGACAGGCTGAGTTCCCCGCCAAATGAACAGGCCAGGCTGGCAGCCATCAGTGCGAATACGGCTAGAAAGATTGGAAGAGTACGTTTGTTCATTTCATTCTCCTTTGGCAAAGGGGCAGAGTCGTCCGCCCGAATGTGCTCATTATACGGAAATCCTCAAAACGTGCTTCCCCCATTTAGGCTATTTTTCTATCACCACAACGATTCGCCTTGTTCCCATGGCGGGTTCCAATTACAATTGAATCTTATGGTCAAAAGAGATTGGACAACCATCGAAGCAAATCTGCTCGAGCGACTGGTCAGCGGCGAAAGTCATGATGATATCATCCTTGACCTGTGCGAAACCGAAAACATGACATGGTCCGAAGCAGAAGCCTTGCTGGAAAGGGTCAGCACGGAGAAGGAAAACCATATCGTTCTCGCACAAAGTCCCCTGCTGGTGTTGATTGCGCTTGCCATCTTCATTGGCGGCGTTGGGCTGATTGTCTATTCCGCATACAACATCACCATCGCGTTCCACTCCTGCTATGACACTAAAAGCGGAAGCGTCGACGCGCTCGGCCTGAGTTTGTATTTATTCACGTACGGCGGTTATCTCTGGTTTTTCGCCTTTCTCGGCTTGGGGATGGTCGTCGGAAGCCTGCGCGGGATGCAGGATGTGTGGGCAGCGATATTTCATAAACTGGGGATACTGCAATAGAAATTAGCGTATCGAAAAAATACAGACGCCTCTTCCCTTTTCGATTTTCTCGATCTGACGCACATCGCCATTCAACGCACGAATCAGAAGGCTCGCGTCCATTTGACATAATTCGGGATGCCCCTCGATCACAGCCGCGTAAGGACATTTCCCAAAGATGACGCGCGGCCCCTCCGCACCCGCCTCCCAGCGCGCCTGGTAGTGTCTCTCGTTCAACTTCGCCACCAGCAAAGCCAATCGTCTGGTGACGGGTAGATTGGTAAATGGGACCGAGTCCAAAACATGATTTGCCAAACGTTCAACATTTAACGTTGAATCTTCCACGCGCAACAACGCCTCTGCCAGTCCTGCCAGATTGTCCCCTGCCAGCGCGGCGGAGAGACTGAAAACCTTCTCTGGGCGGCCGCGTCCCTCCGCGCGGATCGAGGCGATGGTCACGCGGCCATCCGAGGCGAGGACGCGCAGATGATGCCTCACATTCGCCTCCGACATGCGGAGCGTCCGCGCCAATTCGCGGGCCGAGGCGCGTCCAGACTTGTTGAGTTGGGCCAGCACTCGCTGACGGGCAGTTGTCACAGGCATGGGATGATTACGCGAAGCGTCACTTTCTCAAAATTGAGCAGGGATGTAACAAGCATGGGGTGATTATACTCACAATCTCATTTTTGAAAATATATTTTTACACAATTCGGTTGACGTATTCCTCTCCAATGCTATAATCTCCCCGCTTGTGGCGTTTCGCGCCAATTACCATTTACCAATTACCATGAACTGGGAATCCACCTACGCCATCGCTTTAGAGTTGCGCCGTCAACACCCCGATGTGGATTTGGAGCAAGTCTCGCTCCAGCAAATCTACCGTTGGACGCTCGCCCTTTCGGACTTTGAGGATGATCCCACGCTCGTAAATGACGACATCCTTTCAGCAATCTTTCAAGACTGGTTTGAGGAGAACCTAAATGGAAAATAACGAACTCAACCTGCCTGGCTACGACATCCCCGACGATATGAAGAACACGGTCGCCGTCACCACGCTCGACCGCCTTCTCAACCCCGCCTACAACTGGGGACGGCGTTCCTCGGTCTGGCCGCTCATGTTCGGCCTGGCCTGCTGCGCCATCGAAATGATCGCCGCCCAGGCCTCGCGTTACGACCTCGCCCGCTTCGGCATGGAAGTGATGCGCCCCACCCCGCGCCAGGCCGACCTGATGATCGTCTCTGGCACCGTCACAAAAAAAATGGTCCCCGCCATTGTCCGCCTGTGGAACCAAATGCCCGAGCCGAAATACGTCATGGCCATGGGCGCCTGCGCCTCAAGCGGCGGCCCCTTCAAGGAAGGCTACAACGTGGTGGCTGGCATCGACAAATTCCTGCCGGTGGACATCTACGTGCCCGGTTGCCCCCCCACCCCGCAGGCGCTGATGAACGGCCTCATCATGCTCCAGAAAAAGATCGACAAAGAATCCATCAGCAAGGTGCGCTGGTACCGCAAGGGGCCAGATACCGTCGAGGTGCCGGTGCCCATCCTCGGTCCAGACCTGATCGACGTGCGCCGCATCCCCGACATCAAAGCCAAGTCCGCGGAACTTTCCAATCCGCCCGCGCAGGCATAGGAGAACGATATGACCGCACCCGCTTCTGTCTCGACCGTTGATCTGGCCGCGCGTTTCCCCGGCATCGTCTCCGCTGACAGCCGCCCCGGCTACACTGGCTACATTGTCAATCCCGATAAACTGGTCGAAGTCGCCACCGCCATTCGCGACGAATTCGGCTACGACCTGCTCTCCTCCGTCACTGGCGTGGACTACCTCGCCGATGGCAAAATGGAAGTGGTCTACCACGTCTTCAAGACCACGGGCGGCCCAGCCTTTGTGTTCAAAACGCAGGCGCCGCGCGAAAACCCTGTCGTACCCTCCCTTGTCGGTGTTTGGAGGGGCGCGGAATTGCAGGAACGCGAAGCCTGGGACCTGCTTGGAATCAAATTCACAAACCACCCCGACCTGCGCCGCATCCTGATGTGGGAAGGTTTCGAAGGCCACCCGCTCCGCAAGGATTGGAAGGAACCCTTCTACGAAGAGGAAGCCAAGCCATTCAAGAGCCGCTGGCCTGACGGAAAACACACCATCGCCGAAGCCAAGAATCCCTTCCGTGATAATATCCAATTCCCCGCAGGCTTCGACCCCGAGAAATACACTTTCGAGGATCCTGAAAAGGCGCTCTATACCTCGCTTCGGAAATACCAGTCCGAGGACAAGGACGGCATCAAAACCGACCACATCCTCGTCAACATGGGTCCGCAACACCCGTCCACGCATGGCGTGTTCCGCGCCGTGGTGATGCTCGACGGCGAGAATATCGTCAATCTGAAACCCGTCATGGGCTACCTGCATCGCAATCACGAGAAGATCGGCGAGCGCAACACCTTCCTGCAAAACATGCCCTACACCGACCGCCTCGACTACTTCAACTCGATGAGCAATAACTTCGGCTACGCGCTGGCGGTGGAAAAATTGATGGGCATTCAGGTGGCTGAACGCGCCGACTACATCCGCGTCATCATGGCGGAACTGACCCGCATCCAGAACCACCTTATCTGGGCGGGCATGATGCTCAACGACCTCGGCGCGATGTACACCCCCGCCCTGTACGCCTTCGAGGAGCGCGAACTCATCCTCGACATCTTCGAGGCCACGGCCGGCTCGCGCATGATGTGCAACTACTTCCGCTTCGGCGGTGTGGCCCGCGACATGACCGAGGACGCGCTCCGCAAGACGCGCGAACTCGTCCACGACCGCCTGCCCGCCAAAGTGGACGAAATGGACCGCCTCCTGACCGAAAACGAGGTACTCGTCTCCCGCTTGAAGGGGATGGGCTATCTCTCGGCTGAGGATGCGATCAACGCTTCAATGACGGGACCGATGCTGCGCGCTTCGGGCGTCCCCTACGACATCCGCCGCGCCGACCCGTACTCCATCTATGACCGCTTCGAATTCGATGTGGTCAGCCGCCCCGAAGGCGACATGTACGCCCGCTACCTCGTCCGCATCGAAGAGATGCGCCAATCACTCAGAATCCTCGAGCAGGCGCTCAAGCAGATCCCGTCGGGGCCGATCCTGACCGGGAAACCGCAATACCAGGTCAAAGTCCAGAACGGCGAAGCGTATGGACGCGTCGAGGCTCCGAAGGGCGAACTCGGCTACTACATTGTCTCCAACGGCAAGCCCAATCCGTATCGCTATCACGTGCGCGCCCCATCGTTCATCAATTTGACCGCACTGGAAATGATGTGCGTTGGCGAAAAGATCGCCGACTTCGTTGCCATCCTCGGCGCGGTGGATATCGTGCTGGGTGAACTAGACCGATAAGACAGGAGAACTCAATCATGTACGGTAAAGGATTACTCAAAGGTCTGGGCGTCACCTTCGTGCGCTTCTTCAACACTTACTGGGATGACCTCGTCTGGTCGTGGAAACGCATGACGACGGGTGAAAAGCGTTACCGCACGGCGGAGGGAATTGCCCACCGCTCCAGTAAGAACGCGCGCGGCATTTTCACAGTGCAATATCCTGAAGAGAAATTGCCCGTGCCAGAGGAGTTCCGCTACATTCCGTTCCTCGTCTATGACGAGGGCGCGGACGGCGCGAAGGAAATCCGCTGCACCTCGTGCGGCATCTGCTCGAAGGTTTGCCCGCCGCAGTGCATCTGGATCGTGCGCACGACCGATCCCGTCACCAGGCGTCCCAAGCCTCAGCCCGCGGAGTTCTACATTGATGCGGACATCTGCATGAACTGCGGATTCTGTGCGGAGTTTTGTCCCTTCGATGCCATCAAGATGGACCACAACTACGAATTGGCGTCCTACACGCGCACTCTTCTCCCAATGGAAAAACTGATGAAACCCGCCTCCTACTACGCGGAGATCCGCCCGTTGAACGCGGCCCGCGAAGATGAAGCCCGCCGCGCCAAGGAAGCGGCGAAAGCGGCCAAAGCAGAAGCATCCGCGGCATAGGTAAAAACCGTACACAGGTAGACAGGTAAACACGTATATACGTGAGCACGAGACCTGTTTACTTGTGTACATGTTTACGTGTATACTAACCCAATGACAAACTCAATCACAAAAGAATCCGTTCTGGCCGCGCTGTCGAAAGTGCAGGAGCCAGAGTTGCACAAAGACCTCGTCACACTCAACATGATCCGAGACGTGGAGATCGAAGGCGACAAAGTTAAATTCACCATCATGCTGACAACGCCAGCCTGTCCGCTGCGCGGCAGCATCGAGGCGGAAGCGAAACAGGCCGTGATGTCTGTGGGAGGCGTGAAGTCGGTCGAGGTCAAAATGTCGTCCGACGTCCCCAACGATGGAAGGATGCGCGGACTGGTCAACGTCACGATCAAGAACGCGATTGCCGTTGGTTCGGGAAAAGGCGGCGTGGGTAAAAGCACGGTCTCGGTCAACCTGGCTGTGGCGCTGGCGCAAAGCGGCGCGCGCGTCGGGTTGATGGACGCGGACATCTACGGGCCGAACATCCCGACCATGATGGGAATCGAAAAACTCCCGCCGCCGAAAGCGGAGAAAATCACGCCCGCCAAAGCCTACGGCGTGGAAGTCATTTCGATGGGACTGCTCGTCAAGCCTGGCCAGCCGCTCATCTGGCGCGGACCGATGCTGAACTCGGCCATCCGTCAGTTCCTCAGCGATGTGGAATGGAGCGATCTCGACTATCTGATCGTGGACCTTCCGCCTGGGACGGGTGACGCGGCGCTTTCGCTCGCGCAAGCCCTGCCCTTGAGCGGCGCGGTCGTCGTGACGCTTCCGCAACTGGTCTCGCTCGAAGACGCCACCCGCGGCCTGATGATGTTCAAGCAACTCGAAGTGCCCGTCCTCGGCGTGGTGGAAAACATGTCGTATCTCGACCTGCCCGATGGGACGCGCATGGACATCTTCGGCACAGGCGGCGGCGTGCAGTTGGCGCTGGGGACACAAGTTCCCTTCCTCGGGAAAATTCCGATTGACCAGAACGTCCGCATCGGCGGCGACAGCGGGAAACCCATTTTAGTGTCCAACCCCGAATCGCCCGTAGCGGTCGCGCTGCGCGAAATTGCGGAACAGGTTGCGGCGCAGATTTCCGTTGCCGCGCTGGGCGGCGCGAACGAAATGCCGATCAATATCGTGGAATAACTCTTCACTCGAACAAAACCAGGCGACAGTCATCCTCAAATGACTGTCGCTTTTGTCTACGGTATAATTGCGCCCATGCAACCAACCATTATCGGTGTCCGATTTTCAAAGATCGGCAAAATCTATCACTTTGACGGGAGCGCCATCCCAGACGTTGAGGTGGGGGAACACGTTATCGTGGACACCTCGCGCGGCAAAAACCTCGGCGAAGTCGCCATCCGACTGAAGGAAACGCCTCCGACTCCCGATGACGGGGGCTGGCGCCGCATCGAACGACGCGCCACCCCGCGCGACCTGCTCCTCAAACAGACCTGGCAATCCAAACAGACCGAAGCCATGATCGAGTGCCGCGCCCGCGCCTCGGAACTGGGCCTGCAGGGGGTCAAGATCGTGGCGGCCGAGTACACCTACGACGGCTCGCGCCTCGTTTTTCTGTTCAGCACAGAGACCGAGGAAAAAGCCGATCTCAAATCGCTCAAGCGCGACATGCAGAAAAAATACCCGTCATCGCAGGTGGAAATGCGGCAGATCGGTCCGCGCGACGTGGCGAAATTACTGGGCGGCATGGGCGCCTGCGGACTGGAAACGCGTTGCTGCTCCAAATTCCTGACCGACTTTTCGCCCATCTCCATCAAGATGGCGAAGGAACAGGGCATCTCCCTCACGCCCAACGAGATCACGGGCATGTGCGGACGCCTGCGCTGTTGTCTCGTTTACGAATACGAGCAGTACGTTGCGGCGCGCAAGGAATTGCCCAAGCGCAACAAACGCGTCGTCACCCCGCGCGGCGAAGGCAAGGTGGTGGACGTGATGCCGATGAGCAACACGGTTCTCGTCATGCTCGATAACGATGAGCGCCATTACCCCGTCCCGTTCCAGCGCGAAGAACTCCAACCCTGGGACGAACTCGAAGCGCTCCGTCGCAAGTCCGAAGCCCCGTGCGACCGTCACGAAAGCGGCGAATGCACATGCGGCAAAAGCAAAAAAGAGAGCGGCGAAAAGAACGAAAGAAATCAGAAACCCGACCGCAAAAAGTAGGACGGCGAATCCATGGAACCTGGCGTCTGGGAAACTCCCCAATCCATCCTTGTAATTCTGGCTCATCCCGATGATCCGGAATTTTTTTGCGGCGCGACGCTTGCCATGTGGTCGCGCGCGGGGCACAAAATCACCTACTGCCTCCTGACCTGCGGCAACAAGGGATTCAACGACTCGACCGCCAAAGACATGACTCCGTCGGACTTGTGCGCGCTGCGACACGACGAACAACGCGCCGCCGCGGACATAATCGGCGCGGGGACGCTTCACTTCCTGGACCTCGAAGACGGGTACCTCATCCCAGACCTGAATCTGCGCCGCGAGGTTGTCCGCGTCATCCGACGCGAGCGGCCCGACATCCTCGTCACCTGCGACCCGCAGAATTTGTTCGCGGGCTACGGACTCAACCATCCCGACCACCGCGCCGCGGGGCAGGTCGTCCTCGACGCGGTCTTTCCCGCCGCGGGCAACAAAGCCTTCTTCCCCGAACTTCTCGCCGAGGGACTGGAACCGCACATGCCAAAGGAAGTCTGGTGCTCGCTCACCAGCCAGCCGAACACCGTCCTCGATGTGACCGCCGCCTGGCCGATCAAGATGGAAGCGTTGCTAAATCACAAATCCCAGATCGGCGACGTGGACAAATTCAAAGAGCGGATGAAATCCCGCCGCACCGAAGACAGCACCGACGAAAACCCGCGCTACGAGGAAAAATTCCGCGTGGTGAGATACGGATAAGATCATGCCCAACTTCCTCCCCCAGGCCCGCGAACTTTTCCCCTACACCCAGTCCCTGCGACGCGACTTCCACATGCACCCCGAACTCGGCTTCCGCGAGATACGCACGGGCGGAATCGTGGCCAGGGAACTCGAATCGCTGGGAATCGAAGTGACCAAAGGCATCGGCAAGACAGGCGTCGTCGGCCTGCTCGAAGGCGCAAAACCTGGCCCGACCCTCCTGCTCCGCTTCGACATGGACGCGCTCCCCATCACCGAAGACACGGGCGCGGACTACGCCTCCCAGACCGAGGGCATCATGCACGCCTGCGGACACGACGGTCACACCGCCATCGGATTGACCGTCGCAAAAATTTTGCACGCCCATCGCGACCAGTTGGCGGGGACGATCAAGTTCTGCTTCCAACCGTCCGAGGAGGGTACCAACGGCGAGGAGGTCGGCGGCGCGGCAACCATGATTCTCGACGGCGTGCTGGACCATCCCAAAGTGGACATGACCCTCGCCCTGCATCTCTGGAACGATAAACCGCTCGGCTGGGTGCATGTGGCGAAAGGTCCCGTCATGGCGGGTGCGGAACACTTTAAGATCAAACTGATCGGCAAGGGCGGACACGGCGCGTCGCCGCATACGACCATTGATCCCGTCATCGCCGCGGCGCAAGTCGTCAACGCGGCGCAGAGCATCGTGGCGCGTAACGTCAGCCCGCTCCAAACGGCCGTCGTCTCGTTCACCATGCTCCACAGCGGCACCACGTTCAACGTCATCCCGCAGGAGGCCGCGCTCGAAGGGACGATCCGCACATTCGACGCAGGAGTCCGCCAGAAGGTCCTGGAGCGATTCGAGCAGGTCGTGCGCGGCGTCGCGTCCGCGATGGGATGTCAGGTCGAGATGAACGTCAAGCAACTGACCCCCGCGCTCGTCAACGCGGACGACGTGACCGCCTCCGTCCAGGGGACGGCGCGGCGCGTCCTCCCCGACGCCGACCACGACGACACCCCCACCCTGACGATGGGCGCGGAAGACATGGCGTTCATGCAGGAGAAAGTGCCTGGCTGTTATTTCTTCGTCGGCTCGGCCAACGACGCGCGCGGGCTGAACTACGGGCATCACCATCCCAAATTCGATTTCGATGAAGAGGCGCTTGTGCGCGGCGCGGCGTTGATGGCATCGGCCGCGGCCGACCTGTTGAAATAGGGAACAATCACCAGCATCGGCTCGTCCTTGATTTGAATCGAGGTCGCCATGCAAAATTTTGAATCCCCCGCGCCATCTCGAAAAGGGCCTCTCATTGCGGCCTTTGCAGGCTGTCTGGGGACTGCCCTGCTGGGACTGCTCATCCTGATCGTGGTTGGGGGACTCGCCTACCTGAACGGTTACTCGCTCCCCGCGATTTTTTCCTCCCCGAATCCCGCCGCGACGGACACGCCTCTCGCCACGCTGACGGCGGTCTCCACCTCGACGTGGACTGCCAGCCCGACGGCCAGCGCCACGCAAACGCCGACCGCCTCTTCGACACCGACGGCCACCATCATTTTCCCCACCCCCACCCTCCTCCCAACACGGACGAGGACTCCCGTCCCGCAGCCCACCAGGACGCGCACTCCCTCGCCGACGCCAACTCCTATCGTAACCATCAGAAATGACCTTCAGTATTACTTCAAATTCAATTCGTGGGTCGGCCTTGCCAGCAGTCAATCGCTTGGCAGTGGCATGAGATGCTCGGTCAGAAAGAATGAGCAACTCATGTTCGACGTTAGCGACGATGCCTTGCTGCTGAAATTGTATTTTTACAAGGGACCCAATCAAGGCAGGGCAAGGATCGTCATTGACGGTGCGGCCGTTGAAACGCTCGACCTTTATAAAGCCGCCCCGCAATATCGCTTCGAGTGGACGTATCAATTCCCGAAGCCAAAACAAGCGCACACGGTAAAGGTTTTGGTGCTGCGCGAAAAGAGGAGCGCTTCTGCTGGCTATCAGGTCTGCTTCGACGGTTACCGCGTGAACAACACCTTCGTGGACGACATACAGTACAACATCCGTTATGCGCAGTGGGGCGGGGTCTGGAACGGGAAAGCGCTTGGCGGCGGGTTCAGGCAATCGGCCAGTGCGGATTCCACGGTGACGTTCACCATCCGTGGACGATCATTCCAGTGGATCACCGCGCGCGGCCCGAACTACGGGCAGGCTGATATTTACGTGGACGACAAATTCTTCGCGACCGTGGATCTTTATTTCCCCACACAGAAGTGGCAACAGTCCATTTCGATCAACAATCTCAGCCAGGGAAACCACACCGTCAAGATCGTTGTGCTTGGACAGCGCAATTCCGCTTCGGGCGGGGATGCCGTCATCTTTGACGGGGTGATCGTCCCCTGAGATCACAGCAGGATTTTGGCAATCCCCAATACGAACAGTGATGCCAGCATCGCCACCAGCACGGTCAGCGCGGAGATGACCAGCATGGAACGCGTCCCCAGTTCGCGCTTGAGCACGGACAGGGTGGCGAGACATGGCAGGTAGAACATCACGAAGGTCGTATAGACCAGCATCTGTGTGGAGGTAAGGGAGGCGGAAAAATCGTTCGTCCCCAGCGCCTGTCCGAGCATGACAAGCGAGAGTTCCTTGCGAAGAATCCCAAAGATGAGCGGGACGCCCACTTCGGAGGGAAGTCCCAACAGCCACGTGAACGGGCGGACGAGCCAATTGAAAACATAGGCGAAGTCGAAATAATTCAACAACGCCAGGACCGCGCTCCCCGCAATAAGAAGTGGCCAGGCTTCGACAATGAATTCGCGCACGCGAAACCACGCCTTGCTGGTGACATTCCTCAGGGTCGGCACGCGGTACGGAGGCATCTCAAGGATCAGACCGGGCGTATCTTCGGGCATCATCTTCGAGAGGATGCGCCCCGTCACGGCGATGACCAGCAGGTTGAACAGGTAGAGCAGGAACGCGGCAATCGGTCCGAGGTAGAACGCCACGAGGCCGAAGACAACCGCCAGACGCGCCGCGCACGGGACGAGGGTCGCGAGCGCCGCGGCCAGGTAACGGTCACGCGGCTCCTCCAGTGAACGCGTCGACATGACGGCGGGCACGTTGCATCCATAGCCGAGGATAAACGGCACAATCGCCTTGCCGTGCAAGCCGATGCGGTGCATGAAGGTGTCCATCAGGAAGGCGACGCGCGGCAGGTAACCAACATCCTCCAGCAGTCCAAGCCCAAACAGGAATGGCAAAAGGTACGGCAATATGATCGCCACGCCTGCGGCAATACCCTGCATCACGCCCAGCACAATTTCCCAGAGGAGCGTCCCCTCGCCAAAGGGACGGAGCACAAGCTGCGTCAGCGCGTCGAAGAAAGCCAGCACAGGCGGCTCGATTATTTTTCCCATGCCATATACCGACTCAAAGAAACCGAGCAGCACCAATAACAAGATCACGTATCCCCAAAAGGGATGAAGCAGAATGTCATCCAGTCGGTCGCGCCAAGTGACGCGCTTCTCGCCTTGTCTCGTAAAACGCGCCGCAAGATCCCTTGCCCGTGCGTGTCTCTCGACCGCGCTCAGCCCTCCGCCCTCTGCATTCTGCATTCTGCTTTCTGCCCTTTGTCCCCCCCTCTCCGCCTCGCGCATGGCCGTTACAAACACTTCCTTCACGCCGCGTCCCTTGCTCGCCACCAACGGCAGGACGGGAATCCCCAACTCGCGCGCAAGCCCCTCGCCGTCGATCCGCAGACCGAGACGCATGGCCTCGTCCATCATGTTGAGGGCCAGAATCACGGGTCGGTCGAGCGCAAGCAACTCAAAGGTCAGTTCGAGCGATTGGGCCAGGTGCGAGGCGTCTGCCACGTTGATGATCGCGTCCACTTCGCGCGAATCGAGGTAGCGACGCGTCTCGCTTTCCGCGGGATTCAACCCGTCCAGCGCGTAGGAGCCCGGCAGGTCCACCAGGTCCACCACCTGCCCCCGCACCCGCACGCGGCTTTCGGTAAAAGTAACCGTGGTGCCGCTGAAATTTCCTGTCTCGGCCTTGTACCCCGCGACCGAATTGAATAATGTACTTTTGCCACAGTTGGGCTGTCCAATCAACGCGAAACGCACCCGTCTGCCTCCACCAGAATTTTTGCCGCCACGCGGCGCCCCAGCGCGATCTCGCGCCCGTTCACTTCCACAAGCAACGGCCCGTGCAACGGCGCGGCGCGCAACACGCGCACACAATCACCCTCGAAGAGCCCATACTGGGTCAAACGGACGCGCAGCCCCGGCCCGCCTTTCAGGGTGGTCACTTTCATCCATTGGCCTTGCGGCGCATTGAGTAATGTCATGGCATTCTTATATCCCAGAACATGCACAAAGCGCAAGTGATAAAAATCCTTGTATTTGCAATGATATTTTTTGGGGGAAGTATGTACAATTGGATTATGAACATGCGGAAAACACTACTTCTGACATTAACCCTGATGCTTGTCTCATGCGGACCCACACCGCCTCCTCCCTCGACCGAGGCGGGCGCGGCCACCGAGGGGCCGACATCCACGCCCACACCTGTCCCTGCCACCCCGCTCCCGACGGCCTCCCCCG
This sequence comes from Anaerolinea thermophila, assembly GCA_020722375.1. Lineage (GTDB taxonomy): Bacteria > Chloroflexota > Anaerolineae > Anaerolineales > Villigracilaceae > Denitrolinea. The sequence continues at coordinate 28,270 of DYKX01000018.1, forward strand.
CCCCAACGTCCGCGCGAAGCGCATTGTTTACCGAGGTGGAAAACGCGGTCGAGGCGCGTCCCTCCCCGTCGGACGAGTACGCGCCCGCCAGCGTCGGCCTGACCATCCTGACGGGCGGCGCGGCGCGCACAGGAGATGATGGCCGCGCCCGTCTCGACCTCTTGCCCGATGCGACCATCCTGCGACTCGCTCCAAATACCATCTTCGCGCTTTCGGAATTGGAAGAGACCGACGATGGACCGTTTACGATTCTCAAGTTGTTCATCGGCAAAATTTACATCATCCTTTCGGGCGGGGAATTGCAGGTGGAAACGCCCAGCGGATTGGCCAGCGTGCGCGGAAGCATGATGGGCGTTTCCTACGATCCGAAAACGGGCGCGATGACCGTCACCTGCCTCGAAGGGCATTGCCGTTTGCAAAACCGCGACCATGGCATTGATCTCGTCGCGGGGCAGGCCGCGGATATCCGCGATGGCGCTCTCTCGGACGAGCCGCGCGACCTCACCGACGGTGAACTTCTGGACTGGTTCGAGTTCACGCCCGAATTGGGTGAACTGGGCGACCGCCTGCCGAATCTGCGCGACCGCATCAACAACCTCCCCAGACTCCCGCGCCCCCGCCCGAGACGATGATGATCAAAAAACGAACCGTTGGCCTGTTTGCCATTCTGACCGCCGCGGCCGCGTCCCTGTTCGCGCTCAGGCAGGGAACGCTCAGCGCGAATCCTGCTGTGCCTTCCACCGAATCGCCCCCCACAACGGCGGCGGCAAACCAACCCTGCGCGTATACCTGGGCATATCACGATCTGCCCGAAGTCAGCGCGGCATTTGAATCCGCGGTCAAGGCGCTCATCCCAGAGGCCGAAGCGCACGCCCTTGCCTTCGGCGAGGATTGCGTCGCCGCGGACGGCTCCTCCACATTCAACGCCATGGAGACGGATTTCTACGTCATCATCTCCGTCCTCGATTTGAACGATAACGAGACGCTTGGGAGCATGATCGAGAATATTCTCCCCATTCTGGATAATTTTCCGCTGGACAAAGTTTCGGGGCCAAAGGAAGGCTTTGTCGAAATCACCTTCCAGGCGGGCGAAGACCAGCGGGTATTCCGCGTCCCCCTCCCGCGCGGACGCGAGTTGCGCGAGCAAGGCCTGCACGGCGCGGAGTTGATTGGGGCGATTCAACCATAACTTGCTGAATTATCTCAAGGGACGATTTCATCGGAGCGCGGACTTTCAGTCATCGGAGCGCGGACTTTCAGTCATCGGAGCGCGGACTTTCAGTC
>DYKX01000019.1 GCA_020722375.1 Anaerolinea thermophila
TTCAACACCTCCTTTGCCGCGGCCACGATGTCGGGAACCTGCGGGAGGGCGGCTTGTTCGAGCGTGCGGTTGTACGGAAGCGGCACTTCCTTTTGCGCCACGCGCAGGATGGGCGCATCCACATAATCGAACGCTTCTTCGTACATGCGGCTGACGATTTCACTGCCGACGCCGTACGATTTCCAGCCTTCTTCCACGACGATGGCGCGGTTGGTTTTCTTGAACGACTCGAGCACAGGCCCCATATCGAGCGGACGGAGCGTGCGCAGGTCAACGATCTCGGCCTGGATGCCTTCCTTTGCAAGTTCATCCGCGGCTTTCATCGAGAGTTCGAGGCCTTTGCAGTAAGTGACAATGGTGAGGTCGCTTCCTTCGCGCTGGACTTTGGATTTGCCGATGGGAATGAAATACTCGCCGTCTGGCACTTCGCCGCGCACCTGATACATGGTCGCGTGCTCGATGAACAGGATCGGGTCATTCGACCGAATGGCGGATTTGAGCAATCCTTTCGCGTCCTCTGGCGTCCCAGGCGAGACGACTTTCAGGCCGGGGAAATGCGCGAAGACCGCGTCGGGAGTCTGCGAGTGCGTCGCGCCGAGTTGGCGTCCGCCGCCGCCCACCGCACGGATGACCATCGGCAGGGTGAATTGTCCGCCGAACATGTAATGCAGTTTCGCGGCCTGATTGACGATGTAATCCATCGCCGAGAAGGCGAAGTTGATGGTCATCAATTCCGCGATGGGACGTTGTCCCACCATCGCGGCGCCGATGGCCGCGCCGATGATGGCGTTTTCCGCGATGGGCGTATCCTTCACGCGCTCCGCGCCGTACTTGTCAAAAAATCCTTTGGTGACGGCATACGTGCCGCCCCACACGCCCACCTCCTCGCCGAGAATAAAGACGGCGGGGTCGCGGTCCATTTCTTCCATAAGGGCTTGCGAGATCGCCTCGCGCATGGTTATCTTGGTCATGTTGTATTAACTTCCTTGTATGGTTCTCGAAAAACGTACACAAGTAGACACGTAGACAAGTAAACACGTAGACAAGTAAACACGTAGACAAGTAAACACGTAGACAAGTAAACACGTGACCTGTCTACCTGTGTACTTGTGTACTTGTGTACCTGTCTACCTGTGTACCTGTCTACCTGTCTACCCGTGTACCTGTCTACTTACTCCGCATACACATTCGTAAACAATTCGCTCAACGCCGGCTCGGGACTGGTCTCGGCGAATTCCACCGCCTTGGCCACTTCCTCTTCCACGCGGGCTTCGATCTCATCCAACTGTTTGCGATTGGCGACCTTCTTTTCCAACAGGTACTTGTTGAAGATGCCGATCGGGTCGCTCTCCTGCCATTTCTTCACTTCTTCCGATTGACGGTAACGCTCAGGGTCGCCCATCGAGTGACCGCGGAAACGGTAGGTGTTGATCTCAAGCAGATACGGCTGGCCCTCCTTGCGGACGTATTCCATCGCGTCCTTCGCCGCTTCGTAGACCTTCATCACGTCCATGCCGTCCACGGCGCTGTTCTTCATGCCGTAGCCTTCGGCTTTCTGACGGATCTCATCCACCGCCGAAGCGCGCTCGACACTCGTCCCCATGCCGTATTGGTTGTTCTCGCAGACCCACAGCACGCGCAGACCCCACGTCTTGGCCAGGTTCAGCGCCTCGTGGAAGTAACCGATGTTGGTCGCGCCGTCGCCGAACATGCAGATGGTGACGTTGTCGTTCTTGGCGTATTGATCGCCGACGGCAAATCCCGCCGCGATGGGCAAATGTCCGCCCACGATGGCATGTCCGCCCCACATGTTCTTTTCCACGCTCGCCATGTGCATCGAGCCGCCCTTGCCCTTCGACATGCCCGTTGCTTTGCCGAGCAATTCTGCCATGACTTCATTGGACGAGATGCCGCAATTCAACGCCACGCCGTGGTCGCGGTAGGCGGTGATGACACGGTCACGCGGTTCGCGCGCCGCGATCAGTCCCGTCGAGACGGCTTCCTGACCGATGTACAGGTGCATGAAGCCGCCAATCTTGCCAGCCTGATACAACTCCGCGCCGCGTTCTTCCACGCGGCGGATCAGCACCATCTGGTAATACAAGTCGAGCAATTGTTCTTTCTTCATTAGAAACTCTCTCCGCTATCGGCTGGTTCGTCATTGCGATCCGCCGCTGGTCGAGTAGCGCGTAGCGCATATCGAGACCAGGGCGGCAAAGCAGTCTCGTCCAAACGAGGGGATTACTTCGTCGGGATGAGCGCCTACCTCGCAATGACGGTAGTGTACAGAAATTCAGGCAAAATAACACCGGGGAAACCCCGGCGTTGTGGCCCGTCGCAATAATCGGGACGGGATTATAGTCCAAATTCATACCATTTTTGTGGGATTTTTGGAAACCTGAGATGTTTTGAGAGACTCGAACAACAAAGAAAGAACAGAGTAAAATAGGCGCATGGACTGGATCACCGGGAAACGAGACGATTCAAAAAAACTGGTTGCGCAACTGAGCGACCCATCCAAACGCGCTGCGGCCGCCAATGAACTTATCCATCAGGGTTCCGCCGCCGTGGACGCCCTCACCGACGCGCTCGCGAGCAAAGACGCCTCCATGCGGACTCTCGCCGCGCAGATTCTCGTCAAAATGGGGACGACTGCCATCCCGCGCCTTTCCCAAAACCTCGGCACAGCGCATCCCGCCACCCGACAACGGGTCGCGGATATCCTCGGAGAGATTCGCCACCCAAGCGCCCTCCCCGCGCTGACGGAGGCCGCGCGCGGCGAGTATTTCACCGTCCGTGCGCGGGCCGCGTCCGCGCTGGGACGGATCGGCGACGCGTCCGCCGTCCCGGCGTTGAACGCGTTGTTGGGCGATCCCGAACCGACGGTCCGAATTGCCGCGGCGTTGGCAGTCGGCGCTTTCCGCGACCCAGCCTCCATCATCCCCCTCTCCGATCTCCTGCTCGAAGACCGCGAGATCGAAGTCCGCCAGGCCGCCGCGCAGGGTCTCGCGTCGACGCGGTTGCCGCAGGCCATCCCCTATTTCATCGAGGCCATGGCCGATTCGTTCTGGTGGTACGAACGGGAGAACGCGGCCGAACCGTTGTTGGCTTCGCTGACGAAATTCGGCGCGGACGCGGTGGAGCCGCTCATCGAAGCATTGCGTCACTACGAGGCCACCGTGCGTCGGAGCGCGGCCATCGTGCTGGGACGCATCGGCGACACCCGCGCAGTCGAGGCGCTGGGCATGGCGCTCTACGACCTGCACGATGAAGTGGGACGCGCCGCGGCTGATTCGCTGGCTGGGTTTGGCGCGTCCGCCTTCGATGTTCTGAGCGAGGCGTTGCATCATCCCGAAGCGGGCATCCGCCTGCGCGCCGTCTCCGCGTTGACGAGGCTCCGCGACCCGCGCGTCCTGCCTTTGCTCGCGGAGATGTTGCACGATCACGACCGACTGGTGCAAAAGCAGGTCATCCAATCGCTCGGCGACATGCGCGATCCGCGCGCGGCCGCCGCGCTGACGCCCATCGCCGATAACCGCAGTGACCGCGAACTTTCGATTCTGGCGCGCGAAGCGATAAAGCAACTTTCGTAGATATTGGTTTCTCAAGTGAATGAAATTCCCCCCGTCTCCCAAAAACTGACCGAACTCGGAATCCCGCACCGCGTCTTTCGCCACACGGGACAGGTCACATCGCTCGAGCAGGCCGCGTCCGAACGCGGACAGGCGACTGGGCAGGTTGTCCGTTCCATCGTCTTCCGTCTCGGCGAGGGACGCTTCGCGATGGTCCTGATGGCGGGCGCGGCGCAGGTCTCGTGGCCCGCTTTGCGCGCCCACTTTGGCCAGTCGCGGCTGACGATGGCAAACGCGGACGAGGTGATCGAGGCGACGGGTTACCGCATCGGGACAGTCTCGCCCATCGGATTGCCGCGTCCGCTCCCCGTCCTGATCGACGCGAGCGTGCTCGTCCACGAGGAAATTTCGATGGGGTCGGGCATGTCCAACACGGGAATCATCCTGAAGCGCGACGACCTGTTGAAACTTTTACCCGAAGCGCAGGTGGGCAATTTTTCCGCGGCCTGAATTGTTCGGCTTTCTGATACAATCTTGTTGTGACCGAAGAGATCAAAGTCGTTGCCACCAACCGCAAGGCTGGTTTTGAATACTTCCTGCTCGAAAAGTTCGAGGCGGGACTGTCCCTGCAGGGATCGGAGATCAAATCCATCCGCGCGGGACAGATGAGCCTGGTCGAATCGTATATCGAGATCGAAGCAGGCCAGGCCTGGCTGCGCGGCGCGCACATCGCGCCCTACGAACAGGCCAGCCGCTACAATCACGATCCGCTACGCGCCCGCCGCCTGCTCCTCAACAAGCGCGAAATCCGACAACTGTTCAACGCGGTCCGCCAGAAAGGCATGACCATCGTCCCGACGCGCGTCTATCTCAAAGAGGGACGCGCCAAGATCGAGATCGCCCTCGCAAAAGGCAAAAAACTGCACGATAAACGCGCCGTCATTGCCGAGCGCGACGCGCAACGCGACACCGAACGCGAGTCGAGAGTCAGGTAGCAAAATGAAACCAACCACCATCGGCGGCATCAACAATCTTCCCGAAGATGAAAAACGATCCATCTACATGCGCGTCGTTCCGCGCGCCCTGATCGAACGGTTCCATCTCCCCTCCCCCGATTCCCAGCGCATTAAACATTTCACAAAATTCAAATTCGCGCCAGGCTCCAGCGACGTGGAACTTTTCCTCTTTCACGAAGAACGTTTCCCCGACCCCATTCTCTACGGCCACCTCACCGACACGCTCAACGGGCAGATCCACATTTTGCTCTACATCATGAACGACCCCGCCTCGCCGCGCTTCAATGTGGACGTCACGCCCGACGGTCAGACCACCAAATTCGGGACGCTTCGCCGCAACCTGGACGCCGAGCGGGCCGCGCTTTCAGACGGCCTCGCGCCGGGACAGGTCCGCCGCGGCCTGAGCATGCTCGCTGAAGCGATACAGACATTCGAGAATTTCGTCGAATATCTCGGTCACGAAATCTACTTCGTCGAACCCCTCTATTATCACAACGCCATCATCTTCGAGCGGCACGGTTTCACCTACCAGGAAGGCCGCCGCTTCATGGAGCGCATCCAGGCGGGATTTTCCGCAAACGGCGACCTGCTCCCGCGGCTGGACGGCTCCGCCTTCCGTCAGCCTGGCGCGGGAAACAGCATCCGCCTGCGCTCGTGGGCCATCCACGATGGGATTCTCGGCGAGCCGTTCACGTCAGTAACGATGTATAAGCGTGTGGGGAAATCGGCGGGAATCAACACCTGTCCCAATTGTGCGTGGTAGTGGCACAAATTGGCAATTTGCGCTACAGATAAACGTCCGGACGCCGGTCCTGCAAAATGGGGATTTTCCGCCTCGCCTCCTGGACCTTCGACAGGTCAACCGTCAACGTAATTAATTCCTCCCCCTCGCCGCCTTCCGCCAAAATCTCACCCCACGGATCCACGGCCAGCGAATGGCCGAAGAACTCGTTGGACGCGTCCCGCCCGACGCGGTTGCACGCGAAGATGAACATCTGATTCTCGATTGCCCGCGCGCGGACGAGTGTCTGCCAATGGCTCAACCGTGGATGCGGCCACTCGGCGGGCAGGAAAGTCATCTCCGCGCCTGCGAGGGCGTATCCGCGAAAGAGTTCAGGGAAGCGCAGGTCGTAGCAGATCGCCAGCCCCGCGCGGCCAAAGGAAAAATCAACCAAAACGGGTTTGTCACCCGCGGTCAGGTATTGATGCTCGTCCATCAGACGGAACAAATGAATCTTGGAGTAGTCCGCCAGCAGAGTCCCCTCGGGTGCGAAGACCGTCAGCGTGTTGCCATATTTGTTCTTGCCCAAGAGGGATAACGTGGAGCCGAGGATGTGAATCCCCGTCCGCCTGGCGAGGGCCGATAGGTCGGCAAACGCGCCCGAAGTCAGGGAGGAGGCGTAGCGCGGGGCGCGCGTCAAATCGTAGGCGGTGGACCAGAGTTCGGGGAAGAGAATCAGGTCCGAGCCGCGTCGTTTGGCTTCCTCCGTCATACGCGTCACGGTTTCAAAGTTCGCAGCGGGATTGCCGAATTTGATGTCCATTTGAGCGAGGGAAATGTTCATGAGTCCATTATAATCGGCGAAAATCGTAGGACGAAATTAATTTCGTCCAACAAGGAGAAGACATGACTCAAATCGGATTTATCGGCCTCGGCATCATGGGACGCGGCATGACACACAACCTGTTGAAGGCGGGATATAAAGTGACGGTGTGGAACCGCACCGCCTCGCGCATGGACGAGTTTGCCGCGGCGGGCGCGCAGACCGCGTCCTCGCCTGCGGATTTGGCCGCGCAATGTGACGTGATTCTCGTCTGCGTCAGCGATACGCCCGATGTGGAGCAGGTTTTGTTCGGCGAGAACAGCGTGAGCGCGGGCGTGAAACGCGGCGCGCTGGTGGTGGATCACAGCACGATCAGCCCGCAGAAAACGGTCGAGATGGCAAAGCGATTGAACGCACAAGGCGCGGCGTATCTCGACGCGCCCGTCAGCGGAGGGAGCGAGGGCGCGAAGAACGGGACGCTCTCCATCATGGTCGGCGGCGAGGCCGCGGACTTCGAGCGCGCCCTGCCGATTTTGCAGGCGTATGGAAAAACGATTACACACGTCGGCGCGCAGGGTGCGGGGCAGATGGCGAAACTGGTGAATCAGATTTTGGTGGTGGTGAATCAACTCGCAGCGAGCGAAGCGCTTCTGTTCGCGCAGGCAGGCGGACTTGACCTCGCCAAAACGATTGACGCGGTGAAAGGCGGCGCGGCAGGTTCGTGGATGCTCGCCAATCGCGGCCCGCAGATGATCGTGCGCGACTTCCGCCCTGGCTTTACGATCGATTTACAGCAAAAAGATTTACGTCTCGTGCTCGAAGCCGCGGACCAGATGGGAGTTCCGCTCATCGCCACGAGCATGGTCTTCCAGATGTACCGCGCCTTGCAGGCCCAGGGTCTCGGCGGCGAAGGGAATCACGCCATGGTCAAGGCGCTGGAGAAGTTGATGAACGTGGAATTGGGAAAGTGAAAAAATGCGTCGCACCTTCCCATGAGAAGACAACTCGCGGTTGTTGGGTACGACGCACTCGCGATGTAAATCAAAAAGACGCCTGATGGCGTCTTTTTTCTTAGGTAGCGGGGGCAGGACTCGCCGCGCAGCGTCCTTTAGGAAACCTGCGACTCCGGGTTATGATCTACAATTTTCGATCGCAAACTTACAAGCGACAGGCTGCTGTTTTTAAGGTAGCCTTACGATCTTTGATTCGCAAGAGCCTGTGGATGTTTGGTTGCAAAAATAGCAACCCGATTGTCTCTCTTATAACACAACGACAATCATTTGGCAAATTTGGCTGAGAGGAATGCCCGCCGTTCCTCCAACTCTATGGATTGCATCGGATATTCGCCTGGACGTCAAATTCCACGAAGCAGGCTGGACGCTTTGGATTTCGTGCGATGATGGTCTCTGGAAAGGGATAGGGGCTGTTGACGATCAACGATGGGTACGTCTCTTTCAGTGTTTGTTGATACCAGTCAAAATGCAGCAGGTCGGTGGCGATGACGGCGAGGTCTGGCCGCTGACCCAAGCCATAGTGGAAATACCACAGCGCGAAGACCGCCTCGTCCCCTTTGGCAAAGACAACAGTATCCGCGGGCATTTGCGCCATGACCATCGTCCCGAACTGTTCGGCGCGGGCGTCGTGCGACGCGTCCACGCTCGGGAAGTGGAACGCGGCCAGGATGAAGAGATAAATCATCACGAAAAACCCAAACGCCAAAGAGAGCCTTTTACCATAACGTGCGCGAAGAAGGCCATGCATGGTTGATTCTCTTTTCGAGCCTGGCGATTCGTCTCTTTGACCTGAAATGGTTCTCATCAATCCGTCCACGCCAAAACCAAGCCAGATTGCAAAGGACAGAACGAGCGGGATGAGATACAAATACGAATCGTCGGTGGAGTAAATCAGCGCAAAGACGAAAAACGCGGCCGCGATCCAGAGCGTGGCGCGTGAGAGTGACGGGCGGCGGAAAAAGAGAAACAATCCCAGCATGGAAAGGATCAGGCCGAAGACCCCGAATTGGTCGAGCAGAAACGCCGCGGCAGACTGGAGACGTGTCGCCAGCCCGGACCACGTCAGCGCGAAGATGCTATTCTGGTAGAGCCGCGCCGTCACCAGCCAGAGAAAATTTTCGAGTGTGACAGGATTCCCCCAGTTCACCGGCGGATGAGTCAATGCCCGAAGCGGCAAAATGAGATAGGACAATAATCCCACCCCCGTCCACGCAATGCGGCGGAGCAGTGATGACTGATGCGCGGAGACGAACACCAGCGGTAAAAGGAAAATGGATGTGACATGATTCCCCATGGCAAGGCCGAACGTCAACCCCAGTATGGGATCCGATTTTGTCTCCTCCGCAAAAAGAAACAAAATCAGCGTGACGAAGAATGCGTGCAGGGTATACACTTCCGTGATAACGGCCTGCGACCAAAGCAGGGGTGAAAGCCCGAACGCCAGGCCGGAGACGAATCCGGCGGAGGCGTTTCGCGAGATGCGGCTCACCAGTTTACAGGTCAATGCGGAAGCGAACGCGGCCATCAGCGCAGAGAGCAAATTCGTTCGGAACGCCAGCGAACCGACCGGCAAGTGCTGGAAGAGTCGTGCCAGCAAAATGTAGACGGGATATCCGCTTGGATGGGGAACGCCGTTCGTGGCCGCGGCCGCGATCAGGTCGCCCCCGTCCGCGCCGCGGTTCGCCCATGTCAGGCCGGGCGCGAGAGTGATTCCGTAGACCGCCAGCAGGGAGAGAAAGACGACCGCAGGCAGGAGGCGTTCCGTGTGTGTCATGTCGTTAAGAACAGGATAGAGGCTTGCGCCTCTATCCTGTTTGTCTTCGTGAATCCGGGGAACCTACTGGCCCGCGGGAACGTATACGCCCGTATGTTCAGCAGGGGCGCAGGCCAATCCATCCTCCACCGTGGTGGGAAGGGCGGTCCAGGGCGGAGTCATCTTTTCGTGTTCGTCCACATGGACCAGGCTTTCATAGAAGTAGATGGTCATTTTCTTGTCCGGCGCGGCGGCAAAACAAATGGTCCAGGTTCCCTTTTCCGGTCCCATCTGCGGTTGCACGGTGTTCGATTCGAAATGCAGCACGTGGCAGCCGGGGAAGAACAACTGGTCGCCGTTTTCCGGGAAGGCGATGATCAGGTTATCCTCGACCGGGAATTCCTGCCAGAGGTTGTCGGAAAGATTCTCCACCGCGTAGTAGACATCCAGCGTACAGATTCCGCCCATGGCATACGACCCGGGCTGGGTGATGATATTCGGGAAGGAGGGCGGTTGCACGCTGCCGGGGCCGGGCGTGGGTTTGATCGGAATCCCGCTGATCGTTTCATATCCGCCCTCATCGGGAATTACCTCCCCTGCAGGCATGTACACGCCCGTGTAGAGCGCGGGAGCGCAGGCATAGGCTCCCTCCACCGTGGTAGGCAGGGAGATCCAGACAGGCGACCCGTCGGGCGGATTGTCAAGGTAATAATAGATGGTCAGGGAAATGTCGGGGCGTTTGCCAAAGCAGACCTTCCAATCGCCGTCCTCGCTGGAGGCCTGGTCCACCACGGCATCCTGCTTGTAATGCACCACATGACAGCCCGGGAAGTAGAGATCGCCCGAGCCCATGAACGGCACCTTCTGCGATTCGGCGATGGGCGTTTCCGCGTCGACCTGGTCCTTCAGCCCTTCGGCGAGGTAGGTGACATCGAATTTGCAGACGCCGCCGATCAGGTAACTTCCTGAACCGGTGACAATGATGGACATCGGTTGGGCGGCGTTCAATTCCGCCAATTCCAGCCCGGACTGCGGGGCGGCCTGCGGCGAATTGGTGGATCCGCCCGCCCAGGCGGGGTTGCGGGCAATGCCAATTACTGCCAGCGCCAGCGCAACCACAACAAGAATTTGGATATATTTTTTCATTGTACGCTCCTCAAGATTTTAGACCATTGTACCGTCCATTTTCCAGCCCGGCCCTCGGATTTTGTCCGAATTCACGGGGCCAGGAAGACGAACTCCAAGGTGAGATCGGTTGTCAGGATGGTTTCGATCAGGATATTTCCTCCCTGCACCACCGCCCCGGGCGGGACCTCCTGGATGGTTGCGCCACCCGGCAGATGCACACGGACCGTGACCGCCCCTCCCTGTGTGCCTGGCTGTTTCTGGATCTTCAGGCGGTAGACCATCCGCCCGGCGGACGCCGGGCGGACTACGCTGGCGGGCAGTCCGAAGCGAAAACTGCTGGACAGCGATTCCCCGCCTGGAACCACCTTCAGTGTGCCGAAACCGCGCAGGCCCTCCATCTCCTCCTCCAGAATATCCACCTGCGGCGGGACGGCGCGACCTGAAATCATCCATTCCGCCGGGACGGTTTGGACCGTTGCGCCGAGCAATTCCGTCTCTGCCAGGGTGTAGACTCGCAGGTAATCCCAGTAACAGCGGTTGATGGGATAATCCTTTTCCCTGAATTCCTCCAGGTCCGGCAATGTAAAGTCCATGAAGGCATAAGGGCGGCAGGGGATGACGGCGGCGGCATTGTTGCGGTGTGAAACCACCAATTGGCTGCGCGGAGCCGCCAGGTCGGTCAGGTCCACATCGTAGGAAAAACCGGTTTGAACTACTGCATTGGTCTTGTTGAAACCGACATTGGAATCAACCACCATCAAAAAATCCCCCGGCACGGGGCGGAGCGCGCCGTCCCAGCCGCGGCGGGCGAGGAATTCGGTCAGGGCCGGGTTGTCCAGTTGCACCATCAGATGGCGTTCATTCAAGGCGGTCGTTGCCAAAGTCACGAGTTGCTCCGGGGGGATCTCGCCTGCAAGTAGTTTTTGGAGCAAGGCGGCGGCAATCTTGTTGATAAAAGCCTTGTTGTCCCAGGTACCGGAAGCCAGGTCTTCGGCGGTGGGGGTTTTCTCGGCGCGCATAAAAGCAATCACATTGTCTGAGTCAATGGGAGTTGCTTCCCCTTCCAGTTTTACCGGTCCGGTCACGCGCAGGACTTCCACCAGCAGGTGCTGATCAAAGGCGATCACCCCGTCCACGGAATGTTCATTGGCATAGGAATACAGGTATTCCGCATATAACGCGGCGGTGCGATAGTCCGTGAACCAATTGGCATCCCGGAAGATCAACACCGGGCTGTTCATATATTGCTGGAGTTGCCAGGGCGCCACCGGGTAGGGACGATCCCAATTATCGAAATTCCCGGAATTCTGAAAGGTTAGATGGAGGATGCGCCCGTCTTGCAGAAGAAGTGTCCCAGCCGCGGTGATGAACCCCCCGCTGGGACGCAACTCATCTTCGTTCTGGGCCAGCAGGAGGTAGGTTTTCGGTCCTTCGCTGGAAGCCCCCAGGACGCGCGGAATTTCCACGGCCAGCATCAGGCCGTCATCCATGAGGGCAAGGATACGGTCCACATCTTCGACCAGGTCGCGGAGGCGCGGGGAGAGTCGGGCGGGATCCAGCCGGGCGCGCGCTGCCCGCGCCAGGTCCAGGCTGGCGCGGGACTCAGCCAACTGCGGCTGGGCCTGGTTCAACAAGCCGACCAGTTGGGCAGGGTCCAGGTCCGCCGAATCTGAATCGTATCCTTCGAGGAGGGGAAGCAGGGCCTGGTAGGATTGGTCAGCAGAAGCGAGCAGGGCATCGGCCAGCGCCAGCAGGTCGGGGGCGGAGGCGAGGTCTGCGCCATAGGTGGGAACCCAATCCAGCCTGGGGCCGATCCACAGGAAAGGCTCGACTTCCGACTGGAGGGCGTCAAAATCCTGGCGTAATGTTTCCAGAGAGGGGCCGATCGCCCGGACCGTTTTCAGGCTGGGCGATCCCGTCGCCAGTTCGCGGAGCTCAGACACATCCTGCCAGACGAGCAGGGAGAGGTCGTAGACGCGTTTGGCGGTGAACCCGCCCCAGGTCAGGAGAGAGGCGAGGATCAGTAACAGGATGAGAAGCGAAACTTTGAGGAGTCTGCGGCGTCCTGGACGAGCGCCAGGATCTTCGACGGGACGTGGGCGGGGCTGTTCCTGCGCCAAAAACTGGTCGCGCGCTGACAGCGCTTCCGCCAGTTTTTGCATCCCTTTGGTGTGCCAGTCACTTAAGGTGCTGGTGGGGGCAACGTCCAGTTCATCGCCCACCAGTTTGTAGGTTGCGATTTCGTCTTGCGAGAGCGAGTCGGCGCGGCCAAAAACGTAGAGCAGGATGGCGTGATCCATGCGCCCCCAGGCATCGCGCAGGGAAGTGGGGATGGGCGCGCCGAATTGCAGTGGCGCAAAATATTGGGCGGCCAGCAGGCCGAATTCGCCCCAGCGCGTGTCCAGTCGTTTCCCCCGCCGAGGCGGTGTGGCGGGCATGTTGGATGCAAAAAAATCCGACAGCGCGGCCACCAGCTGGGCGCCGGGACTCAGAGGGGATCGTTCGGGATGGCGAGCCGCCGCATCCCTGACGAAAATACGGGAAGCCCAGGGATGGGAGTCCAACATCTCTGGGCGGTGCAGGTTTTCGAGGATGACGCGCAACGCGTCTATGTCCGATCGGCTCAAGGCGGATCACCTTCCATGGAATTCGAAGCCGCGGCTTCCTGCGCCAATGTGCAGATGGCCGAATAGCCGCGCGCGATCATCTGGTGCAAGTCGGATGCCAGGATTCTCAGTTCCTGCCCGGAGACCAGGGGATCAGGAACGTCATAATCCATGCGGTCCACAACCTGGGAGAACAGGTGGATTTTATGGCGGGCGGAGGGGAACTCCAGCGCAAGCGCCTCCTGATGGCCGCGTTCCATGACCAGAATTAAATCAAAGCGGGCAAGCAATGGCCCGCTGACCTCCTGGGAGCGATGCCCGCTGAGATCGGCGCCAAATTCGGCCGCCACACGCAGTCCATCCGGCGGAACGGGTTGTCCGGGCAGGGGCCAGGTTCCGGCGCTCTCGATGGTCCAGGCTTCCCTCTCCGCGGCAGGCAGACGGGCACGAAAAAACGCGGCCGCCAGCGGGGAACGATACAAATTGCCGGTACACAGGAAGAGTACGCCAGGCATCCTTTTACCTACCCTGAGGGGCGCGCCCGGGGAATCAGCAGCCAGTTGAGGAAGGTCGTGCATCCGTCGTCGAATGCATTATAGAGTTTAAGGGCTTGTGGGTCGGCGTTCAAACGCAACGCCAGCTCCTCCAGGGATAGTTTTTCGCCGAAGGCTTGGTAGGGCTCAAAGGCAGGGATTCCGCGCGTGTCGGTTATGCCGACGGGAATGACCAGGATGGCATCTGACCAGAGCGGCAGGTGCAGGGAAACATTGACCGCCTGGATGGCATCAAGACTGGTCTGGTATCGGGAACTGATCAGATCCGTGCTGTCCCCCGCCTCCACGCGATGGATTACAAACCTGACCTGCGTGCCGAACGGCTCATCCAGCAGATGGCCGCAGGTTCCGGGCGGCAGGGTGGGCGGCGCCGTGGGAGTGGCGGTGGTGGTCGGGGTGGGCGAACGGACGGAGGCCGCGGTGAACGTGGCGGAGGGAAGCGCCGTCCCCAGCGGAGTGCGGCTGGCGCGCGGCGCAGGTTGGGGCGATCCGGTGGCGGCAGCCAGGGCGGGATTGACCCATGCGATTTGGCTGGCGGCAGTCGGCGAGGCGGACGCGGTCGAAAGGGAGGCCGGGGCGGGCGTCGCGGCAGAAAGTATAAACTGCCGTCCCCACACCCACCAGACTGCCGCCATCACGGCCAGGAACAGAACGAACCATACCGCGCTTCTGGCCTTGCGGGCCGGACGGGACTCATGCCCGGCCGGGGTTTTTCCGCTACCGCGCAAATCAGGCGGCAACGCCCGTCCCTGTTCTGCAAGGTACACCGGGCATTCGCGGTGCTTTTTGCACAGGCAAGCGGCGCTTTGGTGGGAAAGCCGGATGGAGGCCGGCGGGCGGGCGCGATAGCAGTAATTCCACGCTGAAGGATAAGCCAGCGAAGTACGAGGATCATCGTGCAGGCCCAGATAGGGGCAAAAATCCGATGATGGGGAGGAGGTCGACATGACAGGTTACTTGGAGACTTATCCTTGCGTCTTGTTCACGTCCGCGGCTTCGGTCGTTTCCTTTTTCGATTTATGTCCATTCGGATGGAAGGGGGACAATTTGCGGACCAGGCGCTGCATGCGGGACGGGCGCGCCTCATCCGTATCATCATGGTAATAGTGGTATCCAGAATAATACGGGGAATAGTGACGGTAACCGCCGTAATAATCCGCCCGTTCGCGCGGGATGCGGTTGAGAATGACGCCCAGCGTGCGTGCCCCGGCGCGATTGAGCATTTCGAGCGTGGCGAGTGCGCTGTCGGCGGCGGTGTGCCCGGGATGGATGACCAGCACCACCCCATCCACCTTGCTCGCGAGCACCTGCACATCCGCCACCAGGGAGGGAGGACTGTCCAGGATGACCACGTCGGAGCCCTGTTCCGCCTCCTGGAGGATCTGCTCCATGCGGTCCGAGGCCAGGACCTCGGTCGGGTTGGGTGGAAGGCTGCCGCTGGTGAGCACGGTCATCGCCTCCTCTCCTTCCATCGGCTGGGCGACCTGCCGCAGGGTGAGCATGCCCCGGAAGAGATCGCTCAACCCGACCTTGTTGGGAAGCCCCAGGAAGCGGTGCACCATCGGGCGGCGCAAATCCGCGTCCAGGAGCGTGACGCGCTTCCCGCCCTGCGCCATAATGGCCGCCAGGTTGACCGAGATGGTGGTCTTGCCCTCGCCCGGCCCCGCGCTGGTGACCAGGATGCGGCGCAGGGGGCGATCCACCCCTGCAAATTCGAGATTGGTCCGCAGGAGACGGAACGCCTCCGAAACCGGCGAGCGCGGCTGGCGGGTGACGTAGACGCTTTCCTCGCTCTTCGAGTCGTATTGAATTTGTGCGATATAACCGACCACCGGCAACTGCAAAACACGCTCGATGTCATCCATGGTTTTGAGGGTATCGTCCAGGTACTCCACCAGGAACGCGATGCCGGCCGCCAGCATCAATCCAACCGCCGCGGCCAAGCCGGCATTGCGAACCGGTTGCGGCGAAATTGGGGATTGCGGAACCATGGCCGGTTCCACCTGGACCACGTTCGGTGTGTTTTGCGCCTTCGCCAGGCGGACACTTTCCAAGTTGTTCAACAGGTTAAGATAAATGCCCTGGTATAAATTAAGCGTGGTCTGCAACTGGTCCAGACGGCTGGTGGTATTGGCGCCATTGTCCACCGGCTCCCCCAGCACGACCAGGTTGGTATACACCTCCTGATAGAGCGCCAGCACCGGCTTAATTTGGGACAGCGCGGCCAGTTTCTCCGCCAGCAATTTCTTATCCTCATCGGTGGGATAGCGGATTTTCTGCAAATCGGCGATTTCCGTTTCCAATGTGGAGACCTGGGCCTGGAGCGGGTCGATCTGCGCTTTAACCTGTTCCAACTGTTTCTGAACAGTGGATGTCGAAATTTCATCGATTTGGGTCTGCAGGGTGTTGATCTGCGCCTGCACTTGGTCGATTTGTGCTTGCAGGTTTTCCTCGGATTTTAAATATCGAACGGCCTGTAATTCCTCATTTTGCTGGATCAGAATGGACACCAGCACATTGGCAATTGCAGCCGCCCGTTGGGGATCGGGGTTGGTGACGGTAAGTTCAACGAATTGGGAATCGGGAATCTGCCGCACTGAGGCGCCGGTCACGGGATACCCCAACTCCTGGGAAGCCGCATCCAGGACCTTGCCGGTATTGATCAACTGGATATAGGTCTGAATCAGTTGCTGGTTGTCGAGATAGGCGTAATAGTCCGCGGAACCGGTTTGCGCCGCGCGCAGGATCACAAAGCGGGTACTCGCCTGGTATAGGGGCGTCTGGTAGGCGCTGGCAAAATACCCGCCTGCGGCGCCCAGCGCCAGTCCTAAAATCCCCAACCAGATCCAGCGCCGTGCGAGAGCAAAATATCGTTTAATTTCCATGAAAAAATATCTCCTGCGTGGATGAATTACAAAAAAATTACAGTCTTTGGTTCAGCATGCTTTCCCATGATTACCGATAGTTTTAAGAAAACAATGCAATTTTATCAGACTTTTGAAATGTGGTTGTATACTATCGGGCACGTGCACTATGGCTTTCTCAAAGTCGAAGGATCCCCAACGCGAATACCGCGAATAGGCGAATTTCGCAAATTTCCTTGAGTTTATTCGCGCCACATCGTGCCCGTAGGGTATTCGTAAATTCGCGATATTCGCGTTCCAAATCAGCCAATTTGTCAAGCGACTTTGAGAAGACCATAGCACATGCACGCAAAGCATGTCAGTAGAACAAGTCCATAGACTTGTTCTACAAGCCGCAGGTGGCAACCTTTGCGGGCACACTCGGGCACGTTCCCAGGTCAACTGCGATTGAGGTAAATTGACAACATCATTCTTCTTCAGACGTTATCAAGCCATCCTGCGCTGGCTGCCGGCGTTTCTGCTGGCAATTGCCATCTTCTGTTTCTCTGCCACGCCGGGAGAGGAGGTTGCACAATCCTATGACAGCGTGGAAGTGACTTTGCAGAGCATAATGCCCGCCGCCACCCCTGCGGACCCGGCAGCGGACTCCGTTTCCCCGGCCATTGACTGGCTGAAAGCGGGACACGCGATTGGCTATTTTGGCCTGGGACTCGCGGTTCTGTTTAGCCTGTCTGCCCGTTCGCGCTGGTCGCCGGGCATTGCGCTGTTCTTGTGTTTTCTCTATTCCATCACAGACGAATTTCACCAGATTTTTACGCCGGGCAGGTCTGCCTCCCCCAGAGACATCCTGCTCGATACGCTGGCCGCGTTGGCCGGGGTGGCAATCATGCTGGGGGTGATGGCTTCGAGGAGGTATTTCAAGATCAGACCCTAAAGGTTTTTCTGGCAAACGATGTGAAACATCTGCATGAAAATCCTGTTTGAACTGTAATCTTGATTGCAACACTTGCCCTGGCGGGCAGTGCCAGGGAGGAAACCTTTAGGGTCTTTCCTTAACCGGAAGCAAGCGCCTGCCGATTGGCAACCAGGGAGCGGTAGTATTCGCTGCTCTCCATCAATTCGTGATGCGAGCCGATGGCGACCAGGCGTTTTTCGTTGAGAACCAAAATACGGTTGACATTTTTCACCGTGGACAGGCGATGGGCGATCAGAAAAACGGTGCGTCCCTTCGTTATGCCTTCCAGCGCTTCGATGAAGGAATTTTCCGTCAGGCTGTCCAGCGCGGAGGTGGGTTCGTCGAGAATCAGGATGTCGGGATCTTTGATAAGGGCGCGCGCAATCGCCAGGCGCTGTTTCTGGCCTTCGGACAGGTTCACGCCGCCCTCCCCGACCAGGGACTGATACCCGCCCGGCAGGCCGGCGATAAAGTCATGGATGCCCGCCGTCTGCGCGGCGCGGATCACATGCGCCTCGTCCGCTTCGAGGTCCCCGTAGCGCAGGTTGTCCAGGATCGTGCCAGAAAGCAGGAGACTGCTTTGGGGGACGTAGCCGATCCGCTGACGCAGGGAGGCCAGTTCGTAAACGGAAGCCGGCCGCCCGTCGAAGAAAAGATCGCCTTTCGTCGGCCGGTACAGGCGCAGGATCAGGCTGATCAGGGTCGTCTTGCCAACGCCGCTCGGCCCGACAATCGCAATATGCTCGCCCGCCTCCACGTGGAAGGATAAATTCTCCAGCACGGACTCGCGCCCGTCGTAGGAGAAGGTCGCATCCTTGAATTCGACCTCGCCTTTGAGCCGTTCCACCTTTTCCCCAACGCCCAGGTTTTCTTCGGGGACAATGCTGTACAAAGCCGAAACGCGCGCCAGCGAGGCCAGGGCGTTTTGCATCTGCAAGTTGGTGGAAGCCAGCGCCATGGCGGGACCGTACACGTAGCCCAAATAGGAAGTGAAGGCGGTCAGGGAGCCGAAGGTCCACTCTCCCTGAATGACCCAGTACGCGCCCGCCACGAAGACCACCGCGTTGGCGAGGCTGGGCAATGCGCCGATCAGCAGGTTCGCCAGAGAGCCGACCGTGGTCTGCTCCAGGCTGAGCTGCTGGGCGGCCTTCCACTCGGAGATCATGCGCCCGACCGTGCGCTTTTCGGAAGCGAAGGTCTTGATCAGCGTGGTCGAGGCCAGCGACTCCTGCAGGCTGCGCGAGACGTTGGCGTGCTGTTCCATTTGCTCGTGGCTGAGCACGCGCATCTTTTTTGAAAAATAATTCAGCACCCAGACCAGCAGGGGCAGCAGCACCAGCACCGCCAGCGCCAGCCGCCATTCCAGGTAAAACAGGAAGGCCACCCCACCCACAAAGCGCAGGAGGCTGCTGAGCGCGTAGACCAGCGTCTGCGAGAAGAACCACTGCACGCCCTGCACATCCTGCTGGATGCGGGACATCAGGTAGCCGGTCTCGGTCTCGTCGAAGAAGGATTTCGGGAAATGCAGGAGGCGCTCGAAGAGGTCGCTCTGGATATCGAGGATGACCGCCTGCTCGAAGCGGGTAAAGTAGAAACCCTGGATGGCTCCAAACCCCATGCTCAAGCCTTTGACGCTGCCCAACAGCAACAAGCCGATCCATAATTTATTTAACTGGCGCGCCAGGATCACGTCATCAATCAGGTAGCGCGTGATCAGCGGCTGGGGATAAAGCAGTAAAGAAGACAGGATGACAATCGCCACCCCCAACAAACCTTTGCGCCAGTGACGGACAAGATAAGGCTTAAGATTGCGAAGGCGGGCACGCGTATCGCTCCCGCTTTTTTCATTTGCCAGTTTGTCCTGGGAGACGGTGCGTGAGAGACCCGCCTTGAGGAAATCGAGCCAGTTTTGCATGATTTAGGAATTCCAATCGTGCGAAGATGAAGAGGTGAAATATTTTAGGCAACTCAGACGCTGGCAGTTTATCATGGACTTGTACTACAGTCGCTTTTACCGATCCTTGGGTAATTCCGATTGAGACTTGTTTGCGGCCATACGCTGATCCAGGTTGGCGAACAGGTTGAGTTTGGGTCCACCCTCCGCTTTGCGCTGATCAATGCGCTGCTGGATGCGGGTTTCCAACATGCCCCATAGCGGACTGCTCTCCCCCGGGAAGATATTACGCACTGCCAACATCACATAGCTACCAACCTTGCGGCGTTTTTCTTCCATTTTTTCGCGAATATCGGCTATTTCTTTTTCCACCGCTATACGCATCTTTTCATCGGGTAATTTATCCAGGGTTTTGCGCTTGATGCCCAGGCGCGCCTGGAGCAGGAGGAATTCCTCGACTTCGGTGACTTTTGCATCCCCAAATTGTTTGCGCAGGGGCTCCAGGATCTCGCCCAAATCGGCGAGTTTTTGCACCACGCGCGCTTCCCCCCCGGTCACCCGGTCGGACATGCCCAGTTTTTCTTCGATCCACCGGCGCTGCTCGGCCAGGCCGCGGAAAATGATAAAGGCGATGATACCAGTTGCGGCAATCCCGATCATGGCAGAGTAGACCAGGATCGGCCCGGGAATGTCGCGGTCAGTGATATTGTTGAACAGGCCGTGCAGGAACATCGCCAGGAGCAATCCGCCCAGGGTGTAGCCAATCTGTCCCCAAACCCGGCTGAAACGAGACTTGCCCAGGGAGATGCCCATCAGGGCCGTGGCCGAAGCGTGGATCAGGTTGACCGAGATGACGCGCGCAATCGCCGTCCCGATCCCGACAGCGGAAGCGCCGATATACTCATAATTCTCGAAAATGGCAAAACCCATCCCGGCCGCGAAGCCATAGATGGCGCCATCCACAAAATAAGTGAAGTCCGCCCGCCGCACCAGGTAGATCAAGACCAGCGCTTTGAGCGCTTCCTCCCCGAAGGGAGCGGCATAGCGCACAATCTCTGAACGTGAAAACGTCCCGGAGAGATACAAATAGCTGTTCAGTTGGCGCGCCAGGAAGAAAGCCGCTATCCCCCAAATAAAAGCCCCGAGCACATTTTTGAAGGCGCCCATCTGGTAGAGATCGAGCGAGTAAACCACGTACAAGACGACCAGCGGGATCAAGGTGGCGATAATATAGGGGATGATATTCATAAATGTATGATGACTGAAAACTGCCGAAAAAAAAATGGATAAGAATCCTGGCGGGCAAGGTTACCCGCCAGGATTTTATTCAATTGTCAGGTAAGCTCCCCACTAACCGGATTACAGCTACGGTATTGTACATACTGGCAGATCGTTGCCCGTGTAACCCAGGATGAGATCCGCGGTACCGCCGACACGCACATCCCAACCGATGACCTGGGTTGCGTCAATCCCTTCGGTGTGACTGGTACCGAGGAACTCGACCTCGGAACCGGGGGCATAGATCACACCGGTAAAGTACGAATCGGATGTGCCGTTGATCGTCACCGGTTTGCCCTCACCTTCTGCACCCGGGACATAGAACAGGATGTTGGACAGAGCCGGCGATACATTTACACCCGGCGCGTATGGCGCTGACAGTTGTACCGTAGAGCCACCGTTGATGGTCAGTTTGCCGTCAATGAAGTACAGGGTTACATCATCACCCTTAACGGTATCTCCGGCATTGATGGTGACATCGCCTTTGATGCAGTACAGACCGGGTTCCAGGGTTACATCGCCTTTGAAAAACTTTTTCCCGTCAACGTTGTGGGCGGCCGGGTCGCTACAATTGGGGGCGGCCACATCCACCGAAACTGGCGTAGACACCTGGTAGGGATCAGGGATGATCTTCACCTGGCTGTTCTTGTTATCGTACTCGCCAACATATTCCACGCCGGAAGATTCAACCGTGTGCGTACCGACCGAGCGCAGGCAACCATTCGAGATCGCCTTGCCATACAAGAGGGTGTACGAGGTGCCGTGGAAAAGCAAGCCATTCTGCTGTCCCTGACAGCTACCCGGGTCGAGGGCGATGATGGCATAGCCGCCGCCGAGGTTGGAGTTCTCGGGCACACACGGAGGAGGAGGAGGCGGTGGAGGCGGAGGGCTGCTGAAGAGCTCCAGGTCCGTGTGGAACCAGACAAAGTTGTGCATATCCAGACCTATAATCTGAAGTTTGTATACTCCCGCAGGCAGGTCATTTACAACCACATCAGCATCGGAACTTGGATCGGTACTCACCAGGAATTTTTCCCATTCCTCAGTACCACTGAGATCACTATCTCTGGCAATTTCACTGCCATCGGGTCCAATTAAGACAAACTGGATTGTTGGGCCTCTTTGGTATACTACCATCCAGTTATCATCGGCTGGGTTCCCTTTACCGCCTGCGCGCTCATTCACCGCGGCCGGACCCGCCCAAGTGGGTTTATCGCTGGTATTGGGGTCGTCGGTATCCTCATCCGGCAAGGCAACCGAAGTACCACGATCAGCATCGCCGTTCCAAATTTCAATATATCTTGCCTCAGCGCCATCCTCTTCGGGCATCTCGAAATAAAACTCCCAAGTGCCGCTATAGGTGGTCACATCGAGGTTGCCAGATAGAATTTCAGGATATATTGTAAAATAGTCATTGTTTGGACCTACCATGGCATTGATGCCAAAACTGGCAGCCTCGTTATTGCTCTTTCCCACACTCAGGTAAGCGTTAGAGGATTTCAGTTTAAAGTTACTGGCACCATACAGTTGGGGTTCATCCAAAGTGGCTTCAAACCGATATAAGAAATCCCCATTCTCGTTCGCCGCATCCTGAACATTGTTGATGGTGATATCGTACCAGGCATTGTTGGGCATCTGCGTACTAATCCACGTTCCAACCAACGTACTGGCAGAACCATCCCGTGCAGGATCGGCATACAGGCGATAGGTGACGTTGGATGTAGTAGTATCCCAATTGCCTTGATTCCATGCTTTTGCGCCACTATTATCCTGACCGGAATCTCCATCAAAGACGCTTAGAGAGAAGGAAGCGTTTCCCTTTGGGACGCTAATCCAAGCAAGGTTCTTTTGCCCAGCAAAACTCGCCATATTGCTGCCAGCCAAGACGAGGAAACGGCCATCGGTCTCTGAACAGGTTGGCATACAGGAATCCCCGGTGAGCGGCGGCAAACCAGCGGTGCCGGGACCTCCCCACCAGCCAGCAAACTGCCCAACAACGGCTACGACCAGGACAATCACGATTACGCTCATGATTGTAGTGATACCAGCCTTGCTGCGTATCCAGCGATTAAAGTTATTCATATCAATCTCCTTTACAAGATTATAGGAAAATAGGAATGTCTACAATTTTAGTTGCGAATGGTTATAAAAAAGGGTTGATTGAGATGGGCGGATTTTGAAATTTGCCAAACGGGTATAAACCGAAGCCCGTTTCCCCATATGAAGAACTACTGGGGCTTCTCACTGTGGACAATCATCAGGAAAGAGGATAACCAAATCAAATGGTTTGCGGCATTGCAATTGCCGGGAAGATTCATCCCAGACAGCAACGGTTCTGTTTCTGTAAACATACTTCATCTGGCCGCTATTTTCTGACCGAATCCGAATTTTTGATATTTTTGGACGCCAGATAACTTTTACAATTTGCTTCTCACGAATGAAGATGTAGAGTCTCCAAAATGCCTGCCGTATCAGATAATTCGACAATAACTTGATGCGTAACAAAATCGTCAAACTTAGCCCAAGATAACCGTTCAAAACTTTACGAACGCCAATTTTGTTTTCTACAAATTCTACTTTCCCTATGACTTGATCCAAAGAAATGGGTAAGTCATAAAGGCGATTATTGTCACCCTTGGTAAGCAATTTTTGTATAGAAAGTACAGAAACAACCCGGTGAACAATTATTTTTTCTTCAGGATTAGAAAAAACGATTACATCACCCGCCATTAACTTCTTTTCAACAGGGCATACATAGAGAAAATCCCCATCGTGGAATATTGGATTCATGCTAGGCCCGTTATAAGCAAATCGTTGCGATACCCCCCGCTCTTGCGCCCAATCCGGCAAGGCATAGGCATCAATTGGGAAACCGCTCATCAATTAAGTTCCAGAAATCTGGGGATTTGCGGAAATGTAACTCATACCCTGGGATTTGACGCGCAATGGCACAGCACGTTTTAAAAGCGCGGTCAATATCAGTATTAGTTAATTTCTTTGCCGTAGGCATTTGTGTAACACCTTTAAACAGGGCATGTGCTGTTGACAATGGCGTTAATGATTTCAGGAAATCTTGCTTACCCTTAACCAACGTAAAGATACCTTTTAGATTAAATTGGCGCGTTGAATAATCCATTTGTGCAAGGCTGGAACTGGGTGCCGCCATTACCCTATATTCATTGCTTTGGCCGCAAGAAATAAAATTTAGGTCATCCCCAAGATTTTCATACCCAACGATGGAACTTAATCGCGCAACAGTGGTCTTTCCATACCCTGAATCACCCAAAAATAAGAAGCCAAAATCTTTTCGTCCTACTGCAGAAGCATGTAAGCAAAGCCCACCGCGCTCCAGATAAGACCGAACGGTTAATAAAAAACACTGACTAAATATTTTCAAATAGGAGGCTTCAAACTCATCATCAATCACCAGAATAACGAAACGTTGCTGGTGATGGGAATCAGAATCTGGCGACCACTCGAAGGTAAACGAGTCTATTCGGCTCTGTGTTAGTGGGGTATTCAGCTTCTTGGCGCGAATGAATTGCTGATAAGCCAAATCTGAAGCGCGAAAAAACATCTCCCACGCTGGCTGTAAATCAACTGGAAACCTGCGTGGAGATGTCTGCGTATCTAGAACGGGAGGGCTGGTAATGACAACAACCGTTTCGCTTAGAAATTCATCAGTCCAGTCTACAAATGCACCAAAACAACCCAAAAAATGCTGAAGATGTTGCTCAGCACTTTCTGTGATGGCGTATAAAATGTAACGGTCTTCACCCAGGCAAAATACGGGGAATTTTGCTTCTGGATTAACCGCCTGGCTCATAACCCGCGACAGTTCCACTCGGAGAACAACTTGTAGCGCCAATCCCACTGCTGGCACAAGAAGTATCAGAATGATAAGTTCCGACACGACAATACGCAGAGTTTGTTGAACCAGTTGGGCTACATTGTTCTGTTGGATCAAGCCCACTTGCGCATCTTCCCGCTGCAACTACAAGTTCAGAAAGACTTCTACTGATGGGTTTTTGATATTTTTTCATTTTCTTTGCTCCTTTGGAAAGCATACAATTGACTTATCGACTTTTCCGGGTTGTAGGAAAGAGACCCACATTTTCTGCTTCCTGACAGAACCAAAACGGCGCTGTTAGCCTCTTATAATAATGGTAATTTTCTGCTATACAATGCCCAAAGCACCTTTGTTGAAAAATGCAAAGACTGCATACACCCTCTAGATTGTCAGGCACATTTTTCCGGATGTCAAGCAGAGTTGGATGGTTTGTCCAAATATCTGCAACGCGATCATCCCCGAGTAGACCAAAGTTCAATTCAGGGATTTGCTCTCCAATGCCACATAACGCTAAATGACCAGTGTTCAAAATTCCTAATATATTAAAGACTGAACATGAACCTATGACGCCAGACACTAATTTTTTTAGACTATTAAATACCGGAGGCCAACTATAATGGAGTTCTATGGATGAATGTTTCTGAAGATCGTCTTCTATCCATCTGCCCAATTCAATTTGTTGTGGCAGGGCTAAAGATTTTCCTCGCCAAACAAAGGTTTCTCCTCGCCCTGTTGCCTGAATAAGATTGAATTTTACGGATCCTGCTCCCAGTTCTGTTGCCAATGCAACTAGCGCTTCAATTTCGTTAATATTGCCGGCGTGCAAACTCATAATGATCTGGGGGTGAAACCCGACCTCAACGAGAAAGCGAATCCCTTGTACCGCTTTATCAAAACTGCCTTTCACCCCGCGAAACGGATCATGCGTGGCGGCTGTAGCCCCATCCAAACTGACGGAAATATGGCTTAATGTGCTTTTTTCTTTCAGGTAACGAGCAAGAGACTCAGTCATCAGCGTGCCGTTGGTCTCGATCGTCAACCCCAACTCTTTTTCCTTAATCAAATCTACAAAGCGGACAAAGTCTGGATGAAGCAGCGGTTCGCCGCCAGTTAGTTTAATGTTGTACAAGCCCAAAGGCAAGCCTTCTTCAATAGCAATAGCAAATAGATCATAATCCAAATGTCCACCCGTACCGCCATTTGCCTGATAAGTCGGTGCAATCCAACAGTGCTGACAAGCTAAATTGCAACCGCCGGTCATATACACGTAATACGAGTTCAAGGCTGGAACGCCTTCAGGAAGTTCTATTTTACGCTCGACCATTTGTCTCACCTATTGTTAAATCGCTCACTTCATCTGATAAAGTAAAGAAGGGGTCTTCGCCTCGTAATACGCGATAACAATTCATCGGGTTGCGGGTGTTGTAGTCGTCGTATGCATAGAGCGCGCCGCCCGGGCAGCCGCCCGTACAAAAACCCTGATAAACACAACCCTGGCAAGTCTCCAGCGAGCTGAGCGGGATTTCGTGACGCCGGCGCAGGGCAAGCATGGTGGGATGGTGCAACCAGACTTCCTGCAAATTGTCAACGCCTATGGTACCCAAATGCAAATCGCTCAACATGTGACAGGGAACGATTGTCCCGTCATGTAAGATTGACAGATTGCTGAACATCCCGTTACAGCCGGATAGGACGCCGCGCCCCGGCATGGAGGTCTCTCCCTTTGCCAGCGCCTCGTCTATCATCTTCATCTCACGCGCCATCACCAAGGGTCCCGCCTGGGCGCTGATGCGGTGGTTGTATTGTTCTGCCAGGCGGGTCAATACCTCCATAGCCTTTGCGCGTTGTGACGGGGTGAGGATGATATTTCCTTCCGTACGGTCGGTCGCGCCACAGGTAAAGGCCTCGTTGGTGGTAAAGCTAGGGAGTCCCACTTCCTCCAGCAACAAGCGCGCCACGTTTTCCAGGTCATCCACATTATGGCGATTGACCGTGACGCGCACCGTGACCGGGTAGCCGGCTTCCTTGAGTAATTTCAGTCCACGCAGGGCGCGGCTAAAACTTTTTGGGCGGCTGAGATCGTGCACTTCAGCGCTGGAACCATCTACGGAAACCTGGATCGAATTCAGGCGCTGGCGGCGCTTGCCCACCTCGAATTGTTTCAGGAGTTCCTCGGTAATCAAGGTGCCATTGCTCAAAATATCGTAACGCATGTGGTTGGCAATGATGCCGTCAATCAACTCGAACAGGTCGGGACGGGTAAAGACCTCGCCGCCAGTCAGGGTGACATCCATCACGCCGAGACTGCCCAATTCATCGAAGAACGATAACCAACGTTCGGTGGGCAGGTTGGAGCGCGCCACCATTTCATCGGCGTAAAAGCAATACTGGCAGGCCAGATTGCATTTGCCGGTGATCGCAATATCCACGTGCTTGGGGGAGGACATTACCTTTAAGTTGGACATGAGTAGTTGTTATCCTGTTTGCGAAAGTGGTTTCGATACGGCGGAAGAACACCGCCTACTCAACCACCGTTACGGTTACGAGGTTTGTTATTCCACCACGGTACCGATAAATCCGGTAGCCAACATGCCATCCACAAATTCCTGCACATCCTGGGCCACCTGCTCGGACGGCACCTCGTCGAAGCCTTTTTGAACTTCGGCGACGATCTCCTCCAGCGTGCGCGCCTCGCCGCATTGCTGCCAGATGAACAGGCCGGTGGTGTTGATGACTTTGACCTGGTTGGTGTCGGGGTTGAAAAGCAGGGCGCCCTCGTCCGGGTCCTCTTCGCGCAGGACCACGTCCGGGTTTCGCAGAAACTGGGTTGCAACTGCAGTTGTCATGATCGCACTCTCCTGAAGGTCCGGTTGAATTTCGAGTACTCCAGATTGATTTAACTCTTTGCACAATTCTAGCACATCCTGGATAATTTCTGTCACCGAAATATTATGACCGATATCGTGTTCTTTAGCGACTTCTTCCGCGACCTGTTCGGCTGTGCGAGTCCCATCCAGCAGGTTGACGATTGCAACCGCGCTGGGATTGAGTTCCACGAGGCGGCGCTCCGGGAGGATGAGAACCAACCCGCCGTCATCGAAGGTTTCGAGGGCGACATTTTTGGAGAGTTTGTAAGTGGGCATGAGTACCTTTACTTGGTATAGAACTTGGTATAGACCCTAAAGGTTTTCTCCCTCAACCATCGTCATGTTTGGCGGGACGGTCCGGCATACCGTGACGATTGATGGCCAGGGAAACCTTTAGGGTCTATTGGTTAGGGTCTGGTCATTTCAATCGTAATCATCTTCCGCAAACCACTTACTATCCGCTTCCGTGACCCACTTCTCGTGCAAATCCAGGTACGATTGTTTTCCGCCAAACCACTCAAGAACAATATTGCGTTGTAATTTCGTAGGCTTATCAGAGAGTAATATGCCGTATGATGACCATTTCCACTTCCGAAAATCATCCACGAATTTGTGCTTTTGCGGGTTTTGGTGAATGTAGGCGATCACATTCCAAAATTGACGGTCGGTTGTAATCAACACACGCCCGAAGGGATGCTGAAACAAACTCCCTGTTCTTCCGTAGGCGTTATTGATCGCTTTTGCATAGGCGTTGAAAAAATCGGAGAATCTTCTACTTGGATAATCAGACCCTAAAGGTTTTCTGGACTGATCTTCGTACTGATTTGCAAGACTGTCTGGCTGGTCACGGCGATTGATGAGAGTGGAAACCTTTAGGGTCTTTCTATATTCGAAAATCTCCTCTTTCGATTTGATCCTCACCGAAACGTGAAAGTGATTTCGCAACAGGCAATACGCGAAGGTGTCCGCGATTGGCTCGATGTATTTTCCATACAGATTCATGAAATGGGTGTAATTGCGTTCCTGAATGAAAATATTCTCGCGGTTGTTGCCGCGATTATAGATGTGATAGTAGGTATCGTAAAGCAAGGGGGAAGGACTGGTCATGGTTTTATTGGGGCCCTAAAGGTTTTCAAAGAAACCTTTAGGGTCTTCTGCGCATCTACAAGAATCCCCCACCAGCGGAAGGGATAATAGATTAGCAACAACCACGAACTTTTCAGTTGATAACGCCAGCGCATGTAAGCAGGAGTGGGGAACGCCAGCGCCAGAACCAGCCTGAACCTGCCATACCAATTCAGCGACGATAACCTTTGAAGTTCCAACAGGATATGCGTGGCCGGGCGGGATTGTTTCAACGCGACCAGGTCCCGGTGGCGGTCGGACTGTCCCGCCATGGCGGCGCGGACGTGAGGCGGGATGGGGGTGTCGAAATAGGCGCCGGCCTGCGCCAGGGCGGCCTCCAGCGCCGACCCCCATTCAAAGATTTTCGCCTGTGAAAGAAGCAAAGTCCAATCTATGCGCTCGTGATATTGGCGGATCAGGCGGTCCAAATCGCAAAACCAGCGCAGGGGAGCCTGGTCCCCGCCATGCTGTAACATGGCATGACTGGCCGCGTATAAAATCTGCGCTGTGGGCGTCAACATCAACAGGGTTTGGAAGCGTGTCGTTGTGGGTGGGACATCCAGCGGTTCGATTTGCTCCCAGAACCAGTCTACGGGGACGGCATAAGAGAAAGCATCTTCTCCAATCAAACGATCATGAATTTCCAGCACTACCATTTGCGGACTGTTTTTTTGCAGGCAAATATGATGACTGAGCAACTCCTTTAATCCAGGGGATGCTTCCGGGAGTGTTTCCGCATAACCCAGTGTTTCTGCAATTTGAACCGCTTCATCCAGTTTCGAGGCCGGAACCAGCAAATCCAAATCTCCCATCGGGCGCAGGCCAATATCGGGATAGATGGTCAGCGCAAAACAGGCGCCTTTTAAAACCACGACTGGAATATCCGCCTCGTGGAATAGATGGGCGAGAGTTTCCAGTTCCTTGAACATGGCCTGGTTCTGCATGTAAACGCTGGCATACGCGACGCGCAGAAAATTTCGGGTCTCTTGCGGGATGGACGATAACCTGCCCGCCTTGGAAAACGTCCAGTACACGAGCGGCGCAACGCCTTCCGAATGTGCCCTGCTTGCCAAATGGTTCCAATCCTCATCCGAAAAAGAATCAAAATTCACCGCGGTCAGGCGGTTTGTGATAATCTGGCTGAGGGTTTGGTTATCCATAGCGCGGTTGTATCGCAAAATTCATTTTGCGCCTCGGGGGGGCAAGATAAATCTCCCTGGCACTTGCACGCCAGGGCAAGTGTGCGGTACTGAGGCAAAATCTTCGCGATTGGCATAGTTTTCACGGAGTAATACT
>DYKX01000155.1 GCA_020722375.1 Anaerolinea thermophila
CCCTGTACAATTTTTCGGACAAGAAACTGATCGAAGTGACCCGCACCGAGTTCGTGCTGACCGACCGCGAGGGGCTGGCGCGGCTGGTTGGTTTGGAATGATCGACGCGGTAAATCTTTGGTTGCAGGCCGCGTCTATTACTGAAATGGCAGTCAAACGCAAGTCCACACCTAATAGAAACGGGAAGCCGCCCTCCCGTCCCGCGGCGAAGCGGAAGGCTCGAAAAACTATCGTTTGCCGCGCACCGCGTCCTGGTCAAAAATGTCCCGCATGTAAAAAAGGCCGTCTCGATTACGACGGCCTTCTCAACTTAAGTTGTCCTGTTTGCGGGTATTCGGCAGGCGGCGGGGCGTGTACCTGATGACCTTGTTTTGCAGGCGTGACCTGCTATCGTTCGCCAAAGAATAGATCCCACCAGACCTGCCAGTTTGGCATGGGTGTGGCCGTGGGCATGGGCGTGGCCGTGGGGAGAGGCGCACTGTTCCCGCTTCCATACGGCACACCGGGAATGTCTCCCTCCTCGATCATGTGGTTCTCGGCGCGGGCGTAATCCTCCACCGCCGCTTCGGAGGTGGCGTAGGCTGCTTGCGTTTGCAACGCGATCTGCGTCTGCATGGCCTGGGTGGCCTCGGCGCGATAGGTTTCGGCCTCCTCTGTCAGTCGGTTCAGTTCTTCGAGGCGGGCGTTGAATTCGATGACGATCAGCGAAAGGACCGCGATTCCCACGAACACGCCGACCCGCCGCCAGTTGATGGAGAATTTGTCCATACGGTTATCTTACCCTGCCTGTTTCCAATTGGCAAGACGCACATCCTCTGGTACAATCTGCACTCGCTTCGCTCGCAGGGCGTGGTACCCTTCGCCCTGACATTTTCCAAAGAAAGGGCTTGATTCAAAATGAAAGTCATGCTCATCAAGGACGTTTACAAACTGGGCCGCGCTGGCGATGTGAAAAAGGTCGCCGATGGTTATGGCCGCAACTTCCTCATCCCGCAGGGACTGGCCGTGCTGGCCACCGCGGGCGCGTTGAAGCAGGTGGAACGGATCAAAAGCCAGGCGGAAATTCGCCGCGCTTCGCTGAACGAGGAACTCAAAGGCCTCTCCGACCAGATTAACGGGGTTGCGTTGGAATTCGTCGTCAAGGCCGGTGAAACGGGCAAATTGTACGGCTCGATCACCACGCAGGATGTGGCTACCGCCCTGACCGAAAAAGTCCGCTTCGAGGTCAAACGCCAGCAGGTGGATATGCAACCCATCCGCGAGATCGGCGATTACACCGCCCACATCCGCCTGACGATGGACCTCGTCCCCGAGATCAAGATCACCGTCCATCGCGAAGGCGAAGAGGCGAAAGAGGAAGAGAAGCCGAAGGCCAAAGCCAAAAAGGCCAAACCCAAAGCCGAGTCTTCCACTGAAGAACAGGCCCAAACCGCTCCTGAAACACCCGCTGAATAACCGAAGTCCGAAACCCGTTTTCGCGAAGAAAACGGGTTTCTCTCTGATTGTGGTAAACTTTCGATATGCCCGAACCCAAGGAAACCATCGGACAACGGCTGAAAAGAATCCGCACTTCGCGTCAGATCAGCCTCGATAAGGCCGCCGAAGCCACCCGCGTCCGCGCCCATTATTTGCAGGCGTTGGAGGCGGATAATTACTCCGTCATGTCTTCCGCCGCGCAGAGCCGCGGTTTTTTGCGTATCTATGCTGATTATCTCGGTCTCGATCTCGATGCCGCCATGCAGGAATTGAGCGAGGGGGATTCGGCGGATGCGCCGCCCGCGGCCCCCGCGCCCGTGGACGAGACCCCTCCGCCCGCACCGTTGGTCCCGCAGGAAACTCCGCCCGCCTCGCCCGCGGACGAGAAGCCGGTCCGCCGTCCGTTTTGGGCGCGCCTGCTGAGACGTTCCGTCCCCGAAGAACCCGCCGCCGAATCTGAATCTGCTCCCGAGCCTGCGGCCGTGCAAGAATCTGCTCCCGAGCCTGCGGCCGTGCAAGAACCTGCTCCCGAGCCTGGGGCGGACGAAGCGCCTGTCGTCATCCCCGAGACAGAGTCCGCACCCACACCCGTCCGAAAAACGGACGCGTCCTCCCCGAAGAAAAAATCCGCATCCGCCGCAAAGGCTTCCAGGCCGAAGACGACCAAACCGAAAGCGGCCGCGAAATCCGCCGCGAAGAGCGGAAAAAAAAAAGCCTCCCCGAAGGCCAGGCAGTCGAAGAGACGCCGATAACCGCGGCGCGGGTTGAAGTCCCTCCCGAAATCGAAGTCACACAACCAAAGGAAACTGTCGCAGCGGATGAGCCTCGTCCGCGCGGATGGGCGCGCCTGCTCGCGGGGGCAGGGAAACGCGTCTCGAAGCCGCGGCAGAACGAGGTCAGGGAAGAGGCGGGAGCAGAGTTGATCCCAGAGGGGGATGAGTCGCCCAATCCGCAAGTCGAGGCCAATCCAGTTGCAGATAATTTGCGCACCCCTTCCTCCGATGAGATGTTTGCCGCCATCGGCGCGCAATTACGCGAGCGCCGCGAAACGCTCAACCTGACGCGCGAGGAGATCGAACGGCACATCCATTTGCGCGCGCATTATTTGCTGGCGCTGGAACGGGGCGATTTCGGCGGCCTGCCCTCCGCCGTACAGACACGCGGCATGTTGAGCAATTACGCCACGTTCCTCGATTTGGATGTGGACGCCCTGCTGTTGAATTTTGCGGACGTGTTGCAGGCGCGGCATCGCGAACGGCATCCCCTGCCGCCCGGTGCGCGCGGACGTCCCGCGCCGAGCGCGCCCGCCAGCGTCCCGCCCTTGCGCGGATTCATGGTCGCGGACCTGATGGCAATTGGATTGGTTGTGGCGATTGTCGCCTTTTCCGTTTGGGGCGTGCAGCACGTGATCAAGACGGGCGCCGAGGCCAAGGCCACCACGCCGCCGATCATTGATGTGTTGCTGGAACCGTCGCTTGCGCCTCTCGGCACGCTCGCTCCCACCTCCGAATTGCTCGATCTGGGAAATGTGACCGTCACCCTGGCCGCGTTCGAAACGCCCGTTGGCCTGCCGACGATTCCCGAGGGCGTGAACGTGCAGATCAACATCATCGCCAACGAGCGGACGTACCTGCGCGTGACCGTGGACGGCGAGGTGGCATTCGATGGGCGCGTCACTCCGGGCACGGCCTATCCTTTCGAGGCGGCGACTGAGATCGAAATCCTGGCGGGCAACGGCGCGGCGCTGCGGTTGATGTACAACCAGCGCGATATGGGCCTGCTGGGTCGGTATGGGGAAATCGTCAACCTGATCTATCGCGCCGAGGGCGTCATCACGCCAACGGCCACCATCGGTCCCACGCCCACAATCACACCCACGCTCACTCTCACGCCAACGCCCACACCGACCGCGACCTCCACGCGCACTCCCGCTCCTTAAATTGGATTTAACGTTATGACAAAAGCGAAAAATACATTTCATCTGGTCTCTTTAGGTTGCTCGAAAAATACAGTCGACTCTGATTCGATGGCGCAATTGCTCGTCCGCGACGGGTATCAGTCAGTGGAGAACCCCTCGCGCGCCAGCGTGTTGATCGTCAATACGTGCGGCTTTATCGGCTCCGCGCGTGAAGAGTCAATTCGCGAATTGCGCAAACTGGCAAAGTCCAAACGCAGTGGTCAGGTATTGATTGCGGCGGGGTGTCTCACCCAGCGCTACGGCATGGACGTCGCGAAACAGGTCCCCGGTGTGGATGGGATTCTCGGCACACGTCGCTGGATGGACATCCTGCAGGTGGTGCGTGACCTGCGGAAGATGTCTCATCCCCAGCCGCTGTATCACCTGCCCGAGGCCGCCACGGTCGGGACCGATGAGGCGGATACCGTCCGAGCGAACGTGTTCGGCGCCGCGGCCTACCTCAAGGTGGCGGACGGGTGCCGTCGTCCCTGCGCGTTCTGCGCCATCCCGCTCATCAAAGGGACGGCCGTCTCGCGTCCAATGGAGACCATCCTCGACGAGGCGCGTCGTCTGCGCGACGCGGGGGTGCGCGAATTGATCCTGCTCGCGCAGGACACGACGGATTACGGTCACGACCTGGGGATGAAGGACGGGTTGGCCATTCTGCTGGAAAGACTGGTGAAAGAAGTCTGCGACCCTCCTCGTCCCTCTGGGACACTCCCCCCATTTTCGAAGAAAATGGGGGGAGATGGAGGGGGGTTGGATTGGATCCGCGTCATGTACGCCTACCCTGGCTACGTGACCGACCGCCTGATTGACGTGATGTCCTCCTCCAAACAGATCCTGCATTATCTGGATATGCCCCTCCAACACGCGCACCCGAAGACGTTGTATCGCATGAAGCGTCCGTCCAACATGGAGTGGGTGCATAAGACCCTCGAGAAAATGCGCGCCAGGATGCCCGATATTGCCATCCGCAGTACGTTCATCGTCGGTTACCCCGGCGAGACGGAGGAGGAGTTCCGCGCCGTGGAAGAATTCCTGCGCGAGGTCCGCTTTGACCGCGCGGGCGCGTTCCAATTCTCGTTCGAGCCGGGGACGAGTTCCGAGCCCCTCGGCGACCCGATCCCGCCCGAGGTCAAGCAGGAACGATATGAACGCTTCATGGAAATCCAGCAGGGAGTGTCCATGCAGGTGAACCAGTCCTACGTCGGCAAAACGCTGAATGTCCTCGTCGAGGGCTACAACGACGGCGTGTCTGTTGGGCGTTCCTATCGCGACGCGCCCGAAATTGACGGCATGGTTTTTGTGGAGGGAAAGTTGAAGGTGGGGGAGATTGTGCCTGTGAGGATCACCGGCGCGATGGCGTATGATTTGACGGGAGTTCCAGCACAACAGCCGCTAAAGTTGTAAAACGTAAAAACGAGACTCGCTGTGAGTCTCGTTTTTGATATATACCTGTTTACTTGTGTACTTGTGTACTTGTGTACTTGTGTACTTGTGTACTTGTGTACTTGT
>DYKX01000156.1 GCA_020722375.1 Anaerolinea thermophila
CTTCGGCAGGGAACTCAGGACGCAGGTCAGACCAATTCTTCGCTTCGCCGGAGAAGGCTTTGGCAAGTTCTTCCTTCGTCAGGTCGGTCGCAAAGTCGTTTTCAGTGGAAACAACCACAGCCAGCGCATCCGTGCCTACGCGGAATTCCAACGGCTCGCGTCCAATCGCCTGGCAGTCTTCCACTTCGCTGCTCTTAATCGGGCGGGAAGCGTTCGAGATGTCGGTCTCGCCGGTGGTGCAGAAGCGCTCGAAGCCAGCGCCGGAACCGATGCTGTCCACCGTGATGTTGCCGGTGTAGCCTTCGTTTTGGAACAACTCGGCCATCCGCTCAGAGACGGGGAACACGGTCGAAGAGCCAGCCGTGATGATGTCGCCGGTCACGTCAGCGGGAGCGGGGATTTGCGGCAGGATGAGGGCCTGCGGTTCTTCCGCGGGCGCGGCGGCAGTCGGCTCGGAGGCTTTGGTCTCTGCCGGTTTGGCGGTCGGCTGGGGGGCCTCAGCGGTCGGGGCGCACGCGGCCAGGACCATGGTCAAGGCCAGAAGCGCAAACAGGGTCGAACGAACAAATTTGGTCATTTCTTTTTCTCCTTTTGATTTTCAACGGTGGGATGGTATCAGTCCGCTCTTAAAAGCAAGGGAAGAACAGGTTAACGTCTTGTAAACAATCCCCCTGGCGTTCCCACCCGAGTTAATTTCCCAAAACAATCCAATTCCAGGTTTCCATGCAAACCATAACCTGTTGTTAACAACAAGAAGCACGGAAGAAAATATACTTTCGGCACTTTTGCAAGAGAGGTGAAACCATGGAACTTCAATACAAGGAAGTCGGTCCGATCCGCATGATCAAAGTGATTGGCAAGTTGGATCTCCTCGGGACGGAAGAGATCGAGACCGGGTTCGCGGGATATTGTGCGGGCGATGGCGCACGCGTGCTGGTGGACTTATCTGAAGTGGATTACCTGGCTTCGACCGGAATCCGTCTTTTGACCACAAACGCCAAATCCCTCGCTTCCCGCCGTGGACGAATGGTCCTATTACGACCCAACGCCAATGTAAAAAGTACGCTGGAGATGACGGGGATTCCCTCCATCATTCCCATGTACGACAGTTTCGAATCTGCAGAAGCCGTGTTGCTTGCCCGCTGAAACTTTGTTTTAATGACGTCTCCCGCCCGAAGGGGCCCGGGCGGGAGACGGGACAAGGGGGAAATGTGCAAAGGGAAAGTTATGAATTGAATTCCTGCAAATTCCAGTTGTTCAGGTCGCTCAAAGAACGATACGCCGTCAGGTCCAGTTGAAGAGGCGTGACGGAGACATATCCATCGGCCAGCGCGCCCACGTCCGTGCCGCGCTCGGGGACGCCCGTCGGCGCGTCGCCGCCGATCCAGTAGTAGGGTTTGCCGCGCGGGTCCTTTCCCTCATCGAGGCGGTTGTGATAGACGCGCAATCCCTGACGGGTCATCAAAAAGCCCTTGATCTGGTCCATGGGAAGGTACGGCACGTTGACGTTGAGCAAAATTTCAGGAGCAAGACCTGCTTCCATCACGCGCTGGACAACCATTTGTGCGGCGCGGGCCGCGGCTTGATAATCCAACTCGCCCACCTGGTTTTCCAGCACCTCGAGCGAGATAGCCACGGCTGGCACACCCATGATGACCGATTCCATCGCGGCCGTCACCGTACCCGAATAGGTTACATCATGACCGAGATTCGCCCCCACGTTGATACCCGAAACGACCAGGTCAATCTTTTCCTTGAAATATCCGAGAATGCCCAGCGAGACGCAATCCGAGGGCGCGCCGTCGCTGGCGAACGCGGTCGAACCGTCCGCGAGGCGGTATTCCTTCACGCGCAGGGCGCGGTCGAGGGTCTTCACGTGTCCGCCCCCCGACCAGTTGCGGTCAGGCGCAAGGATGCTGACTTTGCCAAGTTTGCGCATTTCCTGTGCCAGCGCCAGCAAACCCGGTGCGAGCACACCATCATCGTTGGTGACAAGTATGTGTTTTTCCATGCCCAAAGTTTATCCGCAAATCCGCATCTCGTCTATTGCGTGACCATCGCTAAGCGGGTAAACAGACTGGCCACATACTGGATCACCCAACTCCCCAAAATGCGGACGACGTTCCATTCCTTCTGACGGCGGACGCTCGTTTGCCCGCTTCGCAGCGCGGACAGGAGGGCGGCCGCGCTTGTCCCCGCGAATTCGGTGGCGCCGAGGCCGATCGCGTCCACCACGTGCGCGTCACTGTCCCCCACCGAGGCAAGGTTCCACTGGCTGGTGAGCAGGCGCGCCGCGGCGATTCCCGCCCGATCCAATGCGGTGGCGTTGTATGCCTCGATGCCGATCAGTGTGTCCGCCACCTGGGGATTCCGCAATGCCTTGAAAACCGTGGCTACCTTCAGGCTTTTCATCCCCATCCCGTGCGCGTTCGGGTGCGGAACGATGCAGATGCCGCCCAACTCACGGACGCGCAACACCGTCTCCACCAGCGAAAGCCCCTTCGGGACGATCTCCGTCACAAACAACGCCAGCAGGTCGCCGTCTGCGGTGGTGACCTCGATACCAGGGATGACCTCCACGCCGTAAAGATGGGCAAGTTCCAACGCTTCCAATGCCCCAGCAATCTCATCGTGGTCGGTGATGGCAATCACGCTCAATCCCACCTCATGGGCGCGGCGTAAAACAGCGGGCACGGTGGCCGTGCCATCGTAACTGTAGATTGTGTGCATGTGTAGATCAGCAAGACTCATTTTTTCTCCATTTCCCTGCAAGCATAGCAGAGCCCTGTTAATGACCCATCAAAACCAGGTGAAGATTTTGTGATGGGGATGTTAACAAAACTACCCGCCTCACGGCGGGTAGCGGCCCATTAGCCCTTTAGGAGGAGAGAAGATACGAGGCTTAATGCCTGCGGACTCGGTTGGCCTCGCGCCGTTTCTGGCGCACGTCCACACCGAAAACCACAAACATGGCAAGCAGAGTCAGGGCAAGGAAAAGTGTCATTTGTACTCCGGTTATCTGTGCCTATCATACACTCGACCAATGAAGATGCACTTAAGAACTGGTTAACAACTGGTGAACGTTTTTGAAAAGTGGTAGCGCCGAATTAATTCGGCGTTACGGGGATCGAAAAATAAAACACACTTCCCTGCCCCTCGCGGCTCTGCGCCCAAATCCTCCCGCCGTGCGCTTCCACAATATGTTTTGCGATCGAAAGCCCCAGCCCCGTCCCGCTCCCCGCGCGGGATCGGTCCACGCGGTAGAAACGTTCGAAGACGCGCGGCAGGTCGTCGGACGGAATCCCGACCCCCGTATCGCTCACCGCGAAGACAACCGCCCCCTCCGCCTCGGTAGCCGACAACGTGACCGAGCCGCCTCGTTTCGTAAATTTGACCGCGTTATGGATGAGATTGACCAGCACCTGTTCGAGCCGCGCCGCGTCCGCCCTGACATTTGGCGGGGCCGCCGTTTCGACGGTCAGGTTCACGCCCGCGCGTTCCGCCTGCAACCGCATCCGATCGGCGGCGGTGTGGAGCAGGTCGAGCGGGGAGACGGGATTCAAGTTCAGCGTCACCTGTCCCGATTCGATCTTCGAAAGGTCGAGCAGTTCCTGCGCCATCTGGGTCAGCGCGTCCACTTCGGTGTGGATTCGGCCCAGGAAACGCGCACCCGCCTCGGGGTCCGCGAGCGCGCCGTCTTGCAGGGTTTCGGTCAGCGCTTTGAGCGAGGCGAGCGGGGTCCGCAGTTCGTGCGAGAGATTGCTGATGAAGTCGCGGCGGACCGTCTCCAGTTTACGGACGCGGGTCAGGTCCTGCACGAGCAGGAGCGTGCCGCCGCGCGTGTCGCGGTCGGGGACGACGAT
The DNA here is from genome assembly GCA_020722375.1 of Anaerolinea thermophila. GTDB lineage: Bacteria > Chloroflexota > Anaerolineae > Anaerolineales > Villigracilaceae > Denitrolinea. Next base: position 3,864 of record DYKX01000156.1, read on the forward strand.
CAGTTGCAGGAACTGGCGGCTGGAGGGAACTTCGACCGACTCTGTTTGCGTTCCGCCCGTCTCGCGGCAGCGATGCCACGCGTCGGCCAGTTGATGGTGTCGGATGGCTTCCACGACTGAATGTCCAGTGAGAGGCGAGCCAAAGAGTTTTTCGGCGGCGGGATTGGCGAATTGCACGCGTCCATCCGCGTCCGCAATGAGCACGCCGTCGGTCAGTTGGTCGAGGATGGTGGAAAGGCGGGAGCGTTCCTGCTCGGAGGATGCGAGTTGTGCGCGCAGTGTTGCGTGTTGCGTATTGCGTAAACCAACAAGTTTCCCCAGTTCGCGTGATCGTTCCGCCAGATTATCGCCGCGCCCAAGTTGTTCGGTTAATGCGCGAATGTCGCGGCGCAATGAAAAATAACGCCATCCCAACCATAGCGTCAGCAAAATCGAAAGAGCGAGAACAAAATAAATAATCATTACGCACTACGCAATACGAAACATCAATTACCAATTACCATTTACTGCTCACCCCTCAAACCGATATCCGCCCCCGCGCACCGTCACAATCCGCGTTGGGTTGGCCGCGTCGGATTCGATCTTCTGCCGCAGCCAGCGCACGTGGACATCCACCGTGCGGCTGTCGCCGATGAAGTCCCAGCCCCAGACGCGCTCGAGGATGAATTCGCGCGAGAGCATTTGTCCCTTGTGTTCCGCGAAGAAGAGCAGGAGTTCGTATTCCTTCGGTTTCATCGCCAGCGCTTCATTGTTGAGTGTCACTTCGCGGCGGGTGGTGTTGATGGAGAGGTTGGAGAAAGTCAGTATTGCGTGATGCGTATTTCGTGGTGCGTGTTCCGTTGCAGAGGCTTGCTCTTCGCGGAGGAGACGCGCACGGCGAAGTTGGGCTTTGACGCGCGCCACGAGTTCACGCATCGAGAACGGTTTCGTCAGGTAATCGTCCGCGCCGACCTCGAGGCCGACGACGCGGTCGATCTCGTCATCGCGGGCGGTGAGCATGAGGATGGCGGAGGTCATCTCCTTGCGAAGGATGCGCGCCACCTCGAAGCCGTCCATTTC
>DYKX01000157.1 GCA_020722375.1 Anaerolinea thermophila
TGCGGCGGGCATTTTGGACATGAGGGTTTCAATTGTAAGTGCCATGGTTTCTCCTGGTAGTTTGATAGTTTAGTAGTCAGATAGTTTGGTAGTCGGATAGTCTGGTAGTCTGATGGTCTTGAGTCTCATAGTCTGATAGAGTGGGGCTGAGACTAATTTTGAAGGTTTTCGAAGATGGCAGCCGCCCCCATCCCGCCGCCGATGCACATGGTCACCATGCCGTATTTGGACCGGCGGCGGCCCATTTCATAGAACAACTGCGTGGACAGTTTCGCGCCGGTGCAGCCGAGCGGATGGCCGAGGGCAATCGCCCCGCCGTTGAGGTTGACCTTCTCCAGGTCCAGTTTCAACGTGCGCAATACCGCCAGGGACTGGGCGGCAAAGGCCTCGTTCAGTTCGAAGATGTCAATATCTTCCTGTTTGAGGCCGGCCTTTTCGAGCGCCTTGGGGACGGCCACGATTGGGCCCAATCCCATCAATTCCGGCTCCACGCCGCCGACCGCAAATGAGACGAAACGCGCCAGCGGTTTGAGTCCCAGTTTGGCGGCCTTGTCAGCGGACATGACCACGACCGCCGCCGCGCCATCCGACATTTGGGATGAGTTGCCGGCTGTGACCGTGCCGCCTTCCTTGAAGGCCGGTTTGAGTTTGGCGAGGCCCTCCATCGTAGAATCGCCGCGTGGCCCTTCATCACGCTTGAAGGTAAACGTGCGCCTTACCGGCTTTTGATTCTCGTCCAGTTCGACAATTTCCACTTCCACCGGGACGAGCTCAGGGTCGAACAGACCAGAATTCACTGCCTTGGCGGCCTTCAAGTTGGATTGCAGGGCGAAGGCATCTTGATCTTCGCGGCTGATGCCATATTTGGCGGCCACATTCTCGGCTGTGATCCCCATGCTGGTATAGTAATGCGGCAAATCCTGGGCAAAGTAGGGATTGGGCGAGAACTTGTAACCGGCCATCGGCACCATGGTCATGGATTCGGTGCCGCCTGCAATGGCCACGTCTATATCGCCAGCCATCACAGCATAGGCAACATGGGCAATGGATTGCACGCCCGACGAGCAATAGCGGTTGATGGTCTCGCCAGGCACATGGACCGGCAGGCCAGCCCGTAAGGCGATCATGCGCGCCATGTTCATGCCCTGCTCGCCTTCAGGAAAGGCGCAGCCAAAGACCACGTCCTCGATTTCGGCGGGGTCGAGAGCCGGCGTCCGCCGGAGCAATTCTTGGATAACGGTAGCAGCCAGATCGTCCGGCCTGACCGTGACCAGCGAGCCGCGTTTGGCCTTGCCGATCGGGGTGCGGGCCGCACTGACAATCACAGCTTCACGATTGTTCATGGTTTTGTCTCCTTTTGAGATTTGAGTTAGGAGTTGCGGGTTAGGAGTGCGGGTTAGGATTACTTCTTACCAAGGTTGCGTTTGTGAGAATTGAGCGTACTTATGACCAGGGACAGGAGATGGTGGATCACTGTGTAACGATGCTCAAGCAATTCCGGAGACAGAACGTGGCGCGCCCGAAAGTACCAGCCTTGTGTTTCACGGATTTCACCAATATCGATTCGCAAAATCCGCAAGTAGTCAGGAGTACCCACGCCACGTCCAAAGGCTTCTTCCATGTTGGCGCAGATGCTGCCTGAGCTGCGAACAATTTGCGGAACAATCTCGCGGCTGCGATAATCCTTGCGCAGGATTTCGCAATCTTCCCAAACCAGGTCATAGAGATACATGGCAACACGATAGTATAACGATTCCCAGAGCGGGTCTTTTCGCAACTGTTCTGGAACCGTTTTCTGCCACTCCTCAAACTTCAAAAATTCATCACTCACACTTAACTCCTAACCCCTAACTCGCCTAGTTCCGCAACGGCTTGCCCGTTTGCAGCAGTGACCACATCCGGGCCTGGGTTTTCTCTTCGCCGCACAGCGACAGGAAGGCTTCGCGCTCCAGGTCGAGGATGTATTGCTCGCTGACCCATTGCGCTCTGGTGAGGCTGCCGCCGGTCATCACGTAGGCCAGTTTTTGGGCGATGTGCAGATCATAATCGGTAATATAGCCACCGGCATTGAACGACCAGGCGCCGATGCGCAGGGCACCCTGCATATCGCGTCCGGCAGCATAGATCTGTTCTGGAGCAGGCGGGGTGTAGCCTGTGGCCACCAGGTTGAGCACTTCCTTCTTGGCTTCGGTCAGCAAATGGTTACGGTTCATGACAACCCGGTCGGCTGGGCCAAGGATTGCCATCTGACGGGCTTCGGCGGCGCTGGTAGCCACCTTGGCCTGCCCGATTTGCAGGAAGGCTTTTTGCAGGAAGGGCAGCGCTTCGGCGTTTTCGACCCGCATGGCCGGGTTGATGATGCGGCGCATGTACTCTTTCGTCCCACCGCCAGCCGGGATGACGCCCGCGCCCAGCTCCACCAAGCCGATGTAGGTCTCGTGGGCCGCCACGACCCGTGAACCGTGCATGGTCACTTCACAGCCGCCGCCCAGCGCCATACCGGCCGGGGCGATCACCACCGGCTTGGGCGAGTAGCGCATACGCATATTCATATTTTGCAATTTGGCGACCGCCTCATTGAGCGTATCCCACATGCCTTGTTGGGCCGCGACCACCACCATAAACAGGTTGGCCCCGGCACTGAAATTGTCGGCTTCGTTGCCAATCACCAGGCCGTCGAACTCCGTATCCAACCGGTCGAGGGCCTCGAGGGTGATGTTGAAAATATCGTCGTCGAGGGCGTTCATCTTGGTGTGGAATTCGACGCAGACCACGCCGTCGCCCAGGTCGCGCAGGGTGGCGCCGGCGTTTTCGGCGATGACCGTTTGCTCGTTGAGCAGGATCAGGCCCGGGGTGCGGGGGATGCGGACGTAGTCCCCTTTGGCGACGTCATACACCTCGACTTTAGCTCCGTTCTCGTAGCGGTAGAACGTCTCTTTCCCGGACTTGAGCATGGTCTCGACCCAGGCGGCGGGCGCGTAGCCCGAGGCTTTCATCGCCTCGACCGTCTCGGCTACGCCGAGCATGTCCCATTTTTCGAATGGACCGGCCTCGTGCATGAAGCCCCAGCGGGCAGCATCATCCAGCGGTTTGGGCGTGTCGGCCACTTCGGGCAGCAGCGTGGAGGCGTACTGGAAGCCCTGGTAGGTCAGCGCCTTGACCAGTTGGGCGGCCTTGTCGTCCTCGCTGAGCATCACTTTGAGCCGCTCACCGAGATTCTCGACGCCTTTGGCCTTGCCCATCGACTCGAAGCGGACTTTTTCGGAGGGGGTATGCTCGAGGGTGTTCAGGTCGAGCGAATAGAATTCTTTTTTTCCGTTTTCGCGGACTTCTTTGTAAAAACCGACTTTGGTCTTGTTGCCCAGCCAGCCTTTCTCGATCATCGAGGCGATCAGTTGGGCTGGTTTGGGCGAGGACAGGTATTCCTGCGCCAGCGCGTCGTGCGGAATGGCCGGAGCCAGGTTCTTGCCGACATGCTCCCAGACATCCACGCCGACCAGGTCTATCAGGCGGAAGGTGGCGGTTTTGGGGTTGCCGATCAGCGGGCCGGTGATGGCGTCCACCTCGTCCACGGTGTAGCCGTTTTCGAGAATGTAGTGCAGGCTGAAGGCTCCGGTGCCGAAAGCCAGCCGGTTGCCGACGAAGTTGGGCGTATCCTTGCACAGGACGATGCCCTTGCCCAGCCGGTATTCGCCAAACCATGAGACGAACTCGGTCACTTCGGGCAGGGTGTCGGCGGTCGGAATGACCTCGAGCAGTTTCAGGTAACGCGGTGGGTTGAAGAAGTGCATTCCCAGGAAATGCTGTTTGAAGCCCTCCGAGCGGCCGGCGGCGATGTCCTTGATCAGGATGCCGGAGGTGTTGGTCGCCACGATGCAGGCCGGCTTGCGGACCGCGTCGATGCGTTCCATCAGGCTTTGTTTGATCTTCAGGTTCTCGATGATGGCCTCGATCACCAGGTCGGCTTCGGCCATCACGCTGAAATCGTCGTCCAGGTTGCCGGTCTTGACCAGGGCCATCTGGTCGGACGAGGCGAACGAGGCCGGGCGGGACTTTTTGGCCGCCTCCAACCCGGCGTTGACGATCTTGTTGCGCGCCGCCTTGTTCCCCTCCGGCGCGTCCTTTGGGACGATATCCAGCAGGGTCACAGGGATGCCCGCATTGGCAAGATGAGCCGCCAGCGCCGCCCCCATCGTCCCCGCGCCAACAACGACTGCTTTATGGATTTGATATTTCATGATTTTCTCCTTCGGAATTCGATATTCGACGGTTGATAGTTGAAATTCGAATATCCAATATCGAATATCGTTTACCTGAGTTCCCGTCCGCTATAACCAAGGATCTGTCTGGCTACGACCAGTCTATTGATTTGCCCCGTCCCTTCGTAAATATCCGTGATCTTCGCATCCCGGAACCACTTTTCGAGCAGGAACTCGCGGCTGTAGCCGAGCGGCCCCATTAGCTCAACGGCTTTCTGCGTGATCTTGGTGGTTACATCCCCAGCCTTGACCTTGCTCATCGAAGATTCCAGCGCGTTGGGTTTCTTATTGTCTGCCATCCACACGGCCTTGATGACCATCAGCCAGCCAGCCTTGAGCATGACTTCCATATCGATCACGTCCCGCTCGATGCTGGTCAGCTTGTTGCGCGGCAATCCATAGCGGATTTCTACGCCGTTCTCGGCCAGCTTCTCTTTGACGAATTCCAGCGCAGCGCGTGCTACGCCAATGCCGGTTGCTGCCACCAGCGGACGGGTGGCGTCGAAGGTTGCCATGGCTTTCTTGAAGCCTTTTTCGGTCTGCCTTTCGACGGTCGGGCTGCCGAGCACGTGGTCGAACGGGACGCGCACGTCCACCAGAGAGATGGCGGCCGTGTCGCTGGCGCGGATGCCCATCT
>DYKX01000020.1 GCA_020722375.1 Anaerolinea thermophila
AGGGTTGTGTAGTTGTACATGGGGGGATGTAGACAGGCAAACAAGTATACAAGTACTCAGGTCTTGTGTTTACGTGTGTACTTGTTTACTTGTGTACGTTTTTTTACTCAACCAGCTCGTCACTCGCCTCCCCCAGCCCGTACACGCCAGCCTTCAACACTTTCAATGAGAGTAAGGCACACTTCAAGCGAACGGGGCCGAGGTCGATACCAAGCATGTCGAGAATATCCTGCTTGTTCAATTTCTTCACTTCCTCGACGGGCTTGCCGATGATGGATTCCATCAGCAAGTCGGCGGAGGCCTGCGAGATGGCGCATCCGTGACCGTCGAAGCGCGCCTCCGTGATTTTGCCGTCCGCGTCGACGCGCAGGTCAATCTGGATATGGTCGCCGCACAGGGGATTGTTGTCCGCGAAGGAAATATCGTGCGGGTCCAGTTTGCCGCGGTAGGAGGGATTTTTGTAGTGCTCGATGATGACTTCTCTGTACAGATCGTCCATAATCACTCCCATCATTGCGAACGAAGCGAAGCAATCTCCTTTACAAAGCGTGGATTGCTTCGTCGGGTCTCGATACGCCTCCCCTTCGGGAAGCACGGGCTACTCGACCCTCCTCGCAATGACGAAATAATTTTAACCAAACATCTTTTTGACCTTGTAAATTCCATTCACCAGCAAATCCACTTCTTCTTTTGTATTATACAAGTAAAAAGATGCGCGGGTGGTGGCGGGGATGCCGAATTTCTCGTGGAGCGGCTGCGCGCAATGATGACCGGCGCGCACGGCGATGCCGTCCTGGTCCAGAATCTGCGCCACGTCATGCGGATGGACGCCTTCGAGCGTGAAGGCCGCGACACCGCCTTTTTTATCCGCCGAGGGGCCGAAGACTTTCACGCCAGGGATTTCTTCGAGACGCTCCAGCGCGTATTCGGTGATCTCATGTTCGTGCGCGGAAATGTTCGCCATTCCTACCTTGCTCAGATAGTCCACGGCCGCGCCGAAGCCGACAGCCTCCGCGATGGCGGGAGTCCCGGCTTCGAATTTATGTGGAAGCGAGTTGGGACGGAACGAGCGGAGTTTCACTTCCTTGATCATGTCACCGCCACCGAGGAACGGGGGCATGGATTCGAGCAGGCTGGTCTTGCCATACAATGCGCCGATGCCGGTCGGGCCGCACATTTTGTGAGCGGAAAAGGCGTAGAAGTCCGCCTCGAGAGCCTGCACGTCCACGGCGAAGTGCGGGACGGATTGAGCGCCGTCCACGAGCGTCACCGCGCCAGCTTCGTGCGCGAGGCGGATGATCTCGGCCGCGGGGTTCACCGTCCCGAGGACGTTGGACATGTGGGTAAACGCGACCAGTTTCGGTCCACGCGTAAGAAGCGAGCGGCAGGCGTCCAGGTCGAGCAGGCCGTCTTCCGTCACGGGGATGAAATCGAGTTCGATGCCGCGTTCCGCCGCCAGCATGTGCCACGGCACGAGGTTGGAGTGATGCTCCATCTCAGTCAGGATGACGAGGTCTCCCGCTTTGAGATTCGCCCGCGCCCAGGTGTGCGCGACAAGGTTGATCGACTCGGTGGTGTTGCGCGTGTAAATAATCTGCCGTGCGGAAGGCGCGTTGATGAATTTCGCAATTTTCTCGCGCGCATTTTCGTACAAAGCAGTGGACTCTTCCGCCAGTGTGTGGACGCCGCGATGGATATTGGCGTTCGAGCGGCGATAAAAATCGTTCATCGCTTCGATGACCGCGAGAGGTTTCTGCGACGTGGCCGTGGAATCGAGATAGGTCACGCGCGCGCCGCTGGCGGTTTGGCGTTGCAGGATCGGAAAGTCGCGGCGAATTTCTTCTACGTTGAGCATGGGTTAGTAAAGAGGAATTTCTTTCTTCACCGATTTCTTCACGATGGGGCGAATATGCCCGGAGACGAGCGGATACCAAAGGATGCGGTCGGGAACCATCCAGCCATCGGTGAGGAAGACATTCGAGCGAAATTGCACGGCGACCATTTTATTATCCACCTGCACCACAATACCCTTGATCCAACCGCGCACGCGATCATTGTTTTTCTCGTGGTCACAAAAAACTTCCACTTTGTCGCCCACTTCAAAAACGTGTTCGATCCCAGGCGCTTTCATGTACGAAACCTGCGAACTGATTCGCACCTCTCGAATTGGGCGACGCGCCGCGATGGCCGCGGCGGGTCTGGCTGTCTTGGATTTTGGTTTTGTTTTGGTTGCCATTTTTTCCCTTTGTCTATGATCAGCCCATCTTATGTGTGATGGCCTGTTGGAATCTTTCACGTACACCCTCGAACGGGATGCGCTGCATAATCGGATCGAAGAAACCCTCGACGACCAGACGTTCCGCCTCCGCCTGCGGGATGCCGCGCGACTTGAGGTAGAACAGCGGCTCCTGCTCCAACTTTCCGACGGTCGCGCCGTGCGTACAGCGGACATCGTCGGCGAGGATCTCCAAGCCTGGGATGGAATCGGCCCTCGCTTCGTCACTCAGGACGATGTTGCGGTTTGCCTGATACCCGTCCGTCTTCTGCGCTCCAGGTGCCACGTAGATCATTCCCTGCCAGACCGAGCGGCTCTTGCCTTTGAGCGCGCCCTTGAAAAGCAGGTCGCTGGTGGTGTGCGGCGCGAGATGATTCTGCTGCGTGTCGTGGTCGAGATGCTGGTTGCCATCGGTGAAATAAAAGCCCGACATGCGTCCCTGCGCGCCTTCGCCCACAAGATCGAGGTCGGAAAAGTTTTTCGTGAGACGTGAGCCAACCGCGCCGAAGATCCAATCGAGGTTGCCGCCGCGTTCGACGCGGGCGCGCTCGTGCGAGAAGTTCCAGACGCCGCGTCCCCACGATTGTAGTTCAACAAAGCGTAAATTGGCGTTCTCGCCGACGTGGATTTCCACCACGCCCGCGTGCATGGCGTGACCCGTCTCATCGGGCGAGGCCGCTTCGTGGACATACGTCACCGAGGCGCCATCGTCCACATAGACGATGAGGTGCGAGAAGTGCGCCAGGTCCACGCCAGGTCCCCACAGCACGGAATGGAGCGGGGCATCCACCTGCACGTTCCTGGGAACATAGAGCAAAACGCCGTTTTGCGAAAGCGCGGAGGCGAGCGCGGCAAACTTTCCGTCTTCGGGCTTGACGATCTGTCCAATCAATTTGGCGAGCAGGTCGGGATGATTCTTTTCGGCGGTGCGGAAGTCGGTGAAGACGACACCCTTTTTCGCCAACGCGTCTTCGAGGAAGGTCTGCGAACCGCCCGCGAGTAAAGTGATCTGTCCGCCGTGCTGTTCGTCGGTGAGCGGTTTCAGCAATTCTTCGGGAACGGGAGGTAAGTCTTCGTGCGCGCCAAGTTTGGGAAGTTTGAAATCGGGCGCGGGGAAGAGACGCAGGTCCGTGCGGCGCCAGGCTTCGTCCGTCGTCACGGGGAGGGAACGCGCCTGAAACGCTGCCCAGGCCGAGGTCCGAAAAGAGGCGAAGTCAGAGGGCACATCCGCCTGGGTGAAGGAAAAGTCTCGTGCGGAAGAATCAGTCCGTCGCTGTCTTGAAACAACTACTTTTGGTTTCTCTTGCATGTCAGCCGATCGATCCTTCCATCTGAAGTTGTATCAAGCGATTCATTTCGACGGCATATTCCATTGGGAGTTCTTTGACGAGCGGTTCGATGAAGCCAGAGACGACCATGGTGGTGGCTTCCTCTTCACTGAGGCCGCGCGACATGAGGTAGAAGAGCTGTTCCTCGCCGACCTTGCTGACCGAGGCCTCGTGACCGATGGTGACATCGTCCTCGTCGATCTCGATATAGGGATACGTGTCGGAGCGGGACTTGGGATCGAGGAGCAGCGCGTCGCAGACAGTGTTGGACTTGACGCCCTTCGCTCCCTTGTGAACTTTGAGCAGGCCGCGGTACGAGGCGCGTCCGCCATTCTTGCTGATGGACTTGGACGTGATCTTGCTGGTGGTGTTCGGCGCGAAGTGCACCATCTTGGAGCCCGCGTCTTGCGTCTGACCCGCGCCCGCGAAGGCCATCGAGAGCATTTCGCCGTGCGCGCCTGGCTCCATGAGATAGCACGAGGGATATTTCATGGTGACTTTGCTTCCGAGATTCGCATCCACCCATTCGTGCGTGCCGTTCTCGAAAACTTTGGCGCGCTGGGTCACAAGGTTGTAGACGTTCGTACTCCAGTTCTGGATGGTGGAGTAGCGCGAGCGCGCGCCTTTCTTGACGATGATCTCGATCACGCCAGAGTGGAAGGAGTCGGTGGTGTATTGAGGAGCGGTGCAATTGTGCGACACAACGCCTTCAGCGACATAAGATTCGTCTTCTTCCACCGAGAAGTTGTAAACGTCGGTTTCCATTTCTTCGACAATTATTTCCTTAATGGGAACGTAGAGGAAATTTTCGTCAAGCGAGAAGGGAGAGCCGCTTGGGTCACCAGCAGGCGCGTCCACACCAACGATGGCGCCAAATTGCGGGTTGAATGGTGAGGCTATCACAACCGCGTAAATATCTTTGCGCGGCGCGTCACGCTCCTGCAAATTGACAGACGCCGCAACCCCCAAGCGCAGACAGGCATCACGGAAACCATAGGCCAATTCCGCAGAGACCGTGTTAAATCGGAACATATTCTTCCTCGGGTCATAACTCCCATCGCCGCGCCACATCCCTTTAACCAATTCGGCGAGCAAATTAGCATCGGCGCTTGAAACCCATTCGGGAATATGCTTTTCGTAAACATTCGAGCCAAATTCGCGCACAAAAGTCCGCGCGGCTTCGGTGGACGAAAGAACGATCGTTTGCCCATTCTGGCGTGGCTTGTTTTCAATTGGCGATTTACCAAAGTAGCGCGAAACGAGTTCTTTTGCGTCGGCAAGATAATCCGTTTCATCCACATGGAAAGAGAGCGAAAGATAATGCTCGTTATCCACATGGCCTTCCGAGAAGTAATAGCCAAGCAGTCGGAAGAAATCAGGTTCGTATGGCAGGTTGACTTCGCGCTCGATTGGCATGTGACGTCCTCGACCAAGCGGAACAGTGACGCTATGAGCAAGCATTGGTTCCATGACGGGCTGAGGAACAGGCACAACAAGGTAGTCGCCTTCTGTAACACTATCGGCGCGCACCCAAGCCAACTGGAACTCCTTGTTTCGCATGGACTGGCGTTCGCGACGAACGACCAGCAATGGATGTTCAGCGGTCACGCGCAATTTACGTCCGCTATCGCCATAGAAACGAATGGCATAAACCTTGTCGTGGTAAGGTCGCCTCTGGGTATGGTAAACCTTGCGCCAGCGGCCAAGGTGGGTCATCACTTCGTCGCCGACTTCTACTTGTTCGATTGGTTTCTCGCCACTTCGAGTTCGTACTTGCGCTCCAGCGAGGAAACAACCTTCCACATAATGCACCTGCGCGCCTTCGTCCACAATGATCAACGTCCGCTCGAACTGGCCGACGTTGGCGGTGTTGAGGCGGAAGTAGGCCTGCAGAGGCAGATCCACTTTGACGCCTTTCGGCACATAGACGAACGATCCGCCCGACCAGACCGCGGAGTTGAGCGCGGCGAATTTGTTGTCTTCGATCGGGATGACCGTGCCGAAGTATTCGCGGAACAGGTCGGGGTGTTTCTTCAAACCATCTTCGATGGACAGGAAGATCACGCCCTGCTTTTCGAGATGCTCCTGGATGGAGTGGTACACCATCTCGGATTCGTACTGCGCGCCCAGCCCCGCCAGAAACTTCCGCTCCGCTTCGGGGACACCGAGTTTGTCGAACGTGCGTTTGATGTCGTCAGGGACATCGTCCCAGGATTTCTCCTGTTTCTCGGTCGGCTTGACGTAGTAGTAAATATCGTCCAGATTCAGGGACTTGAGTTCAGGTCCCCAATTGGGCATGGGACGCGCGAGGAAGTGCTCCAGTGCCTTGAGGCGGAAGTCGAGCATCCACTGCGGCTCGCCTTTCATGCGCGAGATGTTTTCGACAACCTCGCGGCTCAGCCCTTTTTGCGATTTGAAGGCGTAGTTATCATCACGGTCGTGGAATCCGTATTTGTAATCGCCAATCTCTTCCAGCAGTTTTGTATCTTCGTTCAACCTGGTTTCTTCACTCATTGGATTCACCATTTCTAAAGACAGAGACACTGTCCGCTGTGTCGGTTAAGCGGCTTCTTCGTATTTTTCGCGGACCCAATCGTAGCCATGTTCTTCGAGATGAAGCGCCAAATCGGGGCCGCCGCTTTCGACGATGCGTCCGCCCATCATCACGTGGACAACATCAGGCTTGATGTAATTCAACAGGCGCTGGTAATGCGTGATGACGAGCACACCCAGTTCGGGTCCAGCAAGAGCGTTGACACCTTCCGAAACGATGCGAAGCGCGTCGATGTCCAGGCCCGAATCGGTCTCGTCGAGGATCGCGATCTCAGGTTTGAGGGTCGCCATCTGCAGGATCTCGGCGCGCTTCTTTTCCCCGCCAGAGAATCCATCGTTGAGATAGCGCCCCGCGAAGTTGCGATCCATCTTGAGCATGTCCATTTTTTCTTTGAGCATCTTGCGGAACTCAGGAATGGGCATCCCTTTGTCTTCGGGATTAGCCACGCGTCGGCGCGCATTGATGGCCGAGCGCAGGAAGTTTGCCACCGTCACCCCAGGAATGGCAACGGGATATTGGAACGCCAGGAAAATACCCGCACGGGAACGTTCGTCAGGTTCCAGTTCGAGGATGTTCTGGCCCTTAAACACCACCTCCCCTGCGGTAACAGTGTAATTGGGATGACCCATCAACGTGTAAGCCAAAGTGGATTTACCCGTACCATTCGGCCCCATGATGGCATGTACCCTGCCCTGCTCCACGGTCAAATCAAGACCTTTCAAGATTTCTTTATCGTCAATACTAACGTGGAGATTTTTGATCTCAAGTTGCGGCATTTCTTTCTCCAAAAATCGCCAAACGGCGGAATTTCTTAACGTGCGGCATTATAGCAAAGTAGAGACAAAAAGTCAATATTTATGATATTTTTCTAGTATATTAATCTCACCAAAAGGTCAGGCTTGCGGAATTATCTCCTCCCTTCTATAATGATTCCAAGGCGTTTTTATGAGGAACACACTCACAAAACTCGAAGGCCGCATCCAGGAATTGATCGAAATACACATGGTAGGCATCCTGCCTGGCGTAAAGATCAAAACATCCACCATTCAGCATTTGGCAACCGCCATGCAGACGAACATCGTGGAACACAATGGGACAAAGACCGCTCCCAACATTTTCACGCTGATCGTCCCTCCAAATGAGACCGCCTACTGGCAAAATGCCCAACTTTTGGAGGCGCTGAAAGAGGCGCTCCAGATCGTCGGTCGCGAAGCGGACCTCAAGTTTGCCGCGCCGCCCACCCTTTCGGTCGCGGCAGACGCGTCGCTCGCGGCGGGCGAAGTGCGCGTCGTCGCCTCGCACAAGGTGGAGAGCATCGGTCCGACCGACGTGGTCATCCAAAATCCAGCGCCAGAGACGGACGAAAACAAAATTCCCGAGAACGCCTTCCTCATCATTGACGGGCGAAAGGTGTTTCCGTTGAAAGGTGTCGTCATCAACATTGGACGGAGGCTGGAAAACCACCTCGCCATAGACGATCCGCGCGTTTCGCGCACGCATGCCCAATTGCGCGCCATCAAAGGACGATATGTGCTCTTCGATCTGAACTCCACAGGAGGAACATTCATCAACGGACAGCGCATCAGCCAGAGTATACTCTACCCAGGAGACGTCATCTCGCTGGCGGGCGTCAGTCTCGTGTTCGGACAGGACAACCCGCCTCCGCGCCTGGATTTGAAGGACACGGGTCCCCTGGACGCCGATCATGGCGAACGCCCCACCGCCATTCTGAAGCATTCCGATTTCCCGAAAAGCAGAAAATGAGCGGAGTAATCGTTCTTGCTTTGCGGTTGATTTTGGCGATCTGCCTGTACGCATTCCTCGGATGGGCGCTCTTCAGTTTATGGCGGGATCTGCAAACACAGGGCGTCCGCCTGGCATTGCGAAAAGCGCCGCCGCTCAATCTCACACTTCAAAGCCCGGGGACGGAAACGTCGCACCGCGCATTCCATCAGTCGGATATCTCCATCGGGCGCGATCCTGCCTGCGACGTTTCGCTCAGCGATGACGCCGTCTCGGCGCGCCACCTCCACCTCAGTTTCCACCATGGACAATGGTGGGCTGAAGACCTCGGTTCCACAAACGGCACGCGCTTGAACCAGTCTCCGCTTTCCACGCCGACCGTTCTGACCACTGGCGACCAAATCGAGTGCGGACACACCGCCATCATCGTCAGCATCGGCGCGGCCACAGACCCTTCGCCGACCATTCGGCTGTAATCCGTAGAGGAAATCATGACCACCATTACAGAACCTTCGGCAACTGCCAGATTGGCCGTCATTGGGGGATCGGGACTCTATTCCATGCCCGGCCTCGCCGAAACGCGCGAACTCGACCTCGACACGCCCTTTGGCAAACCAAGCGCGCCCATTGTGGTCGGCATGCTCGAAGGGCAAAGGATTGCCTTCCTTGCTCGTCACGGAATCGGTCACCACATCAGCCCAGGCGAGATCAATTACCGCGCCAATATCTACGCGCTAAAATCCCTCGGCGTGGAACGCGTGGTCAGCATCAGCGCCTGCGGATCGTTGCGCGAGGAATTTGCGCCTGGTCACATCGTCATCCCCGACCAGATCTACGACAACACGCGCCTGCGCGTCCGCTCCTTTTTCGGGGACGGACTGGTTGCCCACATCTCCGTGGCCGATCCAGTCTGCGGCGATCTTTCGTACCAACTCGAGGCGGCAACCAGATCCACGGGAGCGACCGTCCATCGCGGCGGGACCTTTATCACCGTCGAAGGCCCGCGCTTTTCCACCAAAGCCGAGTCGAATCTGTTCCGCTCGTGGGGTATGTCCATTATCGGCATGACCGCCTCGCCCGAGGCCTTCCTGGCCCGCGAAGCCGAGATGTGCTACGCCATCATGGCGCACGTCACCGATTACGACGTCTGGCACGTCAGCGAATCGCCCGTCACCGTAGAAATGGTAATCGAAACGCTCCAGAAAAACACGCACGTCGCACAGGAAGCCGTCCGAAAACTGGCGGCCAGCTTCGAGGTCCAGAGGAGATGCGAATGTGGCTCGGCGCTCGCGTCCGCGCTCATCACCGATCCCGCGCGCATCCCCAGTCAAACAAAATCCAAACTCAAACTGCTGATCGAAAAATACATCCCGCAGTGAATCACTCTCAACTTCAACGCCGCCTGCATGTCGCCTCGGCGGCGTTCCTGTTCGTTTTCTCGTTGATCCTCACGCTCTCTCCCTCTGTACGCGAGCGAACGTGGCTGGCGGACTATCGCTGGGACCATTGGATCGGCTACGCGGCCTGGCTCGCGCTGACGATCATCGCCTCGCGCGTGACCTCGCGCTGGCTCCCCGAAACTGACCCATACCCGCTCCCCGTCGCTTCGCTCCTCAGCGGCTGGGGACTTCTCACCATCTGGCGGCTCGACCCTTACTTTGGAGCGCGCCAAACCATTTGGCTCGCCACCGCGCTGATGGCTTTTCTGCTCGCGTTGCGGTTTCCCGCCGTCCTGTCATCGTTGCAGCGTTACAAATATCTCGCCTTACTGGGTGGGATCTTGTTGACCGCACTCACGCTGGTATTCGGCTCGAATCCCTCTGGCGCTGGCCCGCGGCTGTGGATCGGCGGCGAGGATGTGTACCTGCAACCCTCTGAGCCGCTGAAACTTTTACTGGTGATTTACCTTGCAGCCTATCTTGCCAGCCGTCTTCCTGTGGAGACGTTCAACACCCTGCGCACAAAATCCATCCGCCAATTCGTCTCCATCCCGCTGATCGTGCCGACCGCGGTCATGACGGGACTCTCCCTGCTCATCCTCGTCGTCCAGCGCGACCTCGGTACCGCCTCCATCTTCCTGCTGATCTACACCATCATCCTGTTTCTCGCCACAGGCAAGCGACGCGTCCTGCTGGTCACCTTCGCAGGACTGGGATTGGCCGCGCTCGTCGGTTACTTCTTTGTGGACATCATCCACACGCGGCTGGACGCCTGGCTCAACCCGTGGAGCGACCCCAGCGGACAGTCCTACCAGATCGTCCAGTCCCTGCTCGCCATCGCCAACGGCGGGACGGTTGGACGCGGTGTGGGGCTTGGTTCACCCACTCTCGTGCCTGTTGCCATCTCCGACTTCATCTACACGGCCATTGTTGAAGAGACAGGTTTGCTCGGCGCCATTGCCTTGCTCGTTTTATTCGGCCTGCTTCTGACGCATGGTTTACGCGCCGCACTGAACGCCCCCGATCGGTTTCAGCGCCTGCTGGCGGGCGGACTGGTCGCGTACTTGGGCGTGCAGAGCCTGCTCATCCTCGGCGGCAACCTGCGCCTGCTCCCCCTCACGGGCGTCACCCTGCCATTCGTCTCCTACGGTGGATCCTCGCTTGTTACGTCCTTTCTCGCACTGGCGCTCCTCCTGCGCGTGGCATCCCAGCCCGAAGAGGAGCCCGCGCCGATTGCAACCCCGCGTCCCTACGCGTTACTCGCCGCGCTCTTTTCGCTGGGACTTTTCGCCTCCGCCCTCTCGACGGGCTGGTGGGCCGTCGTCCGCGGCCCCGACCTGCTGTCGCGCACCGACAACGCCCGCCGCTCCATCGCCGACCATTACGTCCGACGCGGCTCCCTGCTCGACCGCGACAACCAGCGCATCACAATCACCGAAACAAATGGCAACCCGTTCGTTCGTAAGTATTCCTACCCCAATCTCGCCCCCGTTTCTGGATACACGCACCCCGTCTACGGACAGGCCGGCCTCGAGGCCAGTCTCGATGGCTACCTGCGCGGCTTCGAGGGCAATCCGTCCAGCCTCATTTGGTGGCATCACCTGCTCTATGGCACGCCTCCGCCCGGCCTCGACGTGCGCTTGAGCATCGATCTCGACCTCCAGAAAAAAGCGGACGAACTGCTCGCGAACCACGCTGGAGCGATCGTCCTTCTCAACGCGCAGAGCGGCGAGATTCTGGCGATGGCATCGCATCCCACGTATGACCCCAATTTTCTGGACGAGACTGGCGACCAACTGCGGACCGATCCCGCCGCGCCCCTTGTCAACCGCGCTGCGCAGGGAAGTTATCCCTCCGCCTCTCTTCTGGACCCTCTGCTGGCCGCGCGCTTCGGACAGGATTCCCCTCCCGACGCGGATTTGATCCGCGGGTTCTACAACCTGCTCGGCCTCTACTCCGCTCCCGACCTGCGCCTGCCCGTGGGAACCCCGTCCAGATTTGGGGAAATCGAAAACTTACACGTCAGCCCCCTTCAAATGGTTCTGACGTTTGCGCCATTGAGCAATCAAGGCATTTTGACCGCGCCGCGCATCGCGCTGGCCGTGGACACTCCCACACAGGGCTGGGTGATCCTTCCAGCAAGCCGCGACCCGCTCAACGTCCTGGAAGAAGCGAGCGCACGTCAGGCGGCAGAGTCGCTCCAAGCCACCGATCAACCTTATTGGCAATATGGAGCGCGAGTCAGCGAAAAGGGGAAATCCTTCACCTGGTTCGTGGCAGGGACGCTCCCCAATTGGCAGGGGACGCCTCTCACACTGGTCATTCTGCTGGAAGAAGACAGCGCCCCGCTGGCGAATTCGACGGGCGAAACGTTGCTGCTCGAAGCATTAAGGCCCTGACGCTAAGCCACAAGCGAACGCAGGATGGGAATTTTTTGCAGAATGAAGATGATGACCCACGAGATGAGAAAAACGATGGCGGTCACCAGCGGGATGGTATAGGCCGACGGGGCATCCACGGGAGAGACGAGATTCGCCCTGACAAAATTAAGCACAAACACGTGGACGAGGTACATGCCGAAACTGGCCGAGGTGAGTCCGACTACAAATTTTTCGAGGCGCGGACGCGGAACCGAAAAGATGGCGTCGCCCGCGGCCTTCAACAGGATGTAGGCGGATACGGAAAGAAAAACGATATTAATGCCAAGCAGGTATTGATAGTAGGTGGTCATGCCGGGGCGGGTCTGGAAGTAATAGAAGGTCATATAGCCCGTGAAGACCGCCGAAAGCAGGTAAACCACACCCGACGCCCAGATCATCCATTTCCTGGTTGGAATGCGAATCAGCAAGTATCCAAGCACGAAGTAACCGATGTAACCGTCCAGATACCCAAGGTCAAAGATCACATCATAGGGGGTGAGAAACTGGAACAAACGCTTGAGCGGACCAAACAGGAACCAGATGGCGACAAAATACCATAAAAGGTCCTCCCGCTTGGAATCCACAGCCTTGCGGAAAAGCGGGGTCAGCAGGTAGACGCCAAACAGTTCGTACATGAACCACAGGTGATATTCCGCGGGCGTGACCATAATTGTGATGATGATGGTCTTAATCGCGTTGATAAAGGTGTAATTTTGGAATCCTGCTTGATTCCAGAGCAAGTACAGTACTGACCAAAACAGGAAGGGAAAGACCACTCGGCGGAAGCGTTTTCGGTAAAAGTCACGGAGACTCTCCTGACGGGGAAGCAGGAGCGCGCCACTGACCATGAACAGGAGCGGGACGCAGGCACGCGCAATCACATTATAGACATTGCCCGCCATCCAATCGTCAAGAGGAATCTTATCCAGGCGCTGGACAACCATCCCAGAGACATGCCCCAGAATGACAAGGAGTATGCCGATATTGCGGACAAAATCCGCCCATAGTTGACGCGAATCGGGTTGCGTTGAAGTCAATGCCTGCATGTACACCTCAGGTTAAAGAATCGCCCGATTATACCCACAAACCGCTAGGAGACGATTCGGCGCAGGACAGGGACACGAAGCAACAGCCAGGTGATCAGCGCAGAAAGGAAGAAAACGATCAGCGAAGTGGTCGGCACACCGATATACGGGTTGGGGTGGAAAGCGGATAATTTGTAGCCGAGCAGGCCGCGCTTCACCAGGGCAATCATGATGTAGTGCATCAGGAAAATGCCCGTGGTGGTGGTCCCCAAGACGCGCACAAGGGGATGATCAAACTGGAACAATTTGATGAAAAGGAGGCGCGGGCGCGGAATGGTCGATTCGGTCATGAAATCTCCATTGTTGTAGTCCAAAGCGGCCCTATTAAAACATAGTTTTGGATTTTGCTGTAAAACAAGGCACATACAAAAGCGGACGAGTCTCCTCGTCCGCTCAACTTTCTAACCTTCAAACTTTCCAACCAAATTACACCTTCGGCCCCGCCTCCACCACCTCAATCGGCGTGCCTTCCTCGAACTTCTTGAAGTTCTGGATGAAACGCAAGGCCAGGTCTTTATACCGCTTGTCATACTCCTCGCGGCTCGGCCAACTGGACCACGGCTCCAGAACGGAGTCGGGCACATCGGGGCATGTCTTCGGGACTTCGAAGCCGAAGATCGGGTCTTTGTAATATTGCACGTTTGCCAGTTTGCCCGTCAGCGCGGCGTTGAGCAGGGCGCGCGTGTACTTGATGCTGATGCGCTTGCCCACGCCGTATGGACCGCCCGTCCAACCTGTATTGACCAGCCAGCAGGATACGCCGTAGCGCTGGATCTTGTTCTTGAGCAGTTCGGCATATTTATACGGATGATGGACCATGAACGGACCGCCGAAGCAGGTCGAGAAGGTGATCTCAGGTTCCGCGCCGAGTCCCACCTCGGTCCCGCCGACTTTGGCGGTGTAACCCGAAATGAACTGGTACAGCGTCTGGTTCGGCGTGAGATGCGCAATTGGGGGCATCACGCCGCTGGCGTCGCACGTCAACAGGATGATGTTCTTCGGGTGTCCCGCCTTCTTTTCGGGGACGGCGTTCGCGATGAATTCCAACGGGTAGGAGGCGCGCGTGTTCTCGGTCACCGTGTCGTCGTCCAGGTCAATGAAGCGGGTCACGGGGTCGTAGGGGACGTTTTCGAGGATTGTCCCAAAGCGCCTGGTCGTGGCGTAGATTTCAGGTTCGGCAGAAGCGGAGAGTCCAATGACTTTGGCGTAGCATCCAGCCTCGAAGTTGAAGACGCCCTCGTCGCTCCAGCCGTGCTCGTCGTCGCCGATGAGACGCCGCGTCGGGTCCGCGGAGAGAGTCGTCTTGCCCGTCCCGCTCAGACCGAAGAAGAGCGCCACGTCGTCCGCGTTATCGGGGTTGACGTTGGCCGAGCAGTGCATCGAAAGCACGCCTTCGAGCGGCAGGAGGTAATTCAAAATGGTAAAGACCGATTTCTTCAACTCGCCCGCGTAGGCTGTATTGCCCACGATGGCAAGTTTCTTCTCGAACGACAGGCAGATGAAGGTCTCGCTCTGGGTATTATCCACGGCGGGCTGTCCCTTGAACGATGGCATCGCGATAATGGTGAACTCGGGGACGAAGCGCTTGTACTCCTCCAGCGATTGCGGCACGAGGAGCATGTTGCGCGCAAAATGGCTGTGCCAGGCGTACTCGGTCACCATGCGGATGGGCAAACGGTAATTCTCGTCCGCGCCCGCGTAAACGTCCTGCACGAAGACATCGCGTCCCTGCATGAAACCCAGCAGGCGCGCGTACAGTTCCTCGAACTTTTCCGAACTGAACGGGCGGTTGTACTGACCCCACCAGACATTGCCTTCGCTGGTCGTTTCGCGGACGATGAACTTGTCATTCGCGGACCTGGCGGTGTGCTTGCCCGTAAACGCGACGAACGGCCCGCCGAGTGCAGTCGCGCCCTCGCCGCGAAAAACAGCTTCCTCGTACAACGCCTCGGTCGAAAGATTCCAATACGCCAGGCGGAGATTGGTCACTCCATGATTGGAAAGGTTGTAGTCCGCTTTTCGAATTTGGGCGACAGACTCGGCAGGGGTTTTGATGTTGAGTAAATTGTTCATGGGTTCTCCAGTGTTGGTACACAGGTAAACAAGTACACAGGTATACAGGTGACATATTTACGTGTGTACCTGTGTACGTGTCTACGTGTGTACTTTACATCCAATCTCTGATCAACTTCTTATCGCCAATATAGATCTCGTTCGGCGAGGTCGGGTCGAGCGCCCAGCGCATGCGCGCCAACCCTTCGGTCACATCTTTGACCGAGCCCGCGAACGACAGGCGGATGAAACCTTCCATGCCAAATTCCTTGCCAGGCACGGTCACGACCAGCGCCTTCTTGAGCAGGAATTTGGCGGTCTCGACGGAATTGTTTGTGAACGCGCGCAGGTCGGGCAGGGCGTAGAACGTCCCTTGCGGAGGGATGAGCCGCGCCCCGTTGAAGGACTTCATCTCCTGCAAGACCACGTTGCGGTTGTTTTCGATCTGGAGGCGCAACGCCTCCACCACCGATTGCAACCCGTTCAACGCGCCCTCCGCCGCGGCTTGCGAGACGGGCGAGACACACGAGGTTGTCTGCGCCTGGACGTTGGTCATCACCTTGACGAGGTCCTTTGGTGCCACCACCCATCCAATGCGGAAACCCGTCATGCCATAAAGTTTCGCCACGCCGTTGACGACGATGACGTGCGAGTTCTCGATGTCGCGCGTCGTGAATTTCCAGGCGGGCTCGGCCACATTGCGGTCGAAGGTCAACTTATGATAGATGTCATCGCAGATCAGGTAGATTCCCTTGCGCTCGCAGAACTCCACCAGTTGCGCGACCAACTCTTTCGGATAGATCGTCCCCGAAGGATTGTTCGGACTGTTGACGATGATTGCCCGCGTGTACGAGGTCACCGCACGCTCGATCTCCGCGAAGTTCGGCGTGAACGTCCCATCCTCGGGGGTGACGATCACAGGCACGCCGTAGCACATCTTGACGATCTCAGGATACGAGACCCAGTACGGCGCGATGACAATCACCTCGTCCTGCGGGTTCAGAATCGAGTAGAAGATGTTGAACAGCGACTGCTTCGCGCCGTTCGTGACGATCACGTTCTCGGCTGAAGCCAGGCGGTTGTAATTCTCCTCCGTGTAACGGATGACCGCCTTCTTCATGGCAGGCAGGCCGTCGGGCGGGGTGTATTTCACCTCGCCGCTGGTCAGTTTTGCGCCTGAAGCCAGCACCGCCGCGATGGGCGTCTTGTTCTTTGGCTCGCCGATGCCGAGGTTGATAACTGGTTCGCCGCGTTCCCGAAGCAGCCGCGCTTCCTCGTTCAGGGCGAAGGTGGGAGATTCTGCGATCTCGGTTGCAAGTTTGCTTAGTTTCATTGATTCTCCGATTTCGCAAATTGGCAATTTGCGCTACAACCTGTAACGCAAATTGCCAATTTGCGTGGGCTGTTGCTAAATGCCGTTTTGCGGTACAAAAAACTACGCCTGGTCAGGCCTGACCAGGCATTTACACGAAGACCCGTCTTTCGAGAGACGCATCTTTCAGGGCTATGTCGCAAAACCCATTCACAAGGCGATTATACCAAACGGCACAAGCAATTGCCTGACAAGTTAATTACAGGTGCCGCAAAATTAATTTTGCGTTACAACACCTCAAAATCTGACGGAATTCCCAACGCCTGACTCGTGACCGACGAATCGATGCGCCTGACCAGCCCTCCCAGCACATTCCCGCTTCCCACCTCGACGAAGTGGCGGATGCCGCTCCGAATCATTCCCTGCACCGATTCCGTCCAGCGGACGCGCGACTGCATCTGGGCGCGGATGTCGGCGCGGAGATCGTCGGCGTGGACGAGAGCGCGGGCCGCGACGTTGCCGAAGATGGGCGCGGATGCGTCGCGCATCGTCACCGCGTCCACGGCCGCGTCCCACTCGGGCTGGATGGAATCCATCAGCGTGGAGTGCGCCGCAATCGAGACAGCCAACGGGAGCGCGCGTTTCGCGCCCGCGGCCTTTGCCAGTTCCATTGCTCTTTCAACCGCAGGCTTCGATCCTGAAATGACGACTTGACCTGGGCAGTTGTCGTTCGCCACCTGTACCGATTCGCCTGCGCGGCTGGCCTCCGCACAGACTTTTTCCAATTCGGGGATGCCGAGATTCAAGATGGCCGCCATGCTTCCAGGAGCGAGTTCGCCCGCGCGCTTCATCAGTTCACCGCGCAAGCGAACAAGACGAAGCCCGTCGGCGAAGGTCAACGCGCCAGATGCCGCGAGAGCAGACAGTTCGCCGAGGGAATGTCCCGCCAGCGCGGCCGGCGCGAGGTCCGCGAAGCGATGCGAGAGGACGCGCCAGGCCGCCAGCGAGTGGACGTACAGCGCGGGCTGGGTGTTGACCGTGTCGTTCAGTTCGTCGGCAGGACCGTCCCACATCAGGTTCGAGAGGGAGAATCCGAGCAGGGAGTCGGCCTCGTCGAATGTCTGTTTGGCAACGGGGAACGCCGCGGCCAGGTCACGCCCCATGCCGACGGATTGGGAGCCCTGCCCAGGAAAGATAAAAGCGGAGATTGTGAAATCCAGAGTCATAATTTTCCTTTCGGTGGTCGAGTAGGCGGCAGGTCTCGATACGCAAAAAGCGCTACTCGACCATCGCCGCCGTACCGAGACCACATATCCCCTTAAACACAAACGAGCCGTGTTGGTCACGGCTCGCTGGGGTTACTCAGATTTCTTTTTGTCTTTTTTGATCTCGATCACTTCACGTCCCTGATAGTGACCGCAGTTCGGGCAGACGACATGCGGCAGGCGCATGGAACCGCAGTTCGAGCAGGTGACGAGGTTGCGAGCCACAATGGCATCGTGGGCGCGGCGGCGATCGCGGCGGCCTTTTGAGTGCTTACGCTTGGGTTGAGGGGTCATTCCGTTCTCCTTATTGACATGCAACCGCCGGGCAAAGCCCGGCGCAATTTCCAGACAGCGGCGGGATTATAGCGGCAGAAAGCAGTGACGTCAAGCCTAAACCGATGTAAAATCAGCCGTATGGAAGTACAAATCGCGGTTGCCAAAGTCAACAAATATGCGGTCTCCGAAAGCGGGGACACGCTGGAAGTCGTCGAGCGGCCGAACGGCGGTCTCTCGGTGGTACTGGCAGACGGACAATCGAGCGGACGCGGCGCGAAGGCCGTCTCGATGATGGTCGTCCGCAAGGTGATCAGCCTGCTGGCCGAAGGCGTGCGGGACGGGGCGGCGGCGCGCGCCGCATCCGACGCGCTCTACACCGACAAGGGCGGCAGGGTCTCATGCACACTCAACATCGCCTCGGTGGACCTGGCGACGGACACCATCGTACTGACGCGCAACAACCCCTGTTCGTTCGCCATTTGCCGCAACGGACAGGTGGATTGCATTTCGACGGAAAGCGTGCCGCTCGGCACCGCTCGGGACACGCGTCCAGTCATCAGCGAGACGAACATCGAACCAGGGCTGATCATCGTCATCCATACCGACGGGTTGGAGCACGCGGGGAAACGACGCGGCCAGCCGATGGAAGTCTGCACCGTGATCCAGTCCATGCTCGACGAGCAGGATCCCAGCCCGCAGTCCATCGCGGACGAGTTGCTGGCGCACGCGGTCAGCCTGGATGAGGGCCGTCCGGCGGACGATATCAGCGTGGTGGTGCTCAAAGTCACCACGCGCGAGGGCGATCAGGTGCGAAGGATGAGCGTTAGGTTGCCAATTGAGTAATATACACACGTAGACAGGTACACAGGTGACATGTGTACCTGTCTACCTGTATACTTGTGTACTCCCCCCCATGAACACCATCCCCAAACACACCTTTCAGCATTGGCGCGCCTCGATTCGCGATACCAGTCTTTTATTGCGCGAATTCGGCGCGCCGTTGTTGTTCTTTCTCTTGACCATTGTTGGCGGCGGTGTTGCGTATCACCATATCGGGATCGCGGTTGGCGAATCTGTGGGCACCCTGTCAGAATCTGTGTATTCGATCCTGACGATGGCCTTCCTGCAATCCAGCGGGGAATTTCCGCACAATCCACTTCTGCAAATTTTTTACTTTGTCATGCCTGTGGTTGGCATCGGCGCGCTTGCGCAGGGATTGACCGACTTCGGCATCCTGCTCTTCAACCGCCGCGCCCGCAGCAGAGAATGGGAGATCGCAGTGGCATCCACTTTAAATAATCATCACATCCTCGTCGGTCTTGGCCACCTCGGCTTTCGCGTCGTCCAGCAGTTGCACGATATGGGCGAGCAGGTGGCCGTCATCGAACTCGACCCGAAAGCCGACCTGACCGCCGCGGTCCAGAAGATGGGCATCCCCATCATCGGCGGAGACTCCAGCCGCGAGGGCACGCTGATTGACGCCAACGTCAAAGACGCCAGGTCCATCATCATGTGCGTCCAGAACGACGCGGTCAATTTGAAGACCGCCCTCAAGGCGCGCAGTCTCAACCCCGACATCAAAGTTGTGATCCGAATTTTCGATGACGATTTTGCCGATGAACTCCACGCCCAGTTCGGGTTCAACGCCCTGAGCGGCACAGCCATTGCCGCGCCCGCCTTCGCCGCTTCCGCCGCGGGCGCGGACATCACCAACCCCATTTCCATCGAGGGCGAATCGCTCAGCCTGGCGCGGCTGACCATCAAACCCAATTCCGAATTGGACGGCAAGACCGTCGGTCAGATCGAAGACGGCTACAGCATCAGCCTCGTGCTCGTCCGTCACGACGGCGCATCCGAACTTCATCCCACCGACAGCACAAGACTCCAAGGCAATGACATGCTGGCCGTGCTTGGCCGCCCCGAAAAATTGAACGCGCTCGTCCATGCCAACCAATAAACCGCTCGTCGGGGTTGTGGGTCCGTGCGGCTCGGGAAAATCCACGCTCATCGCCGCGCTCGAAAAGAGGGGCTATCCGTGCCGCCACATCGCGCAGGAGCACTCCTGCGTCAAAGACATGTGGAAGCGCATCAGCAATCCCGACGTGCTGGTCTTCCTGCAAGCCTCCTTCCCCGTTTGTACCGCGCGGCGACAACTCAACTGGAACGACGCCGATTTCGCCGAACAGCAACGCAGACTGGCCCACGCATTGCAACACGCCAATCTTGTTGTGGACACCGACACACTATCGCCCGGCGAAGTGGCGACGCGCGTATTGGATTTTCTGGAGACACTATGAACCGCCTCTTCGCCTCCCTCTTGACCCTGTGCCTGCCGCGCCTGCTCGAGCATTTTCCCCGCCCCCACCGTCGTCGTTGACGTGGACCTCCTCGACCACCTCCAACCTGACCTGCCCATCTTTCGCGAAATGCACATCTTCCATCTTTTACTCATCGTAGGTATAATCCGCTCTCGCCTGCCAAAAGCGGGCATTTTCGTGAGTGGAGTAATAGACACATGAGAAATTTATCTTCCCGATTAATTCTGATCGCGGTCATCGTTGCCCTGGCGGCATGGGTTGACTTCAGCACAGAATTGAAAATCCCGAACCCGATCACCGGCCAGACCTGGTGGCAGCGTGACGTTACCCCCCGCCTCGGCCTCGACCTGCGCGGCGGCCTGCAAGTGGTACTCGAAGCGGACCTGCCCGAGGGGACGACCATCAGCAGTGACCAGATGGAAACCGCCCGCCTCATCCTGGAAAACCGCACCAACGCGCTGGGCGTGAACGAAAGCGTTCTGCAGGTGGCGGGTGAAAACCGCATCGTGGGCGAGTTCCCCGGCGCAACCGACCCCGACCAGATCAAGGCCACCCTCGGCGAAACTGGCCGTCTCGAATTCGTGGACTTTGCAAACAATCCTCCTGGCGTGGGAACGGTCATCCAGACGGATGTGGACGGCGGTACCGCCACCGACCTGACCACGTATGACCCTGCCACCGCCGACCCGAATGTCCCGGTCATTTATCATACCGTGATGACGGGCGATAAGATCGAATCAGCGCTCGTCACCCAGGATCAAATGGGACAGTGGGTGATCAACTTCACCCTCACCAATGAAGGCTCCCAAATCTTCGGGGAACATACTTCCACGCATATCCATCAATATCTTGGCATTGTATTAGACAAGACGGTTGTTTCCTATCCAACAATCAGCACCGCCATTACCACTGGGAAGGGCGAGATTTCTGGTTCCTTCACCTACGAAACGGCCAACGCTCTCGCCATCCAACTTCGCTACGGCTCCCTGCCCATTCCGTTCAAGATCGTGGAAAGCCGCGTGGTTGGCCCCACCCTCGGACAGGACTCGCTCCAGAAGTCGCTCATCGCCGGCCTGGTCGGCATCGCGGTCGTCTTCCTCTTCATGGGAATCTTCTACCGCGTACCCGGTGTCCTGGCGGATTTCGCCATCATCATCTACGCCCTGATTGCCTTCGCGGTATTCAAATATTTCCATTTCACGTTGACGCTCGCGGGCGTGGCGGGTTTCCTGCTCTCCACAGGGTCCGCACTGGACGCGAACATCCTCATCTTTGAACGCATGAAAGAGGAACTGCGCGCGGGACGCACCCTCCGCAACGCCGTGGACCTCGGCTGGACGCGCGCCTGGTCGTCCATCCGCGACTCGAACCTGGCGACCATCATCACCTCGGCCATCCTGTTCTGGTTCGGCTCCACCTTCGGCGCGACCATCGTCAAGGGCTTTGCGCTCACTCTCGCCCTCGGCGTGGGCATCTCGCTCTTCACCGCCATTGTGGTCACCCGCACCCTGCTCAACCTCGTGCTGAAATATATCAAACCAGGTACAGAAAACCTCAAATGGTTTGGAATTTAGGGAAAACATAATGAACATTCTCGGAAAACGCTACTGGTATTTTTTCCTCTCCCTGGTTGTCATCGTACCAGGACTGGTCCTCATAGCAATGAACGGCCTGCCCCTGTCCATCGACTTCACGGGCGGTTCCATCCTTGAGATCCGCTTTGCCGGCGAAACGCCCGCCTCCGCGGACGTGGTGCAAGTGTACGAAAGCCTCGGCGTCAAAGATGTCCAGGTACAGCCCACCAGCACGGGGACGGTCCAGATCCGCTCCTCGTTCCTCGATGAGGCCGCCAGCGTGGAAGTCCAGAACGAACTCAAGGCACAGTTCGGCGATCTGACCGTCGAACGTTTCGATAGCGTCGGCCCATCCATCGGACAGCAGGTCACCCAGCGCGCCGCCCTGGCGGTGGCCATTGCCGCGCTGGCCGTCGTCTTCTACATCACCTACACCTTCCGCGGCCTCGAACACGCCTTCCGCTACGGCATCATCGCCATCGTCGCCATGATCCACGATGTGGCCGTGGTGATGTCCATCACTGCGATTGGCGGACAATTTTGGGGCTGGCAGGTGGACGCGCTCTTCCTCACCGCCCTGCTCACCGTCATCGGCTTCTCGGTGCAGGACAAGATCGTGGTCTTCGACCGCATCCGCGAAAATTCCAACGTGTATCGCCGCCTGCCCTTCGAGACGCTCGCCAACCACTCCATCGTCCAGACCCTGCAGCGCTCCATCAACACCCAGTTGATGACCGTGGAATTCATGCTGCTCGCGCTCGCCCTCTTCGGCGGAATCACCCTGCGCGAATTTGCCGTCATCCTGCTCGTCGGTCTGTTCAGCGGAACGTACTCGTCCATTTTCATCGCCGCGCCGTTGCTCGTAGTTTGGCAAAACCAGGAGTGGAAGACCTGGTTCCGCCGCAAAGAACCGCAAATGCTCTAATATGCTACAATGGCGCATCGCAAGGTGCGCCTTTTTTATTTTGGACATCGAAACATGAATCGCCGCCCGCGCATTTTCCTGACCATCCTGATTCTCGCGTCCACCCTCGCAGCCTGCTCCTCGGGTCTTCCCACGCCCGTGGGGACCATCGTCCCTTTGACAGGATCCACCCCCGAGCATTGGACTCCTCCCCTCCAGGCTTCGTGGCAGATCCAACACACAGGCGCAATAGACACCACTCTCCCCGTTGACATTTACAACCTCGACCTGTTCGACACCTCCCCCGAGACCATCGCGAACCTGCATGCGCGCGGCGTCAAGGTGATGTGCTACTTCAGCGCGGGGACCTACGAGAATTGGCGCCCCGACGCGGCACAATTCCCCGCATCCATCCTCGGCAGTCCCCTC
The DNA here is from genome assembly GCA_020722375.1 of Anaerolinea thermophila. GTDB lineage: Bacteria > Chloroflexota > Anaerolineae > Anaerolineales > Villigracilaceae > Denitrolinea. The sequence goes on from DYKX01000020.1 coordinate 22,975, forward strand.
GCCGATTCGCCCGACGAACAGTGGCTCGACATCCGTGGTTTGCAACTCCTTGCGCCCATCATGCTCGAGCGGATCGCCCTCGCCGCGCAAAAGGGCTGTGACGGCATCGATCCCGACCACGTGGATGGTTATGCCAGCGAAACGAGCTTTCCCCTGACGCCCGACGACCAACTCACCTACAATATCTTCCTTGCCAACGCCGCCCACCAAAACGGTCTCGGCATCGGCCTGAAAAACGACCTCGATCAGATTCCTGCCCTGCTCCCTTACTTCGACTGGGCGCTCAATGAAGAGTGCTTCACCTACAATGAATGTGGCCTGCTCCTGCCGTTCGTCCAGGCTGGCAAAGCGGTCTTTATCATCGAATACGGACTCGCCCCCGACGCTTTCTGTCCGCAAGTCAATCAAATGGGCTTCAACGCCCTCCACAAAACCCTCTCCCTCGACTCCTACCTGACCCCCTGCCGCTGATGGGTCAGGTACACAAGTACACAGGTAGACGGAACACGTAACACACACCACGACACTGACGACTGAACACTGATGACTGATCACTGATGACTGATCACTGATGACTGATCACTGATGACTGATCACTGGACACTCCTCCTCAAAGGCCTCCTCCTCGGCTTCTCCATCGCTGCGCCCGTCGGACCAATTGGCGTGCTGTGCATCCGCCGCACGCTGGCAGATAGCCGCCTGGCTGGATTCCTCTCTGGCCTCGGCGCCGCCACTGCGGACATGCTCTACGGGGCCATCGCCGCCTTCGGTTTGACAGCCGTGATGAATCTGCTGGTCAGCGCACAACCCTGGCTGCGCGCAGTGGGCGGATTATTTCTACTCTACCTTGGGATTCGGGCATTTTTCGCCAAACCCGCATCCGAATCCGCCCCTGCGCGGGCAACTGGACTTTTCTCGGCCTACGCGTCCACCTTCCTGCTGACCGTCACCAACCCGATGACCATTCTTGCGTTCCTCGGCATCTTCTCAGCCATCCTCCCCTCCAACGGGACAACCGACGCGGCCTCCTCTGCCAGTCTCGTTCTGGGAGTGTTCCTCGGTTCAGCCTTCTGGTGGCTGGCGCTCAGTGGATTGGTCGGTCTCTTCCGCGAGCGGTTTACCCCCGTCTGGATGCAATGGGTCAATCGGGTCTCAGGCGTGGTGATTACCGCCTTTGCGATCACCATTTTGGCCTGAGACCCGTTTCAATCTACTACTTTCCCAACCTCGCACGTTCTTCCTCGATCACACTTTCATCCAATTTCTTGAACAGCGGACCTGGCTGGTTGAGTTTCGTCCCAGGCTTTAATTCGCTGGGCTTCCAGTTGGACAAATTGGCAATTTGTCCAACACGGTAGCGCAGCACCAAATGCTCGCCGAGGGAGTCTTTAACCGTCTCGGTGTATTGCTCGCCAAAAAGCGGAGTCTCATAGCCGAAGAAGCGGTGCAATCGCTCGCAGGTGAACGGGAGGAACGGGGCGAACATCACCTTGAGCGAGTCGATGGCTTTGAGCGCGGTATAGATGGTCTTGCCCGCTTCGGCCTTATCCGTCTTGATGGCGGACCACGGCGCGTTGACATCCAGATACTGGTTGACCAGCGTGGCAAGTTTCATCGTCTCGCCCAGGGCGGAACGCAGGCGCACCGCCTCGAGTTCCGCGCCGACCGTGTGGAATCCGTTCTCGATGGCCGCGAGCAGTTCCAGGTCCGCGGGACGAAGCGAATCCACATCGGGCACGCGTCCATCCCAATTCTTGTAACAGAATGCCAGCACGCGGTTCGCCAGGTTGCCCCACGTTGCCACCAGTTCGTTGTTGTTGCGCGCCACGAACTCGGCCCAGTCCCAGTCGCTGTCTTTGGCCTCGGGCATGTTGACCGTCAGGTAGTAGCGGACGGCGTCGGGATCGTAGCGCGTGAGCACGTCGCGCCCCCACACCGCCCAATTGCGCGAGCCGCTGATCTTTTTGCCTTCGAGATTCATGAACTGATTGGCGGGGACATCATACGGCAGGATGAGCGGGATTTCCTCGCCCGCGAACAATTCCATGAACGCGCTTCCCACGCCCATCAATTCGGCGGGCCAGAGGGACGTGTGGAAGAAGATGTTGTCCTTGCCAATGAAATGGTATTGCTTCGCTTTGGGATTTGTCCACCACTCGCGCCACGCGTTCGGGTCTCGATACGCTTCGCTGCTCGACCCACGGAGTTGCGCCCACTCGATTGGCGCGGAGAGGTAGCCGATGACGGCCTCGAACCACACGTAGAGTTTTTTCGTCTCCCATCCTGCCTCGTTGACAGGGACAGGGATGCCCCAATCGAGGTCGCGGGTGATGGCACGCGGCTTCAGTCCCTCGGCTTCGATCTTGCGGAGCGATTCGCCCAGCACCGTATCGCGCATGTGGTTAGAGCGTTTCTCGAGAAATTTTTTGACATCGGGTTCGAGTTTGGAAAAATCAATATAGAAGTGCTCGGTGTCGCGCAGTTCAGGTGACGAGACATCTCCCTCGATCTTGGATTTCGGGTTGACGAGTTTCGCGGGGTCGAGCACATTCCCGCAGGCGTCACACTGGTCGGAGCGGGCGCCGTCCGCGCCGCAGATGTAACAGGTCCCCTCGATGTAGCGGTCGGGCAGAAAGCGATTCAACCCTGGTGAGAACCATTGCGGCTCGGTCTTCTTGAACAGGAATCCGTTTTTCAGCAAAGCCAAAAAGATGGTCTGCGAAACCTTGAAATGGTTTTCGCTGTGGGTGGTGGTGTACAGATCATACGTGATGCCGATCTTCTGGAACAACTCGATGAAACCCTCGTGATAGAACTTGTATACTTCCTCCACGCTTTTGCCCGCCTTATCTGCCGCGAGCGTGACGGGCGTGCCGTGCGAGTCGGTGCCAGTGATCATCAGCACATGGTCACCCTTCAGGCGATGGTAGCGCGCGGCGATGTCGCCGGGCAGGTGTGAACCTGTCAGATTGCCCACATGAATTTCGGCATTGGCATAAGGCCAAGCGACAGCAATTAAGATATTTTCGGGCATTCGTGCCTCCAAAAGCGGTTAATGGATCATGGGCAATGGGCGGTCGTCAGATACGCCATTTTCCACGAAATATAAAAACAAGGTTACAAGCAAAACGGCTGTCCGCGCTGGACAGCCGTTTTCATTCAGATACGAAAACCTAACATGCTTTCCAGCCGCGGGTGGGCAACTCCATCTGCATGGCCATGGTCATTGTCACCATTGGGAAAGCGGGTTTGGCAAACATGGGCGATATTTTAGGCCGATGGAGGTGGTTTGTCAATGGAGGGCTATTTCTTTTTTCCCTGCGCCGCCACAGCCGCCGCGGCTTTGGCAACCTCGTCCGCATCGCCGAGATAGTAACTCTTGATCGGCTTCAAAGCATCATCCAATTCGTACACGAGCGGCACACCCGTCGGGATGTTGAGTTCGGTGATGTCGGCGTCGCTGATGTTATCGAGATATTTGACGAGGGCGCGGATACTGTTTCCGTGGGCGACGACCAACAGCCTCTTTCCCGACTGGATGGCGGGCGCGACCGTCCCGTGCCAATACGGCAGGACGCGTTCCAGCGTGATCTTAAGCGACTCGGTGGCTGGCAACTGTTCGGGAGTCAACGAGGCGTAGCGCGGGTCGAAGCGGGGGTGCCGTTCGTCGGTCCACTCCAGTGCGGGAGGCGGTGTGTCGTAACTGCGTCGCCAGATCTTCACCTGCGCCTCGCCGAACTTTTCGGCGGTCTCGGCTTTGTTCAATCCCTGCAACGCGCCATAGTGACGTTCGTTCAACTCCCAGGCGCGTGTGACGGGAATCCATTCCTGCCCGAGTTCTTCCAGGACGATCCACAATGTTTTGATGGCGCGGCGCAAAACAGACGTGTAAGCCGCATCGAAGACGTATCCGCCTTCACGCAAAAGTTTTCCCGAATTATGGGCTTCTTCCACGCCCTGCTCGGTCAGGCCGACATCCGTCCAGCCCGTGAAGCGGTTTTCGAGATTCCAGTCGCTTTGTCCGTGACGAAGAAAAACAAGTTTATACAATTTGGACTCCTGAGTGAAAAACAATAGCGTTCCGAAACAGCGTTTATTGCCGACAATTATAATTGTCTTCGCAAACAGGCTCTGGGATTGGACATTCCAGAGGCGCAGAGGGATTGCGCAAAAATATTTCGGGACTGTCGTCGAGTATCACGATCATCAACGCGTCGACGACATTCTTATACATGCTCTTGGATTTCTCCTCCCGCAGAGAACGCAAACAACCGATCACGATGACATAAATTCAACACAACATTGATCAATGCTGCTACAGCCACACCTCTGGCAGTGTAATTCTCGTGCCCGGTCATATTCAGGAGACTGCCCACTGAACCGGCGGCGGAATTGACCACCTGCCCACCCAACATAATGAGCAAGGGAAAATAAGCTGCAATATAAGATACGCCAAAAACGCTGCGCAAGAACGTCTGGCCTAATACTACAAAGCCAAACGTTACGAATAAATTAAAAGCCAGAATCACCCGCGCACTATTGGTTACGAGACGTTGTAACTTTTCCACCTGCCCCTGTGCATAAAACGCAACAAAGCGCGGCGCGACGACCATATTGACCGCAACCAATCCAAAAGAGGCCAGCACAGAGACCTGCGCAGCGACGCGATAGACGCCAATCTGCGCATCAGGAAGGAAAAAGCCCTGAATCAAAATAGAAGCCTGCTGGTTAATTAGCTGCATCCCGCCGATGAACGCCAGCGGTAAGGCGCTCAAGAGCCAGGCGCGGCCTTCGGAGCTCGGTTCTGCCTGACGCACTTCTGCTGGGGCAGCTCGCCAGAGTAACAAGGCACCAGCCAAAAAAGCCAGGCCGGCCGCTGCTACGTAGAGCGCCATGGCTTGAGGAGCGGAGAAGGAGGCGTCTCCAAGCAAGACGGCCGCGATCAGAAAGAGCACCAGCAAGCCAGGCCGGATCAAAAACTCTGGCAATTGGCCAGCCACGACCTTGTGCAAGCCGCGCAAGGCCGCGCCGCGCAAATTGCCTAAAGAGACCAGAGGCACCAGGGCCAATGCCCAAACGAACGTTGAGAATGTCTTCCCGGCCAAAGGCTCTTTGAACAACCAGAGACCTGTCAATGTTAGAGCGACCAGAGATAAAGAAAGAAGGGCCGTTGTGCGTCCGGCCCATCGCCAAATACCTTGGACAATGGCATAATCCTGGCGCGCCATGTCCCGCGCCGTTTCACGCACGACCAGTACCGGTAGACCAAATTCCGATGGCACTAAAAGTAGGGAGACCAAGGCGTAAACATAAGCATTAACGCCATAGTCAGCCGGGCCCAGAATACGCGCCAGAATCACAGTAATCAGGAAGGTCAGACCGGCGCTGGTGATTTTCAACCCCAGGCTGCTGGCCATCTCGCGGCCAATATGAGAAGTAAAAAGCCTGGTAAACAATCCTTGAAAGCGTTCCAGCGATAACTTCACTGAAAGCGTTGAAATTATTCGGGACAAAATCATTTTGTCAGAGGGGAAGATTGAGTGTTCCAAAATGAGCGAAACAGGATCCATGCGCTGACCATGAATGCCACCGCCAGCCCCGTCAGGGCGCTATTCATCAAAGACCGTGACGCAGTGGGGGCATCAGGTGCGGTCGCGGTAACGCTCACCCAGGCCACGCGCCCGCTTTGCTGGAGGACGTTGTCCATCAATACCCGCTGATAGGTTA